>JAABRA010000015.1 GCA_011391155.1 Burkholderiales bacterium
AGCCGGCGGCTCAACAGCTGGCTGAATGGCGTGCGCCGGGTCAGAAAGCGGTTTGGTGGTCATAAACAGGTCGCACCTTGACCGTACTCGCCCGGACCCCCTCCACCAGATCGTTGATCCGCAGGCAAACACGCGGGGAGAGAACCCCCGTTCGGACTCCCCAATCGTCAATAGCCCTCTTTGAGCGGGTCGACGACTTTGGGAGTGTTGTCGGTAGGATTCGCCTTCTTGGAGCCGTCCTTGGGCATGCCATCGATGGCCTGGACCGGGGCTGCCGGAGCGTCTTCCTGGCGCCCGCAGGCGACGAGGCCAATGCCCAACAGGGTGACCATAACGATCGGCAAGTGTGTGCGGTTCATAAAACTCCCAAGTTGTCCAGCAGTGCCGGTGAGTTGCCAAGTCCGGGTGCAAGCACCGTGGCCATGCTAAACCGACACCACGGTCACCGCCCTGGCCGTGATGCACGTGGCGCGACCATATCCCTGAAAAATGGCGTCAAAAAGGCATTATCCCAGCGTCAAATGGTCTTCATAAGCTATTGATGGAGGAGTTATTTGGCTCAGCGCCACTGGGTCAGCGAAACACCAATGCCCACGCCGGTGTTGCGGAAGTTGTAGTTCTGCAGGGAGTCGTTCCAGCCGTGGAATGCCTGGACGTAGCCATGCAGCTGGCCATACAGCGGGAACGCCCAGTCGGCCTGAATGGAGGTGCGCGACGGCGTGTTCGAGCTGTTCTTCAGGTTGTTGCGCAAGGTGGCTGAAAAAACATTGGCGCCGTAAGGCAGGACCGCCTGCACTTCGAGCCGGCCCGCGTAATCGCCCACGTCCGCATTGTTGTCGGACTTCCCGGTCTCCGGAACGCGCCACCAGGGTTTGATGAGCACGCTCAGGTCGCCCGCGGCCAGCCCGAAGGTCGCATAGACCCGGTTCCACGACCGCGACAGCGGATCGTTCTGCCCGTTGGACTGGTGCGAGATGCCCAGGTTGAGCATGCGCCACTGCAGCCACTCGGGGCCGAGCTTCAGGGGCAGGGTCACCCAGGCCTCGGGCTGGAAATCCGTCTCGCGGAAGGGCCGCGAATTTTTTCCGTCGTAGACCTGCCAGTAGGTCTGCTGGGTATAGGCGGCCCACAGGTCGAGCGGGGTGTCGAAGATGTCCTGCCAGAGCTTGGTCTTGGCGCTGATCTGGAATTTGGCGTCGCCATGCATGTAGGCGTCCTGCCCCGATGCGCAGTTCTGCGGATTGGGCGAGCAGGGGTTCGGGTTGGTGTCCTTGCGCCAGTTCCCGATCATCACGTACGTGGGCTGATACGGCTTGATCTTGAAGATGCCGTCCTTGGTGCCTTGTTCGAGTTCCCAGCGCTCGGCGAAGGTCTGCGGCGTGTAGGCGCCGCCAGTCCACCAGTTTCGCGTCGTCGGGGCGGGTATGGGCGGCGGGCTGCTTGCGACCGTCACGGCGGCAGCGCCCGGAGCGGCCGTGGGTGCGGCAACCGCTGGCAGGGGTATGGGCGTTGCCCGGCCGGCGGCCCGGTCATAGCAGGCCAGCCGGGAACCGTCGTCTTCAAGGGCGCGGCAGGCGGCCCCATCATCGGCGGCCAGGGCCGGGGCTGCGAGGGCCGTCAAGCCGGCGAATAGTGCGATGGCGGTGCCAGGAAGCTTCATGATCACAGACGGAAAGGGTTGGAGGAAATGCGGACACGCCGGTGGCGCGACCGATTCACGAAGGGTTCCGATTCTTGGCCGCCAGAGGCCAGTCGTCTGTGGGCTGGCGCACACAGCGCGATGGACGGGGCCCCGTGACGACGCCAGACCGTTGGCGGGGGGCGACACCGTCATGTCGGTTTTTCGCGGGAATTCATGAAGTTTTTGGCCTCTTCCCAGCGTCGCAGGGTCACTAGATGCTATCGATACAGGAGTGACTGGCAGATCGTGCGCGTGGGCCCGGATTGCCGGCGCCGCCACCGGCTTACCATCACGCCATGGACACCCAGACGCTCAAAGACTGCCTTGCCGATCTCGACCGTGACCTGCTGCAGCGCGATGCCGCCGTGCGGCTGCTGCTGCTGGGGGCGCTGGCGGGTGAGCACGTGCTGCTGATCGGCCCGCCCGGCACGGCCAAGAGCGAGCTGGCGCGGCGGCTGCACCGGGTGTTTGCCGGCGCGAGCTATTTCGAGCGGCTGCTGACGCGGTTCTCGGTGCCCGAGGAGCTGTTCGGCCCGCTCTCGCTCAAGGCGCTGGAAGACGACCGCTACGAGCGGCTCACCGACGGGTTCCTGCCCACCGCGCAGGTGGCCTTCCTCGACGAGGTGTTCAAGGCGAATTCGGCCATCCTCAACGCGCTGCTGACGCTGCTCAACGAACGCGAGTTCGACAACGGCGCCGGTCGGATTGCGGTGCCGCTGATCACCGTGGTCGGTGCCACCAACGAGGTGCCCGACGACGACGCCCTGCACGCGTTCTACGACCGTTTCGCGCTGCGCGTGCCGGTGGAACCCGTCACGGACAGCCAGTTCACCGCCCTGTTGCAATTGCCGGCCCGCCTGATGCAGCCGCAGCCGCGCCTGTCGCAGGCCGGGCTGGATGCACTGCGCATCCGCGCCGAAATGGTGGCCCTGCCGCCCGACGTGCTGGCGCTGCTGGTGCAGGCGAGGGCGATATGCGCGACGCGGGAGATTGCCGTGTCGGACCGGCGCTGGCGCAAGCTGGTGGGACTGCTGCAGGTGCAGGCGGCGAGCCGGGGCGCGGTCGAGCTCAACCCGTGGGATCTGTGGCTGCTGCCTTTTGTGCTGGCCGCGCGCCCGGCGCAGGTCGTGGCGCTGCAGGCGGGGTTCATGGCGCAGGTGGCGCAGGCGGTGCCGGTGGACGTGCAATGGCTGGTGCGGACTGCCGAGGCTTTTGAGAAGCAGCTGGAGATCGAATGGTCCGCCCCCGCGTCGGCGTCCGACGACAGCGCCGGCAAGCTGGCGCTGGCTCGCGCCATCGCCGGACCGCTCGCGCAGGACAGCGAGCAGGGGCTGGTGCGTCTGGTGTCGGAGCGCGCCCTCAAGCGCTACAGCGCGCTGCATGTGGCGACGCGCGTGGCGCAGGTGGACGAGGCGCGCGAGCGCGCGGCGGCCGCGCTGCAGGCCGTCGTGAGCACCGGGCAGGCGGTGATGGCGCAGGCGCGAGGCCACCTGTGGCTGCCACCGAGCTGGCGTGATGCCATCGAGGCCGTGCACCAGGACAACGCCCAACGGGTGGGTGCGCTGCTGGCCCGGCTGGACGATGCGCGCGAAGGTTTTGCCACGCTGCCGGTGGATCCGGCGCTGGCTGGCGATGCGCCCAGGCCCGTGCCTTTGCCAGCCTGACGCGCCGAAGCCTTCGCTCAACCGGCTGCAATCGATGACTTCCGAACCCATGGATCGCCGTGCTGCGCTCGCAATGACGGCTGAGGGTGCGATTCAAACTGATGTGGCTAAAGCCTGCCCTCACCCCAACCCGCACAGCGGGAGAGGGGGTAAGAGGGGGCGTGATCACCGTGCCGGTATTGGCTGTGACTCCCTCGCCCCTTGGGGAGAGGGTTGGGGTGAGGGTCTTTGAGTTGGCACATCAGTTTGAATCGCACCCGACGGCTGACGCTTCAAGGTCCTTGTGGGATCCCGGTTCGCAAGCCGCCGCCTTCAACGCCCCCTTTCACGCCCTGGCGCAATTGCCGCGCGAACTCTGGCTGTCGGCCACGGTCTGCAGCAGCGGCGCCACGGCGGCGCGGTTGCTTGGCCTGGCGCACTGGCGCCGCGCCCTGCTGGCGGGCGCATTGCCGGATGTTTCGCACGACCTCGGCGACCCGCAGGCCAGCAGTGCCCTTCGCCGCGTCATCGGCGAACTTGAGCTGACCGCGCTGACGCAGGGCAGCGAGCCGCTGACCGTGCAGGTGCTGCGCACCGCACTGTGGCACCTCGACACGCTGATCGACCGGCCGCCCGACCAGCCGCGCGCGCTGGCCGTCGAGGCCATGGCGCAGGCCTTCCGCGACGACTGGACGGTGGAGCGCCAGGGCTGGGAGGAGGTGCTTTCGCTGCTGCGCACGCTGGGCGATCTGGCGCATCTGCGCTGGGACGAACTCAAGGGGCGGCTGAACAGCCGCGAATGGCGCGAGGCCCAGCGCATCGGCGAGCTGCTGCGTGCGCTGCCGGGGCTGGCCGCGTTCATCGACCGGGTCGGGCGTGCGCAGCGGCGCGACGACCTGCCCCCGCGCGCGCAGGAGGCGCCACGCGCCGCGCCGCTGCGCCCGCTGGCGATGCAGGCCATCGAGATCCGGCTGGCCGACCAGCCCGGCGCGGTGCGCGGCATCAAGCGCTCCGGCCAGATCGCGCGCATGCTCGCCAGCGAGGCGGTGCAGTTGCACCACCCGGTGTTGCGCCGCCTGTGGCGCGCGCGCTTCGCCGAGTCGCAGTTGCTGAGCTACGAGGACGAAGCCGTGCTCACGCAATGGGTGGCCCGGCCTGACGCCGCCCGCGTGCTGCCTGCGGCCCCGGAGCCCGCGCCGCGCGGGCAGGGGCCGATGATCATCTGCCTGGACACCTCGGGCTCGATGCGCGGCGCGCCGGAAAACGTGGCCAAGGCCTGCGTGCTGCAGGCCCTGCGCACGGCGCATGCAACCGGCCGGGCCTGCCGGCTGCTGGCGTTTGGAGGGCCGGATGAGCTGGTCGAGCGTGAACTGGCGGTCACGGTCGAAGGGCTGGAGGCCCTGCTGGCCGTCATGGGCCAGAGCTTTGACGGCGGCACCGACGTGCAGACCCCGCTGGAGCGCGCCATCAGCCTGGTGCACACCCAGGCCTGGGCGCTGGCCGATATCCTGATCGTGAGCGACGGCGAGTTTGGCGTGACCCCCGCCACGCTGGCGGCGCTGCGGTCGTGCAAGTCCGGGCTGGGCCTGCGCGTGCACGGCATCCTGATCGGTGACCGCGAGACCATCGGCCTGCTGGAAGTCTGCGACTCCCTGCACTGGGTGCGTGACTGGCGCCGCTATGCCAGCGAGGCCGGGGCGGCCCATGCGGATGGTTTCTCCCCGGTGCACAGCCGCAGCCTGACGGCGCTGTATTTCCCGAACGCCATCCGGCGCTGACCGGCGGCTTTACAGGACCGAAGCCAGGGCCCCGGCCAGCAGCGCCAGACGGGCCGCGTCCTTGTGCTGGCGACCGCCTGCGTTGCGCCCGCGCAGCAGCGCGCTCAGCCAGGCCAGGCGCTTGACCCATGGCCGCACGCGCGCCAGCGTCTCGCGCACGCGGGGGTCGGGGTTGCCGCCCAGGCAGATCGCCAGCAGTTGCGGCAGCAGCTGGCGGGATTCGGCCTCATTGACCGGGTCGACCAGCGGGATCGAGTTGAGGAAAAGCACGATGTCCAGCGCCTGCGCCACCGGCAGCGGCACCAGGTCGCCGAAGGTCTCTTCGAAGTCGATGCGCCAGGTGTGGCCGTCCCTGCGGGTCAGGTTCTTGATCTGGGCCGCGCCATGCCACTGCCCGGCGCGGTGGAAACGGCCGAGTTCGCGGGCCTCGGCTTGAAGCTCGACGCGGCAGGTCTCGATCGGCCAGCGCCCGAGCTGGCTCTCCACGGTGTCGCCGCAATGTTCGAGCAGCAGGTAGCCGGAGCCGCGATGGATCAGCCTGGGCACGCGCACGCCGGCCTGGGCCAGGGACTTCAGACGATCCCCCTCGTAGTCGACGCTGGAGGCGGCCCCGGACAGCCGCAGCGTCTTCATCGGCAACGACAGTCCGGTGATCCAGTGGACCAGCCAGCGCACAAGCAGGGCCTGCAGGCGCGAACGCGGTTGATCGGCCACGCGTTTGGCCAGATAGCGCTGCCCCGCATGGTGGATGATCACGACGCGGTCCGTGCTGGCGGCCAGCGCGGACTCGGTGGCCTGGATGAGTGCGGTATCGGAAGATTGGGTCAAGAGATTCGGACGGATCGGCGCGGGGAGGAATCTGGGGTGCGCTGGAAACGGGCGGGCCGCTTCGCCGGCGGGTCAGGGCCAGGCGGTCATTATCCACGGGCGCCTTTGACGGGGCCGGGAACTCCCGTGGGTACCCTGGGCGATCGTTTACCATCCGTCGTACCGGTTTCGTGCGCGCAGGGCGGCACCCCCCCTCGACCGGTCGTTGTTCATCCCGTACCTCCCGCACCTCCCACCCATGCCCACTGTGGACAGCCGCTGGCAGACCTTGCCCGACCGTACGTATGCCATCGCCCTGCTGATCGCCGGTTTCACCGTGCTGCGCCTGCTGCTGGCCGCTACCGCGCCGCTGCTGCCGCAGGAAGCGTATTACTGGAGCTGGAGCCGGCATCTGGACTGGTCGTATTTCGACCACCCGCCGCTGGCCACCTACAGCATGGCGCTGACCACCGCGCTGTTCGGGCAGACGGTCTTCGGCATCAAGTCGGCAGCGGTGCTCTGGTCGCTGGGCTGGAACCTGCTGTGGGTGCGCCTGATCCTGGACATGTACGCGGACCGACGGCTGGCCTTCTGGAGCGTGGCGGCGCTGAACCTGACCTTCGTGTACGAAGCCTTCGGGCTCGGGCCTACGCCTGACAGCCCGCTGATCTTCGCCTGGACCGGCGCGATCTGGGCGGTCTGGCGCCTGAGCCAGACGGGTGACGGGCGCTGGTGGTTCGCCGCCGGCGGCTTTGTGGGGTTGTCGATGCTGAGCAAGTATTCCGGCGTGCTGCTGGGCCCGGTGATCCTGCTGTATCTGCTGACCTCGCCGCGCCAGCGTCACTGGTTTTTCAGGCCGCAGCCGTATCTGGCGGTTCTGGTGGCGATCGCGGTCTTCGCGCCGGTGCTGGTCTGGAACGCCCAGCACGACTGGGTCTCGCTGGCCTTTCAGAGCAGCCGGCGGGTCGGGGAAATGGGCGGGTTCAAGCCGCGCTACTTCCTGATGCTGGTCGCCACGCAGTTCCTGATGCTCACGCCCTACCTGTTCGTGGTCTCCATCGGGGCGATGTTTCGCGGCGCCCGGGAGTGGCTCGCGGGAAAATCCGACGACCGTAGCCGCTTGCTGCTGCTCAGCGGCGCGGTGCCCATCCTGGTTTTTTCCCTGGTCAGCTTCCGCTCGATTGCCAAGATCAACTGGCTGGCCCCCGCCTACTGGTCGCTGATGATCCTCGGCGTGCACTATGTGCTGTCGCTGGAGGGCGGCACGCGTCGCCTGCTGCGCGGCCTGGCATCGTCGGCGGCCCTGCTGCTGGTGGCGGGCCTGGTGTTCTGGATTCCCAACCTGCCGATTCCGGGCGACATGAACAGCTGGAGCGGCTGGCCGGAGGCGGCGGCGCGGGTCGCCAAGGTCGAAGCCACGTTGCGGGCCGAGGGCCGGGAGACCTTTGTATTCGGCCCCAACTACAAGATCAGCTCGCTGATGCGCTACTACCTGCCCGGGCAGCCGCGCACGTATGCGCACGACATTTACGGAGACCCGGCGCTGCAGTTTGACTATTTCCCGCTGGATCGCGACCTGCGCGGTGCCACCGGCATCCTGGTGGTGTCGGATCAGGACGCGGGCGACCTGGACCTGGAGCGCCTCAAACCCTGGTTCGACACGGTGGAGCGCATTGACACGGTGCAGACGCGCGCCTTCG
>JAABRA010000016.1 GCA_011391155.1 Burkholderiales bacterium
CGGCGCTCGGCGAGACGCTCGATGGCGCTGGCGCAGGCGGCGGAATCGCGGATGTCAAGTTGTTCCGCTGTGACCGCATGCCCGGCGGCAGTGGCTGCGGCGACAACCTCGTGCGCCGCTGCAGCGTTGTCGCGGTAATAGAAGGTGACATCGGCGCCGTCCTGCGCGAGCAGTTCGACGACAGCGCGGCCAATGCCGCGGCTGCCGCCGGTCACGATGACGGTACGGCCTGCAAGCCCGGAGGGAAGGGTCAGCGCCATGGTCAGCCCGAAATCGAAAAGCCGCCGTCGACCACCAGCGTGTGGCCGTTGATCATGGCCGCCTCGGGCAGGCACAGCAGATAGACCGCGTCGGCAACATCCTTCGCGGTCAGAACCGGGCCGGCCGGCGTGCGGGCTGCGAAGTTGGCAAGCAGTTCCTCGCGGTTGGGGAAATAGGCCAGGGCGTCGGTATCCACGACGCCGGCACTGACCACATTGACGCGAATGCCGCGTGGCCCCAATTCCTGCGCCAGCGCACGGGCGAGCGCTTCCAGCGCGGCCTTTGAGGCCCCAATGAATCCGTAGCCGGGCATCGCGCGCTGTGCCCCCAAACTCGAGAGCGCAATCACCCGCGCGCCGTCCTTCATCAGGGGGAGTGCGCGCTGGGTCAACAGATTCAACGCCAGCGCGTTGGTCTCGAGACACCATCGCCAATGCTTGAGCGTCATCTCCACGGTGGGCTTCAACACACCGCTGGCCGCGTTGGACACGAGGATGTCGAGACGGTCGAAATGCTTGCCAAACTCGGCGAACACTTCGTCAACGCTGTCGGGAATCCCGACACTGCCCTGGATCGCCACCGCACGGCGGCCGAGCGCGCGCAATTCGGTGCACAAGGCCTCGGCTTCGTCCGCGCTGTTGTAGTAGTTGACCGCCACGTCGCAGCCGGCCGCCGCCAGCTTGGTGGCGATGGCCCGTCCGATCCCGCGCGCGCCGCCGGTGACCAGCGCCACTTTTCCTGCCAATGCACCCGCCATGATCGAGGATCCGTATCTCGTTAATACCCGGACCGTCAGGCGCGAAAAGCGGCCGGAATCGGTCAAAAGTCTATTCTACCGTTCCCGTTTCCACCGTCGCAGACTGCGGAATCGGCATTTGTTCCCGGCTGCAGCGCTTCAGGCGACGCTTTTTTTCAACCATTCGGCGAATGCGGCGCACTCCCAGCGGTCCATGGCGCCCGTGCGCCAGCAGAGGTAGTGTGCATGAGGGCTGGGCACGGCGCGCGGCGAGAGGCGTTCCAGCGAGCCGTTCTCGATCCAGGGCGCGCCCAGTTTCAGGCGGACCAGGCCGATGCCGAGGCCCTGCGCTGCGGCGTCGCACATCAGGCCAATGTCGTTGAACGACGAGCCGTCCATCGGCTCGGGCCAGTCCAGGTCGTGCGCAGCAAACCAGGTGCGCCAGGGCTCCAGCGGGCTGCGCAACAAGGCGGCGGTCCTGAGGTCTTCCGGCGTGTCGAACGGGCCGTTCTCGCGAATATAGGCTGGCGAGGCCAGCAGGGTGACTTCGTCCTTCATCAGGCAGACATGCTCTACGTCGGCGTAGCGGCCGGTGCCGAAGCGAATCGTCAGGTCGGCGTCTTCAGCCACCACGTCGAGCAACGGAATGCTGACCTGCAGCGTGATGTCGATCTCGGGGTACGCCTCCAGAAAGGAGCGCAGCCTCGGCATCAGGATGGAGCGCGAAAACGTCGGCGTGACGGCCAGCTTGAGCTTGCGCTTGCCGGGCGCCGAGGCCGCCCCCGGGAATTTCTGCAGGATGGTCAGGCCCTCGCGCACATGGGCCAGGTATTCGCTGCCCTCGGTGGTCAGCGAGAAATCGGCCCGGCCGAACAGCTTGGTGCCGATGATCTGCTCCAGTTGTTTGACCCGATGGCTCACCGCACTGGGTGTCACGCACAGCTCCTCCGAGGTTTGCGTGACGCTGCGCAGCCGGGCCAGCGCCTCGAAGGTCAGCAGGCACTGGATCGGCGGGATGCGCATGGTATGTTGCCTCGGGTTACTTGAAGATCACGGTCTTGTGGCCGTTCAGCAGCACCCGGTGCTCGCTGTGCCACTTCACGGCGCGCGCCAGCACCTGGCTTTCGGTGTCGCGGCCCATGGCGGTCAGGTCTTCCACGGTCTTGCTGTGGTCGGCGCGGGCCACGTCCTGCTCGATGATCGGCCCCTCGTCGAGATCCGCGGTCACGTAATGGGCAGTGGCACCGATCAGCTTCACCCCGCGGTCATGGGCCTGGTAATACGGTTTGGCGCCCTTGAAGCTCGGCAAAAAGCTGTGGTGGATGTTGATGGCCCGGCCCGCGAGCTTGCGGCACAGATCGTCGGAGAGGATCTGCATGTAGCGCGCCAGCACCACGAGTTCAGCCTCTTCATTCTGGATGATCTCGAACTGCTTCGCTTCAGCTTGCGCCTTGTTGTCCTTGTTGACCGGGATGTGGTGGAACGGCACGTTGTAGCTGGCCGCCAGCTGGTAGAAATCACGGTGGTTGCTGATGATGGCACGGATGTCCAGCGGCAGCAGTCCGCTTTTCCAGCGGAACAGCAAGTCGTTCAGGCAATGCCCTTCCTTGCTGACCAGCAGCACGGTGCGCATCGGCTGGCTGGTGGCGTGCAGGCTCCACTGCATGGCAAACGGCTCGGTAAATACACCGAGTTGCCGGCGCAGGTCGTCGTGGGTGACCTGGTCGCAGGCGAACTGCACGCGCATGAAAAACAGCCCGGTGCCGTGGTCGTTGTATTGCGCTGCTTCCTCGATATTGCCGCCATGCTCCAGCAGGAAACCAGATACGGCATGCACGAGCCCCAGGCGGTCGGGGCAGGACAGGTTCAGGACGTAAGCTTGATTCATAAGGCCCGGATTGTCGCAGGATGGTTGCGTGCCGCAACGGGCCGGTGTGGCTCAGCGACCCGGCGCCATCTGCTGGCGCAGGTCGGCGCAGTAATCCTTCGGCGGCGGCGGCGGCGTGCGCCATACGGCGTCGGCGGCTGGCGGTCCGGTCCCGGCGCCGGCACTGGGGCCCGGGCTGAGCACCAGCGTCCTGGCCGTCACATCACGTCCCAGGTGCGTCGGCACGCCCAGTTCCCGGTCCACGTGGCCATTGCCGGCGACCAGCAGCACGGTCTTGCCGGGCTGGCGGGCCGCCGTGACCGCCTGGGCCATGGCAGCGTCGCGTGCGGTCTGGATCCGGGTCATGGGGACGATTTGCGAAACGGGCAACAGGCCGCAATGCCCTTCCCGGATCATTTCCTGCTGTTTTTGCCACAAACCCAGCGTCAAATGGTCATCAAGCGCTATGTTTGACATAGCAGTCTTCATCTGATCGCGCGGCAGGTTGGCGCCCAGCACAGGGACGCCCGAACGCACCGCAGTCATCACGACCGGACCGTAGGCCGCCCAGGGCCAGGCGGCGTCGCTCCATCGCAGGGCAGCCTGCACCTGCGCCTCGGTCGCCTGCGGGGTCAGCCCCGCCGTGGAGGCGCCCCGATCAGCCATCTCCAGCGCTACGGCGGCAAGCCTGCCGTCTGCCGCCAGAGCCTGGACCACGGCGGCCTGAAGCTGCTGGTGCGAAGGCGCGTCGTGCTGTTCACCGATCAGCAGGACGTCGGTGGGCAGCAGTGCCTGAAGGCGGCGACCCAGGTCCGCAGCATCGGGCATCCCGGTGGCGTCCGAAATCGCCGTGCCGGGCGCCGCCGACGGCGCTGGCGCGCGCAAGACGCAGGCCGCCAGCAGGGCGACAAGAAGCAAGGGGATGACAGCGGCGCGACAGTTCATCACGCCATACTAAGCGCTCCCTTCAAACCTTTGCATGCGCCTGCATTACGTCTTCCGCGTTACCTTGACCCTGCTGCTGGCGCTTGGCGCGGCGGCGCTGTGCGTACGACTGCGCGCTCCGTTGCCATGGATGATCGGTCCGCTGGTGGCAACGGCGCTGGTATCGATGGCGGGTCAGGCCACGCAGAGCTGGGGGCCGCTGCGCAACACGGGGCAGTGGGTCATCGGCGCAGCGCTGGGCCTGTACTTCACGCCGCAGGTCACGGCGCTGGTGGCCAGCCTGTGGTGGGCGATTGGTCTGGCGATTGTCTGGGCGCTGGCGCTGGGGGTGGGTTTTGGGGCCTGGCTGCATTGGGTTCATGCGCCGCGCCTGCCCGACGTGAACCGGCGTGCGATGCGCGCCACGGCCTTCTATGCGGGCGCCATTGGCGCGGCTTCAGAGATGACGCTGCTGTCAGAGCGCGTGGGGGCGCGCACCGACCTGGTGGCCGCGGCGCACAGCCTGCGCCTGATGGTGGTGGTGCTGGTCATTCCGTTTGGCCTGCAGGCCAGCGGTCTGACGGGTATCGACATGGCGCCGGCCGGACCCCGTGCCGTGCAGGGGACCGGCCTGCTGCTACTGGGCCTGGCCACGGGCGCGGGTGCGCTGGCCATGCAATGGCTCGGTCGCGCCAACCCCTGGTTCATGGGGGCGCTGGTCGTGGCGATGGGCTTCACCATGGCCGGCGTCACGCTGTCGGCCATCCCGTTGTGGCTGCTGAATGCCGCCCAACTGGTGATCGGGGTCAGCCTGGGGGTGCGTTTCACCGCAGGATTCCTGCACACCGCGCCGCGCTGGCTGGCGTCCGTGGCGTTTGGCACCATCGTGCTGATGGTGCTGTGCGCCGGCTTTGCCTGGCTGCTTTCAAGGGGCACGGGCCTTCATCCGGTCACGCTGCTGCTGGGCACGTCACCTGGTGGCATCGCGGAGATGTCGATCACCGCCAAGGTGCTGCAACTCGGGGTGCCGGTGGTCACAGCGTTTCAGGTGTGCCGGCTGGTCGCGGTGTTGTTGCTGGTCAACCCGCTGTGGCACTGGCTGGATGCGCGGGCCGCCACCGGGCCTTCGCGCTGAGCCTTGGGCCATCGCGCGGTCAGTGCCGGAACGCCCCTTCGCGCGTGACGATGGCCAGATCCACGAAGCTCAAGCCGATGTGCTGGTCTTTCCTGTATACCGCGCGCAGCCCGTTGAGGTCCAGGCTGGCATCGGCCAGCCCGGCGAGGAAACTTTCCCGGGTAGGTTCCGGCCCGGCGAGGCGCAGCGCGGCGACCAATGCCCTGGCGGTGACATAACCTTCCAAGCTGCCGTAGGAGAACTCGCGCCCGGGCTTCTGCTTTCCGAACTCTTCCTGGTATTCGCGGGTGATGGCCGTCTTGCGCTCCCAGGGGCTGGGCACCACCTGGGTGAACACCATGCCCTGCGCCAGCGGGCCCAGGTGCCGGACCATCTGGGCAGAACCCGAGTTCACGGCGTAGAACGAAGCCTTCAGCCCTTTGGCACGCGCCTTGCGTATGAGCTTTTCGTAAAGACCGGCGGAACCATGGTTGAACACCATCTGGACGTTGCCTTTCTCCAGCTGGTCCACCATCGGATCGATCTGGGCGTCGCTGGCGTCGGACTTGAACGGCAGGTCGGCCGCTAGTTCCATGCCGAGCTCAGTGCACAGCAGTTTCACGTTGGCCAGGTGCTGCTGCCCGGTCTCCGAGTCGGCGCGCATGAAGGCCACCCGCTTGAATCCGAGGCTTTTGCCGTAACCCAGCAGCGCGCGGAACTCCTCCCGGTGCTCGGCGCGCACTGGAAACACCAGCGGCTGGTGCGGCCTGCGCAGGGTGGGCGAGCCGGCCATTGGCCCGAAAAAGGGGACGCTCAGGTCCACCGCCGCCTTCATCACGGCCGTGGACGGACCGCCTTCGATCGCGCCGAACAGGATGAACACCTTGTCCTGCTGGACCAGTTGACGGGCATTGGCCTCGGCCAGGCTGGACTTGTTGTCGTCGTCCAGCGTCTTGAGCACGATCTGGCGACCATTGACGCCGCCGCGGCTGTTGACCGCCGCCAGGTAGGACTGGATCCCCTCCTGGACGGCGACGCCGTAGTCGTTCCTGCCGCCCTGCAAGGTGATGTTCTGGCCAATCACGATCTGGTTCCTGGAAACGCCATCGGCGCCCAGCGCCCAGGTGAGGGGAAGCGCCAGACAAGCGGCCAGCAAACGGGGCAACAGGCGAGACATCTTGGGGACTCCTTCACGATGCAGGGTTCAGTCAACCACAATGCCTACCGCCAATGCATGGCGCCTTCGCATCAGGTCTCGAAAATGGTACTTCAAAAGCTCTGCGGCAAGTGCCTCGCCCGCCAGGCCGGCGACAACCGGCAAATAAGCCCGGAACGCCCCTGGAGGTTCTCGGGAATTTTTGCGCTCAGTGCACCAGGACCGGATGCTGCGCGAGTCCGCTGTAACTCTCCAGCGTGTCCTCGACTTCTTCCTGGGTGGGCGTCTTGACCTGCCAGGCGTTGATCTGCTGCTGGAACATCTCGGCCCATGAACCGTCCAGATAGACCTCCTTGCCCCGGCGCTTGTCCACGATCTCGAAGCCATGGCGCGCCAGCATCGGCACGGCCGGCTCCTCGGCGCCTTCGTCCAGCGCGTTGGCCAGCAAGTGCATGACCGCAAAAGTGTCGGAATCGTAGAGCGTGTTCATGGAGGCATTTTCCTTTACTGCTGCCGGTCATATTGCAACGACTATGCCAGTTTCAAGGTTGACAGGACGTTCTGCGGCGCAATCACCACACTTTGGAGCGGATCAAGGGCCGCCGGGCCCGTGCCGGGGGGCTACTTAAGGTCATCCAACGGCTCGATGGCCCGCAGCAACTGGTCCACGAAGTCGCCGTTGCCCTGGGTGACGCGGATGCGTACTGCCGCATGGTTCAGTGCGGGCGCGATCCACACTTCCACGCGGGTGTCGAATTCCCGGCGCGGCGCGCGGCTGAACTTGAAGGCCTGGACCTCGCCGAACGGCAATTCCAGACGCTCGTCGCCATCGGAGGTGAACGTCCAGGGCTCGGCGGCACGCGTATTGGCCGTTTGCAGGGTCAGGCTGGTACCGGGCAGCATCCGCGCGGGGTTGGCCGCCATCAGGGCGCCAATCTGGACCGACAGGCTGAGCCGGTCTTGCGCGCCGGGCAGCAGGGGCGCGTCCGGGGTGTTCGCGCTGAAGGTGATGCGCTGTGTGTCGCGGTTGAAATGCGCCGCCTGTTCGCCGCGCCAGAGGTCGGCGTAGCGGCGCGGCGCCAGCCCCTGGGGCGTGATGTCGCCCTCGCTGGTCTGGGTGCGCGAGCCGATCAGGAAGGCGCTGACCGACAGGCGCAGTATGTAGTGCTGGCCGTCCTGGCGCCAGAGCACCTCGCCACGCGCGGTGTAGTCCAGTTTGCGCGCCTGGCCCACGAGGTTGTAGAGCAGCCGCGCGGAAGGCGGCGCGGTGGCACT
Organism: Burkholderiales bacterium; assembly: GCA_011391155.1. Classification (GTDB taxonomy): domain Bacteria; phylum Pseudomonadota; class Gammaproteobacteria; order Burkholderiales; family Burkholderiaceae_C; genus JAABQG01. The sequence continues at coordinate 7,334 of JAABRA010000016.1, forward strand.
CAGGTCGAGGCCGTCCAGGGGCGCACTGGCCGTGGCGGCCGAAGCCACGCTGGCGGGCGGCGCTGCGGCGGCGCTGTCCGTCGTGGTTGTGGCATCAGGCTCTGTGCTGGTGCCGGCTGGCGTCGAATCCGCTACTGTATAAATAGCTGACTCTGACCATTCCACGCTGGGATTGACTTGATTTGATGCAATAACCGTGTCCGGGGACGGGCTGGGAGTCTGCGCGGCAGGCCGGGGCGGCTT
>JAABRA010000017.1 GCA_011391155.1 Burkholderiales bacterium
ATCGAGCGAGTCGAAGAGCGCGCGGGCGTTGTCGGGCACATCGCCCGCGCCATAGGTGGAGGTGCAGATCAGGAAGAGGGCGTCTTCGTCGAAGATGGTGATGTCGAGTCCGTCCATTAACTGGACCTCGATGGCATCCACCCGATCGGCGCAGTCCATCTGGATCGCCTGTGCCACGGATTCAGCAGTGCCGGTGACGGTGCCGACCAGAATTTTGAGCTTCATGGATCCGTCTCCAGGTGGAGCAGTAAACTGCTGTATATTGCAATTTATGAAGTATAGTGCATTTATCTGGATAAAGAACAATATCATTTAAATAGCAAACAAAGACCATCCTATGCCGGGTTAATGCCAATTCTATGCATAAATCAGGTTCCAACGGCCCCGCCATCGGTTCGCCGGACCACCACGGTTGCCGAACGCGGTCGCACGGCGCCGGGCGTGCCGCCATCGGGCCAGGCGCTGCCCGGGGTTCCCCCGCCCGGATCGCGGGTCTCGCCCGGGTGCTGGATGTTGACGAACAGGGTCGAGCGGTCGGGAGTGACCACACAGCCGGTGATCTCGCAGCCGGCGGGGCCGGTCAGGAAACGCTTGATCTGCCCGGTGGCGAGATCGGCGCAGAGCAGGGCGTTGTTGCCCAGATTCGCATAGGCCCCCTTGCCGATGGCAGGACCGCTCATGTCGGTCTGGATCCACAGCAGCCCGGCGGGGTCGAAATACAGCCCGTCCGGTGAGCCGAACGGATCGGCCTGGGCGCCCGTGTAGCGGGTATCGGCGTCTGGCAGGCCCGGGTCCCCCGCCAGAACGAAGTGGCTCCAGCGGAAGCTGTCGGCGCCGGCATCGCCGCCGGCTTCCGTCCAGCGGAGGATATGGCCGCCCAGGTTGTTTGCGCGGGGATTCGCGGCGTCGGGCGCGGGCCGGCCCGGTGCCCCGCGCTGGCTGTTGTTGGTGAGGGTGACGAACAGCTCGCCGGTCTGGGGGTGGACGGCGATCCACTCCGGGCGGTCCATGGGCGTGGCGCCCACCGTGCTGGCGGCCAGCCGGGCATGCATCACGACTTCGGCGGGGTCGGCAAACCCGTTGTCCGGCGTCAGGCCGTGCTGGCCGTGGGTCAGCGCCAGCCAGGCACCTTGCCCGTTGGCGTCAAACCGCGCGGTGTACAGCGTGCCGTGGTCCAGCAGGTCCCGGTTGGCGCTGGTGCCGCCTGGGCGAACCGGGTCGCGGCTGACGAACTTGTAGATGCACTCGAAGCGGGCGTCGTCGCCCATATAGACCGCCACACGGCCGTCGCGTGTGAGCGTGCAGGTGGCGCTCTCGGCGCTCTTGCGGCCCAGCGCGGTGCGCTTGACCGGCGTGGAGGTCGGGTCCATGGGGTCGATCTCGACCACCCAGCCGAAGCGGTTGGGCTCATTGGGGTGCTTCGACACGTCAAAACGCTCGTCAAGACGGTACCAGTCGACCCACTGGCCCCCGGGAACGGTGCCGTAGCGCTGGCTGACGACATCCGGCGCGTTTGCCACGCCCTTGTCCGCGCCAAAGTAGCCGTGGAAATTTTCTTCGCAGGTCAGGTAGGTGCCCCAGGGCGTCACGCCCATCGCGCAGTTGGCCAGGGTGCCGAGCACCTGGCGGCCAGTGGGGTCCGCCGCGGTCTTCATCCGCGCGCTGCCAGCGGCCGGCCCGGCGAGGCGGATTGGCGTGTTGCCGTGAATGCGGCGCGCGTAAGCGGACGGCAGCACCTGTTTCCACCCGGCGGCGGCGCGTTCGATTTCAATCACCGAAACCCCCATCGCGTGTTGGGACTTACGCACTTTTTCCAGCGTGGGGGGCCTGGGGCCGTCAGGGTGCAGCAGGTGCTCGTCGGTGTATTCGTGGTTCAGTACCAGCAACGCGCGCCGCCCGTCGGTGCCCAGCGGGAAGAAAGACATGCCGTCGTGGTGCATGCCGGCCTGCGCCGCCTGCTCGGCGGCGGTGTTGGACGCGTCGGGCTTGAAGGCGGGCAGGTTGCCGGCGATGCCCGTGGGATCGCCCCAGCGGTACAGCACCTGGAATGCATAGCCCGGCGGAACGACGACTGCGTCGCGCAGTGAGGCAGGCACGGACGCAAAGCCTGGCGTGGTACTGGAAGGGGCTGCCTGGACGGACCAGCCCTGTCCGAGCAGAGCGGTGATCGCCCAGGCGCCTGACCTCAGGACGAAACGGCGATCGATGTGAAGGTCTGGGTGCTGTTGACGCGGTTCCATGGGCTGGCGACAGAACAGGTGGTCTGGCCTGCCCGGAGGGACTCGAACCCCCGACCTACGGCTTAGAAGGCCGTTGCTCTATCCAGTTGAGCTACGGGCAGATGGATAAAAGGCCCACCGAGTGAGCCTTTGATAGTGAGTGGTCGGAGCGATAGGATTCGAACCTACGACCCTCTGGTCCCAAACCAGATGCGCTACCAGACTGCGCTACGCTCCGACAAGCCTTGAATTCTAACCTTTACCAGGCTTGCCGATGGGGCTTGGCGCTTTTTAATTGGGTGTGGGCCGGGAGAAGACTTAGACCACGATACGCTCTGCCGAGCCATGAAAGCGCCATTGCCGCGCGGCCGGCGTTTTATACAGGACGCGCGATGGCATTGGGGCCTGCAGGCTCAGCCGCCACGGGTGACCGGCATCTCGACTTCGCGACGCAGCAGCATGTGCTTGGCGAACTCCAGCTTGGCCAGCGAGGCGCGATGCACCTCGTCCGGGCCGTCGGCCAGGCGCAGCGTGCGTTGGTGGGCGTAAGCGTAGGCGAGCGGGAAGTCGTCGGAGACGCCACCGCCGCCGTGCGCCTGAATCGCCCAGTCGACGATCTGGCAGGCCATGTTGGGCGCGACGATCTTGATCATGGCGATTTCCGCCTTGGCCACCTTGTTGCCGACGGTGTCCATCATGTAGGCGGCCTTGAGGGTGAGCAGGCGGGCCTGTTCGATCATGCAGCGGGCCTCGGCCACGCGTTCCTGCCAGACGGACTGGCGCGCAATTTCACGGCCGAAAGCCACGCGCGTGTTCAGGCGCTTGCACATGAGTTCCAGGGCGCGTTCGGCGCAGCCGATCGAGCGCATGCAGTGGTGGATGCGGCCCGGGCCAAGGCGGCCCTGGGCGATCTCGAAGCCGCGGCCTTCGCCCAGCAGCAGGTTGCCGACCGGCACCCGCACGTTCTCCAGCAGCACTTCCATATGGCCGTGCGGCGCGTCGTCCCAGCCGAAAACGGTCAGCGGGCGTACCACGGTGACGCCGTTGCTGTTGGAAGGCACCACGATCATGGACTGCTGCTCATGGCGGCCCGCATCGGGGTTGCTCCTGCCCATGACAATGTAGACGGCGCAGCGCGGGTCACCGGCGCCGGACGACCACCATTTGCGACCGTTGATGACGTACTCGTCGCCGTCGCGCTCGATCCGGCAGCGGATATTGGTGGCATCGGATGACGCGACCTCGGGCTCGGTCATCAGGAAGGCGGAGCGGAACTCGCCCTTGAGCAGCGGTTCGAGCCACTGGTCTTTCAGGGCTTCGCTGGCATAGCGCTCCAGCGTTTCCATGTTGCCGGTGTCGGGCGCCGAGCAGTTGAAGACTTCGGCGGCAAACGGCACTCGGCCCATGATCTCGCACAGCGGCGCGTATTCCAGGTTGGACAGGCCTTCGGGAGCGCGTGGTGATTTCGGCAGGAACAGGTTCCACAGTCCGGCGGCGCGAGCCTTGGGCTTGAGCTCTTCAATGATGGTGGTGGGTATCCAGGCATTGCCGTTGGCGCGGTTGGTCGCGATCTCCTGGAAAAAGCGGGCTTCGTTGGGGTAAATGTGCTCGTCCATGAACGCGAGCAGGCGCGCCTGCATGTCCTTGACCTTGGGGCTGTAGTCAAATTCCATCGTGATCTCCTTTGGCGGATAAAAAAGCGGGTTTCAGGCCTTCTGGGCAAATTTCCAGGCCAGTTCGGCCATGGGGCGGGCTCCGGCCCCGGAACTGATGGCTTGCGGGCTGGACGCGGTGCCGGCCTCCACGCGCTTGGCGATGCCCTGCAGGATGGCGGCAATGCGGAACAGGTTGTAGGCCAGGTAGAAATTCCAGTCCACCTTCAGGTCTTCGGGGGAAATGAAGCCGGTGCGGTCGCAATACATGCGGATGTATTCGGCTTCCGTGGGAATCCCGAGGCTGGCCACATCGAGCCCGCCGATGCCGCGGAACGAGCCCGGCGGGATGTGCCAGGCCATGCAGTGGTAGCTGAAGTCGGCCAGCGGGTGGCCCAGGGTGGAGAGTTCCCAGTCCAGCACGGCCAGCACCCGCGGCTCGGTAGGGTGGAACATCAGGTTGTCGAGCCGGTAGTCGCCGTGCACGATGCTGACCAGGGCCTCATCGCGCGCCTTGGCGGGGATGTGCGCCGGCAGCCATGCGATGAGTTGGTCCATCTCGGGGATCGGCTGGGTGATTGAGGCCACGTACTGCTTGCTCCAGCGGCCGATCTGCCGCTCGAAATAGTTGCCGGGTTTGCCGTATCCGGCCAGACCCCGTTCGGCAAACTTCACGGTGTGCAACGCGGCAATGACGCGGTTCATCTCGTTGTAGATGGCGCCACGTTCGCTGTTGTTCATGCCGGGCAACGATTGGTCCCAAAGCACGCGACCCTGCACGAACTCCATCACGTAGAAGGCGCGGCCGATGACGGATTCGTCTTCGCACAGCACGTGCATGCGGGCCACCGGTACATCGGTCCCCCAGAGACCGTTCATGACGGCGAATTCGCGCTCCACGGCATGGGCTGACGGCAGCAACTTGGCTACGGGCCCTGGTTTGGCACGCATGACGTAACTCTGGCCCGGCGTAATGAGCTTGTAGGTGGGGTTGGATTGCCCGCCCTTGAAGATCTCGACGGTCAATGGGCCGTGGAAACCCGCCAGATTTTTCTCGAGCCAGGCGCTCAGACGTTCCACGTCGAAGACGTGGGCGCCAGTCACGGGGCGGGTACCGACAAAATGGGCGAAGTCGTTCATGGTCACGCAGGGGGATATTTTTGGGGAGGGTTCTAGTTGTCGGAATCAACGATGCGCATCAAGGCTTCCCGGTCGCGAACCACCAGGCCGCCGGGTTCGATGCGAATGGCGTTCTCCCGCTCCATGGCCTTGAGCTCCTGGTTGACCCGCTGCCGTGATGCCCCCAGCAACTGGGCCAGTTCTTCCTGCGCCAGTTGCAGGCTGATGCGGACCTCGCGCCCATCGGACAGGCACGGCACGCCGTAGCTTCGCACCAGGTGCAGCAGTTGCTTGGCCAGCCGCGCCCGCAACGGCAGTGTGTTCAGATCCTCCACCAGGCCGTAGAGCTGCCGGATCCGGCGCGATTGCAGTCGCACCAGGGCTTCGTACAACTCCACGTGCAAGGCGAGGATTTTCTGGAAATCGGTGCGGGCCACGCACAGCAGCGTGGTTTCCCCGTGGGCATAGGCATCGTGGGTGCGCCGGTCGCCGTCGAAAATCGCCACGTCGCCAAACCAGATACCAGGCTCCACGTAGGTCAGCGTGATCTGCTTGCCGGATATCGAGGTCGAACTCACGCGAACTGCGCCGCGGGCACAGGCTGTCCATTCGACTGGCGGCTCGCCGCGCGCCACAATGAGCTCGCCGTCCTTGTAGCGTTTGACGTAGGCGCATCGGAGTATGTCGTGTCGCAGGGAGGGTGAAAGGGATGAAAACCAGCGACCGGTGTTGATCGCCTCGCGTTCGTCGATGGTAAGAATGGGATCGTCCATGGCCTGTCCTATGGGTGACTGATATGCGTCCGATTGTCGCGTGAGGGACCCCGCGGGATGCACAGGGTTGTCACCAGAGCGCCTGAACAGCTTGCGGGGGCGGGCGCGCTCAGGGACGCGCCTGTCCCCGGGGCTTATTCGAAGCGGGGTAGCTTCTTTTCCAGAAAGGCGTTGATTCCAATCCCGGCGTTGGCGTGGTGCAGGTTCCTGACGAAATGGTCACGCTCCATGGCCAGGTGGCGAGACAGCGTGGCGTTCGGTGCCTCGTTGACCAGTTCCTTGATGCTGGCGAGCGCATTGGGCGCACGCGCGTTGAGGCGGTCAGCCAGTTCGAGCGCGCCTTGCAGGGCATTCCCGGGTTCCGTCAGCCGGTTGACAACGCCCAACTGGTTAAGCCGCTCGGCGCTGATGCGTTCGCCGCACATCAGCAGTTCGGTCACCAGCTGGCGGGGCAAAGCTTGTGAAAGACTCCAGCTGCCGCCGCCATCCGGTGAAAGCGCGATGTTGCTGTACGCCATGACGAAGACCGCATTGCTCGCGGCGACGATGAAGTCGCAGGCCAGTGCCAGCGAAAATCCGGCGCCCGCGGCGGGCCCTTCCACAGCGCCGATGACCGGTTTGGGGAAGGTGCGTATCGCCTCGATCCAGTTGTGCAGGCCTTCGATGCTGCGGGCCTGCACGTCCGGCGGCTGCTGCCGGTTGGCCTGCAGCCGCTGCAGGTTGCCGCCCGCACTGAAAGTGGCTCCCTCTCCCACGATGACCACGCTGCGCACTTCAGGGCTGGATTCCGCGACGTTCAGGGCCTCGACGCCGGCTGCGTAGATCTCGGGGCCCAAGGCGTTGCGGTGCTCCGGATTGCTGACGGTCAGGACCATCGTCAGGCCCTCGCTGGTGCTTCGGAGCTCGGCGGTCATCGGCTTCAGTCCTCGGTGTGCATCAGGCTGAGGCCGATCGCGCCGCGCCGGCGCAGCCACGGGCTCGGGCGATAGCGCGGATCCCCGTAGACAGTCTGCATGTTGAACAACACTTCGAGAATGTTCGTCGGGCCGTAGCGATCCCCCATCGCCAGCGGCCCCAGCGGGTAGCCCAGGCCCAGCGTGACCGCGGTTTCCAGGTCCTGGGGGCTGCACACCCGTTGCTGGCACATGTCAGCGGCGATGTTGACGATGTGCGCGACCACGCGCTGGGTGACGAAGCCACCGCTGTCGCGAATCACACTCACGGCCTTGCCATCGCGGGAAAAAAGCGCATGCGCGGCGTCACGCATGTCGACGCGGGTGGCCGGATTCGTCGCGAGCACCCGTCGCCGAGTCGCGGCGTCGTCCACCAGCATGTCGATGCCCACGGTTCGGGCCGGATCGAGGCGTTCGACCACCGCAATCGTGGTGACATCAAAACCCAGGGGTGCAACGAGGGTGAGCGCGACGGGCGAAGGTGATGCACCGGTTTCGATCCGGGCATCGAGATTTTTCAACAGTTGCAGGAGTTCTGACCGGCGCGCCGCGCGGGGCGATACCCAGACGGATGGCATTTCGGTGACCTGAGGCGCCGGGGGCTCGGGGGTGATCTGGGCGATGCCGTCCGCATAACGGTAGAAACCCTCCCCGACTTTCTTGCCCACCATGCCGCCGGCCAGGCGCTGGGCCGTGATCACGCTGGGGCGGTAGCGCGGTTCCTCGAAGTATTGCCGGTAGATCGATTCCATGACCGGATG
>JAABRA010000018.1 GCA_011391155.1 Burkholderiales bacterium
ACCGATTTCAGGATCGAGCGCGAAACCCACAAACTGGAAAAACGCCTGTGCCGCCAGATGGGCCAGGCCATCGTCGACTTCAACATGATCGAGGAAGGCGACAAGGTCATGGTCTGCCTGTCGGGCGGAAAGGACAGCTACGCCATGCTCGACATCCTGCTGAAAATGCAGGCGCGCGCGCCGATCCATTTCGACATCGTCGCCGTCAACCTCGACCAGAAGCAGCCCGGTTTTCCCGAGCACATCCTGCCGGAGTACCTGACGAAGCTCGGCATCCCGTTCCACATCGAGAACCAGGACACCTATTCCATCGTCACGGACAAGATCGCCCCCGGCAAGACCATGTGCAGCCTGTGCAGCCGGCTGCGCCGGGGCATTTTGTACCGCGTGGCGGATGAACTGGGCGCGACCAAGATCGCGCTGGGCCACCACCGCGACGACATGCTGCAGACCTTCTTCCTGAACATGTTCTTCGGCGGCAAATTGAAGGGCATGCCGCCCAAGCTGGTCAGCGACGACGGCCGCCACATCGTGATCCGCCCGCTGGCCTACGCCGCCGAGAAAGACCTGATCCGCTGGGCCGAACACCGGCAGTTCCCCATCATCCCCTGCACGCTGTGCGGCAGCCAGGAAAACCTGCAGCGCAAGCAGATGAGCGCGATGCTGAAAGACTGGGAGAAAAAGTTTCCCGGTCGCATCGAGAACATGTTCTCGGCGCTGCAGAACATCGTGCCTTCGCACCTGATGGACGCCAGGCAGTACGACTTCAAGGGTCTCAAGATCACCGGCGTGGCCAGCGAAGACGGCGACAAGGCCTTCGACGACGAAACATTCGCCGCGCCCAGCCTGCCGGGCCTGCAGGTGCTCACGATGGGTTGAAAATTTCTCCCTGTGTGACGGCTGTGCTTGAATCCGCAGCGGGGCAAACAATGGCCAGCACGGTAATGTCATCCGACTGCGAGGCTCCAGCCGCAAAGCCCCTGACGTCGGCAAACACGGCTTCGACCAGTTCTCCCGCCGTCCTTGACGGCACCGCATTCAGCCGGGCCAGAAGGCGGTCATCGCCCAGCATGTTGACATCCTTGTCCTCCGCCTCGGTCACGCCATCGGTGTAAAGCAGCAACACACTGCCGGGTCTCAGCTTCACGGTGCCTGCGCGATACCTCAGGCCATCGATCATGCCGACAAACGGGTTGATGGGCTCTGCCAGGTACTGAAACGCATCGTTCCCGACCGCGACCGCCGGCGCGTTATGGCCTGCATTGATATAGGAAACCGTCAGCGTATCGAGGTCAAGAACGCCGCAAAATGCCGTGAGAAACTGCTGCGCATCGTTATAGGCGCAAAGCTGTTGATTGAGCCTCTCGATCAGCCGGGCCGCATAGTCCACGGACTGCCTTTCAAAACCGGACTGCGCACGGAGAATGGAAATGGCCCGGACCATGAACAGGGCCGCCGGCAGCCCTTTGCCACAGACATCGGCTATGACAAAGAAAACATGGTTCGGATCAAGGAAAAAGATGTCGTAAAAATCACCCCCTACTTCGCGCGCGGGAATCATTCGTCCCACGGTGTCCAGGCGCGGATCATCCGGAAACAGTGATTGGCCGGGCAACAGGCTCTCCTGAATCGACCGCGCGTACTGCAGCTCCCGCTGGACCTGCTCCATCTGCAAGGCCTTGCGCACCCGCTTGACGGTCAACTCGTCGCTGCGCCGCATCCGCTCCGCCATGGCGGACATCAGGTTTCGTGAGACCCGCGGCAGGGCCATGATCCGGTCGAGGAAAGTCGCTGAATCGATCACCAGCAGCCGCGTGCCTGCCTCGGCCACCACATACGCAGAGGCCGGGTGGTTGTCAATGACCGACATTTCACCCACGCAAGCGCCGACGCCGACCTCGATATAGTCACCAATACCCGGCTGGTCGAGACAAACCCGCAGCCTTCCCCGCAGGACCAGCCGGACCACCTCGTTCGCATCGCCCGGCTTCAGCAGGATTGTCTCGCCACAGATGTCCTGGATGGCCAGCGGCTCCAGCAGGCCTTCAATGGCCGCATGGGGCACGCCCTCGAACATCTGCGCCTGGCAAGCCAGCGCGACCGCGTGCTGGTCTTGCGCGGGGCCGCTGTCGGCGCCATCCGGCGCTGACGCCCGCGTGGGTTGGGTCAACTCAAAAGCCAGTTCAACCCGGTTTCTGTTGTCGCGGCACTCGTAACGGTGGGCGTCGCTCAGTTCACGAACCAGGTGAACCCCCTGTCCGCCGATCTGGATGTCGTCCAGGGACGTCGCCACGGGCGGCGGCGGACGCAAAAACGGATCGAAAGGCGCAGCAGGGTCAATGAAGGTCAGCGTTGCCCGCCGTGGCTCTATCACCGCGCGCAATTCCACCGGCTGGCCGGTGTGCAACGGGTCGGAGTAGTTGACGACATTCGTGATGATCTCTTCGCCACATACCTCGACGCGGTACAGGTCTTCGGGTGAAAAATTGAACTCCGCGCCCAGCGATTGCAGCCACTGGCCCATTTCGTCGATCAGCGCGGGGCCGAGCGGCCCGATCAACTGCCGTTGCTTAGTCGTCATTGACCATCACCCGAAAAAAAGGGGACTCAAAGTCCCCGTTGGTTGAAACAGAAGCCTATCGGGCCTGCGCCCGGTGCAGCTTCAGAACTTGGCCAGCGCCTCGTCCAGTGTGTCGCACACGGGAACCAGCTGGTCGATGCCCGTGGTCTTCAGGATTCGCTTGGTCAATTCGTCGGGGCCCATCAGCACCATCTGGCCACCCGCCTTGGAACGCTCCTGCGCGCCGGCCACCAGCAGACGAATGCCGAGCGAGGCGATGAACGGCACCTTGGACAGGTCAACGATAACGTTCAGGCTGGATGCCAGCGCAGCCTTGAATTCAGCTTCAGCAGCTTGGGCGCCTGCAACATCCAGACGGCCATCGAGCACGATGCGGTTGATGTCTGGCCTTGGATGGTTAACGGATACTTTCACTGCCATTCTCCTGATTGGAATTGTCGTACATTGAGTCTGAGACGCAGCCCCGGCGCAGGTGCCCGCAGGCTTGTCCGGCACCGTTCTTGAAGCCGACGCGCGGCGCTGCAGCGAATGGTATGGCATTCAATTCAGGCCTTCGATACTCCATATAGGCTATACCGCCATTACCCATCCGGATAGAACCGCCGGCGCGTGGGCGCCGTAGCCCCTGAAAATCTACAATCCAGGACCATGAACGCCACCCGCATCATCGCCATCCGCCATGGCGAAACCGCCTGGAACGTGGACACCCGCATCCAGGGACAGCTCGACATCCCACTGAACGAGACCGGGCGCTGGCAGGCGCAGCGGCTGGCGCGGGCGCTGGCCGCGCGCGAGGCCGTCGACATGGTCTACACCAGCGACCTGTTGCGCGCCTGGGAGACGGCTCGAGCGGTGAGCGAATCCACCGGAGCGCCGGTGGTCACTGACGAGGGGCTACGCGAGCGCGGCTTTGGCGTTTTCCAGGGCAAGACCTTCGCCGAAATCGAGGCGGTTCTTCCGGAAGAATCCCTGCGCTGGCGCAAGCGCGACCCGTTCTGGGCACCGGAGGGCGGCGAATCGCTCACCGCCATGCGCCGACGAGTGGTCGAGACCCTGCACACGCTGGCGTCCCGCCACACGGGTGAGCAGATCGTGATGGTGGCGCACGGCGGCGTGCTGGACCTGCTCTATCGTGCCGCCACCGGACAGGCCCTGCAGGCGCCGCGCACCTGGCAGCTGGGCAACACCGCGATCAACCGCCTGCTATGGACGCCCGAGGGCCTGTCGCTGGTGGGCTGGTCGGACACCGCGCACCTGGACGATGAGACCCTCGATGAAACCTCCACCTGACACCTCAACACCGCCCTTGCCGGCGATGCTGGCGGCGCTGATCGGCCAGGACGTGGCCGCCATCGACACCCCGGCGCTGGTGATCGACCTCGATGCGATGGAGCGCAACGTCACGCGCATGGCCACATTCGCGCGAAAACACCAGGTCCGGCTGCGCCCGCATGCCAAGATGCACAAGAGCGCGGCGCTGGCGCGGCTGCAGATGCAGGCCGGCGCCGTGGGCGTGTGCGTGCAGAAGACGTCCGAGGCCGAGGCGCTGGCCGCGGGCGGCGTGAGCGATATCTACATCAGCAACGAGGTCATCGCACCGGCCAAGCTGCGTCACGTGGCGACGCTGGCGCACGCGCTCAACGCCGTTGGCGGGCGACTCGCGATCGCGGTGGACAGCCTGGAAGGCATCGAACGGCTGGCCGAGGCGATGGCGGAAAGCGTGCGGAGCAATGGAACCGGAGAAGGTGGGAACGGCGGCCACGGCAACGCGCCCGCCGGTTCGGGGCCAGCGGCGCCCGGAGCCCACGATGCGCCGGCTTCCCTGATCGATGTCTTCATCGAAATCGACGTCGGCCAGGGCCGCTGCGGCGTGTCACCGGGTGAAGCCGCCGCGACGCTGGCGCAGGCCATCACCGCGCAGGGCGCGCTGCGTTTCGCCGGGCTGCAGGCCTACCATGGTCGCGCCCAGCACCTGCGCAGCATCGAGCAACGCCGCGAGGCCATCGCCCATGCCGCCAGCGAGGTGCGGCGCACCCATGCACTGATCGAGGCCGCCGGGATGCCCGTCGATCTGGTGACAGGCGCCGGCACCGGCACGTTTGCGCTGGAGGCCGCCAGCGGTATCTGGGGCGAACTGCAGGCCGGCAGCTACCTGTTCATGGACGCCGACTACGCGCAGAACGCGCGCGACCCGGCGCAGCCCGCTTTCGAACACGCGCTGTTCGTCAAGACGCAGGTCATGAGCGTCAGTGCGAGCCATGCCGTCTGCGACGCCGGCCATAAATGCCACGCCATCGACTCCGGCCTGCCGCGCGTGCACGCCCTGGCCGGCCAGCCGGCGCTTGTGTATGCCAACGGCGGCGACGAGCACGGCATCCTGCATCCCGCATCCAGCAAGGACACGCTGCCCGCCGGATCGGCAAACGCGCTTCCCGCACTGGGCGACACCGTCTGGCTCATCCCCGGCCACTGCGACCCCACCATCAACCTGCACGAGCACCTGATCGGCGTGCGCGGCGGGCTGGAGCGCGGCACGGTCGAGCACGTCATCAGGGTTGACGCGAGGGGCGCCTTGCGCTGATACCTGGCAGGAATCGTGGATATTCCCGGCATTTTCTCCTGTCTGCCCTCAGCCCGCGTGGAGGACCCCGGCGCCCGGCGGTGCGCGGATCGAACCTCGCAGGACCGTGTGCAACAGGTCGCCCATGCAACAACGAACCCTCGACGAATCTTCCAGACCATGAACTGCCTTGACCGCCCGCGCTTGTTGGCCCCCGCATTGACATTCGGTCTCGCCGCATTGCTTTCGGGTTTCCCGAACCGGGCATTTTCGGCCCCGCCCTTGACCAGCGTGCCGGCCAGTATCGCAAGGGCGTTCAAGCCCCCCGTCCGCACAAAGGAGTGCCTCGACATCCCCTTCGCGCACACCAAAAAGGCGAACTGGTACTGCAAAATCGACGCTGGCGGTTCTCAGAAACCCAGTTTTTTTGTCTTCGGCGACAGTCACGGACTGCAGTTGGTATCGGCATTTGACGCCGCGGCCCGCGCGGCCGGACGGACCGGTCAGTTTGCCGGCTTCAGCGGCTGCGTGCCGCTGCTGGGAACCTATCCCCTCACCCGACCAGACCAGGCGACTCAGGATTGCCATGCGCTCAATGACCGGGTGCTGGCGCACGTCCGTTCGCAAAGGTTCAAGCATGTGTTCCTGGTCGCAAAATGGAGCTACTACACAGACTTCTGGAACGGGACGCAGTACCTGAACGGAATCGGCCTGTCCCCATCCGATCCCGTATCCCTCGAAAATACCCGTCTGGCGTTCGAAAAGGGCTTCCGCGACACCGTGGCGGCCTACCAAAAACTGGGCGTGCGCTTGTACGTCGTCGAACAGGTGCCGCAGCAGCTCTATGCGCCCGCCGAAATCTACAAACTGGTCGCAAGCGATCCGCTGGGCGCCCGGCAGCGCCTGAAGGAGCTCTCCACACCGTTGCCACGCCACCTGGCGTTGCAGGCGTTTTCCAGAAACGTGTTCAAGACGCACGGCACCCCAACCGCAACCCAGCCGGTCAATTTCGATCCGCTTTTCTGCGACGAACAGGTCTGCCGTGTCGGAACAACGGACACCTCCTACTACGAGGATCCCAGCCACCTGAGCCAGGACGGTGCCGAATTGACGGTGCCGACGCTCACCGCCCTGCTATCGGCGATCCGGCCGGCCTTGTGAAGCGCATCATCAGGGTTGACGCGAGGGGCGCCTTGACCTGATCCGGCAGAAAATCGGGGCATGAGCCCCAGCCAGATCATCGTCCTTGCCACCCCGGTCTTCGTGTTGATGATCGCCTTCGAACTGGCGTACGGCCTGCGCAAGGGGCGCAACACCTACCGCCTGGCCGACGCCATCAACAGCATCAGCCTGGGCATGCTGAGCCAGATCAGCGCGGTATTCACGCGCCTGCTGCGGGTGGGCCTCTACACGGCAGTCTACGTCGGCGTCTCGCTGGTGCCGCTGGATGAAGCCCGGGCCTTCTGGACCACCTGGCAAGGCTGGCTGCTGGCGCTGGTCTTCTACGACTTCTGCTACTACTGGCTGCACCGCATGGGCCACGAGGTGGGCGTGCTGTGGGCGGCGCACGTGGTGCACCACCAGAGCCAGGACTACAACCTGTCCACCGCGCTGCGCCAGACCAGCAGCGGCGCGCTGCTCGGCTGGATCTTCTACCTGCCGATGGCGCTGGCCGGCGTGCCGCCGCTGGTGTTCGGCATCGTGGCGCTGGTCGACCTGCTGTACCAGTACTGGGTGCACACCGAGCATGTGCCCAAGCTGGGCTGGTTCGACCGCTGGTTCTGCAGCCCGTCGAACCACCGGGTGCACCACGCGGTCAACGACAACTACCTGGACAAGAACTACGGCGGCATCCTGATCGTCTGGGACCGCCTGTTCGGCACCTTCCGCGACGAGGACCTCGCCGAGCCCTGCGTCTACGGCACACGCGGCGCGCTCGACAGCTGGGACCCGCTGTGGGCCAACACCGAGGTCTACTGGGCCCTGGCGAAGGATACCTGGTACACGGCGAACTGGGGCGACAAGCTGCGCGTCTGGCTCAAGCCCCCGGGCTGGCGCCCGGCCGACGTGGCGGCGCGCTTTCCCAAGCCCGCCTTCGACATCGCCCGCGTGCAGACCTTTTATCCGCCGATGAGCCGCGCCATTCAATGGTTTGCCGGCCTGCAGTTCGCCGCGCTGCTGGGCGGCGTGGTGGTGTTCCTCTGGCACGCCGACAGCCTGCCGCTGGCGCAGGCCGCCGTGTGGTTCGCCGCGCTGACCGCCGGCCTGTGGGCCGTGGGCGCCGTGACGCAGGGCCGCATCACGGCGCTA
>JAABRA010000019.1 GCA_011391155.1 Burkholderiales bacterium
CCCGCGCCCTGCAGGACCGGCTGAAGACTGTCGCCCGGCATAACCCCCAGCCCGAAGTCCACATCCGGGGCGATGCCCGGGCCGACTACGAGGCGGTGGGCCGTATTGTGTATGCCAGCCAGCAGGCCGGCATCACCCGCATCGGGTTCATCACGGAGCCGCCGGCGCAAGGCCGCTGAGCACCATGGCCATCCGATTCCACGAGCACGACGAAGCCGGCGATCCGCAGGTCATGACCGAAATCAACATCACGGCCCTGATCGACGTGATGCTGGTGCTGCTGGTGATGCTGATCATCACCATTCCGATCCAGCTCCACGCGGTCAACGTGGAAATGCCGGTGGGTCCGCCCCCGCCGGAGATCATCGAGCCGGTGGTCGTGAAGATCGAGATCACGCGCACCGACCAGTTGCTGTGGAATGGCGAACCGGTGGCGGGCCCGGCGGACCTGGCGGCCCGCCTGCGCAGCGCGGCACTGCAGCCCGAGCCTCCCGAAGTGCACATCCAGCCCGACCGTGCGGCCCGCTACGACACCGTGGCCGCGGTGCTGACGGTTTCGCAGCGCGTGGGTCTGCAAAAAGTCGGCGTGGTGGGCCTGGAACAGTTCGCCCCGTAGCCGTTCGTGCGGCAGGCAGACCAGGTTGCGGGGCTGCGCGGCTGGCCGCTCACCCACCACCGGCGTCAGGCCGGCTGGGCGAACCGGCTGGACGTTGCCGCCGGTGCCACCGGGCCCAGGGGTGCGGGCCGGGTGGCCTGCATTTCGTTCGTCAGGGTCGACAGGGCGCGCGCCACCACGCCGCTGGTCTCCACCGGGCGCAGCAGGTCATGAAAGATCAGGCGTTCGCAACTGCGCCGGGTCATCGAGTGGGCCCGCCCGCCATGGCTGACGAACATGAACAGCGTGCCCCGGGCGCTGGCCCACACCAGCTGCGCGCGCCGCCAGCGCTTTCGGGCAAACAGATCCACCCAGCAGCCGGTGTGCAGTCCGGTCAGGGTGTGCTCGATCTGTCCGGGGTCCGGCGTGCTCGCCTGCGCCCCGGCCATGGCAAGCTCCGGCATCGGCTCAAGCCCGACGGCGTCGGGGTGCGCCGGATCGACCGCAAGCACGGACGCGCCCTCATCCTCACGTCCTGCATGACCTGCCGGCAAGGTGTCTTCAAAACCGGCATCGTCCTGTTCGTGCGGCGCCAGCCAGGGCTGGGCTGCCGCCTTGGGCACACGCTGCTCGGGCGTTGCGGGCAGCAGGTCGGCCTCCAGCGGCACGGCGCCCGACTCCTGGGCGTCGCGCTCCGACTTCAACCGGCGCAGCTTGAGCACCGGCCGGTGCAGACGCATCAGGATGTCAAAGAAGGCCTTGCGCTCGCCCGGATCCTGTCCGATCAGGTCCAGCCCGGTATTGAGCTTGCGCACCATGCCGGGAATCAGGTCCATCAGCTTGGCGGGCTGGCGCAGGGTGAAGTCGCGCTTGACGCTCCAGACCAGATCCGACACCACCAGGCCCAGGCCGCGCGGATCGATCTGCCGGTCCCGGTCGACCAGGCGGGCATGCGCCATGGCCAGCGACCAGGGGCCGTACAGGAAATCCAGCACCGGGCCGGGCACCTTGTCCAGGTCGGGCCGCGAACTCATGTCATAAGCGATCTGGTCCGCCAGGGCCTGCCGCTCTTCGGCAAAGCGCAGGCCGTGCAGCGCGTCGTGGCAAACCGCCTCCTCGGCACGGTCGCGCTCGGTCCAGTCGGCCTCCAGCGTCGCCAGGGCACTGTTGAAGGCCTGGGCACTGTCAATCTTCAGCTCGTTGAGCGCGTTGAACGATCGACGCACCGACTCGAAGAATTCCAGGAACCCGGAGCTGTCTGCCTCGCTGTACTTGAAGCTGCGCTGCGCGACCCGCTCCATCAGGCGCCGGCCGGGATGCGTCTCGTCACTGAAGAAGCGCGGATCGACCATGGCCAGGCGCGCCAGCGACGGCTCCAGCGCCACGATCGCCTCGCGCACCGGCACCAGCAGGCGCGGATCCTGGGCGACCTCGTTTACCAGCTTGCGGACCACCTCCAGCCCCAGCACCTGGCCCACATGGGTGGCCTCCTTCCTGAGCCCGGCACGCACCAGCTGGCGGGCGCGGGACCGGGCGTACTCCCCCCAGACCTGCGCATTCAGCAGGCTCTGACCATCCAGCGGGCGCGCGGGTCGATCGCCTGGCAGACCGCTTGTTGCACGGGACCCAAGATCCCCGGGCCGGGACTCGGCCCCGGGCTCGGGTTCAGCCCGCAACGCCGCAAGCTCCTCGCCTATGCGGCGGTAATAGGAGTCGGCAAGCCGGTCCCGGTTGTCCACGCCCGCGACCAGGAAATCCCTGAACAGGGATTCGTTCACCCCGGACTGGGAAAACCGGGAAAAGGCGCCCCGGTCGACGACCGGGGCGCCCGCCAGGGGATCCACGGCTGACGCACCGACGCCGGCCTCGCCACCGTGCCAGCCCCCGCCTGTCCCGGTGTGCATACCAGAGCCCCATTGACCCGAACCACCGCCACCGCCACCGCCACCGCCACCGCCACCGCCAGAGAAACCGCCACCCGGGCCGGCAACGCCGCCAGCCGCACCCTTCGGCGATGCCCCCGGGGCTGTGGCCCCGCCTGCCCCCGACCCGTCGCGGACCCACTGGTAGCTCACGGCCTGGATGTTGGCCCCCAGCAGCCGGGCGATGAGCTGTTCGTAGATCGTGCGCAACTCCCGGCCCAGCGGCGCCGCCAGGCCCTTCAGCCAGAGCGCCCGGATTTCAGGCGCGACATCCGCTGCATTCAAAAGGCCGCGCAAAGCATCCGCAAAAACCTCCGGGCGCAAGGCATTGCGTTCAGGCTGCACGCGGCTCAGGCCCTGCGCTGCGCTGACCAGGGCGTCGAGGTCGGCCATGACTGGATCGACCTGCAGGCGCAACTGCTGCGAAAGGCGGGCGAACGCGATGTCCTGGGTAATCTGCGCGTCGTCCACCAGGGACAGGCCTGCAAACCCCGAGCCGGAACCGACCAAGGCCGCAAACACGGACGCCGTTACGGGATCGCGAAGGTCACTGACGGCCGACGCCTCGATATTGAAGGCTGCCAGCAAACCTGACGCGTACTGCGAACTCCAGGTTCCCCGCTGTTTGAGAAGACCCAGCCGGGCCAGGGTCAGGTTGTCCCGCTCGGCCAGTTTGAGCGCACTGCCCTCGGCCGCCTCAAGGCTCACCAGCGTCTCGTCGATACAACGCTCCAGTGCGTCCCGCGCAGACGCCGCGGTATCCAGGAAACAGCGCTGCAGAAGGGGAAGTTGCGCGTCCATGAAAGGTTCAGATGTGTCATTGAGTTTACCGGTGCAACATGTCGATACAGCGCATGCATTGGTTACAAAATGCTCCAGAAATGTCTCAAAATCAGACGCCAGGCATCCGGTGCCGACAGCGCTCCCGAGGGGGTCGGGTATAACCCCGACCCAACAGACCGATCACCCCAGGAGACGCCATGCACCCCATCACCCGCCGCCAGACCATTGCCGATGCGCTGCGCCGCAGCGCCCTTCGCCGGCCCGCCAAAACCGCGATCATCTGCGGCAGCACCTCCTGGACCTACGCCGGATTCGACGCGCTGGTCACCCGTGTCGCGGCCGGCCTGTCGCAGCGCGGCGTGCGCCCGGGCGACCGCGTTGCCGTGCTGGCGCGCAACTCGCACGGGTTTGCCGCGCTGCGCTTTGCGCTGGCCCGCCTGGGCGCGGTGCTGGTGCCCATCAATTTCATGCTCAAGGCCGACGAAGTGGCCTACATCCTGCGCCACGCGGGTGCCGAAACCCTGGCCACCGACAGCGGCCTGGCTGATCTGGCGCGGGCCGCTGCGGCGCTCGACACCCGGGTGAAAGAATTCCTCTGGCTACCCTCGGAAGACCCGAGCGAGCCGGTGGCCGGCATGGTCAGTTTCGACGACCTGGCCGCCTGCGATGCGCCCCTGCCGGACGTGATGCTCGCCAGCACCGACCTGGCGCAGATCGTCTACACCAGCGGCACCGAATCCACGCCAAAAGGTGCCATGCTGACGCACGACGCCGTGCTATGGCAGTACGTCAGCTGCGTGGTCGATGCCGCCATTGCCGCCGACGACCTGACGCTGCATGCGTTGCCGCTGTACCACTGCGCGCAGCTCGATGTGTTCTTCGGCCCGGCGATCTACATGGGATCGACCAACGTCATCACGGCCAAGCCGGTGCCGGACAACCTGCTGCCACTGATCGCCAGACATGGCATCACCAGCTTCTTCGCGCCGCCCACGGTGTGGATCGCCTTGCTGCGCTCGCCCCTGTTCGAGACCACCGACCTGTCCAGCCTGGCGAAGGGCTACTACGGCGCCTCCATCATGCCGGTGGAGGTGCTGCGGGAGCTGGCGGCGCGCCTGCCGAAGGTGCGGCTGTGGAACCTCTACGGCCAGACGGAAATCGCGCCGCTGGCCACGATGCTGGGGCCGGATGACCAGCTGCGCAAGCCCGGTTCCTGCGGGCGCGCCGTGCTGAACGTGGAAACGCGCGTGGTGGACGACCAGTTGCGTGACGTGGCCGTGGGCGAGGTCGGCGAGATCGTGCACCGCTCACCCCACCTGATGCTGGGCTACTTTCATGACGACGCGCGCACCGAAGCCGCGTTCGAAGGCGGCTGGTTCCACAGCGGCGACCTGGCCACCATCGACGATGAAGGCTTCATCACCGTGGTCGACCGCAAGAAGGACATGATCAAGACCGGCGGCGAGAACGTGGCCAGCCGGGAGGTGGAAGAAATGATCTACCGGCTGCCGCAGGTCAGCGAGGTTGCCGTCATCGGCCTGCCGGATCCCCGCTGGGTCGAGGCGGTCACGGCCGTGATCGTGGTGAAGGCCGGCCAGACGTTGACCGAGGCTGAAGTCATCGCCCATTGCACCACGCACATGGCCAGCTTCAAGAGCCCGAAGCGCGTGGTGTTTGCCGACAGCCTGCCCAAGAACCCCAGCGGCAAGCTGCTCAAGCGCGAGTTGCGCCAGGTCCACGGCAGCTAAAGCCCGCGGGGAACCCGGCGCCGGGGCAGGTCCCCGCCCGCGCTGGCGCAAGTGCCGGTCACGCAAGCAGCCTTCTGTGAAGCCGATCCTCGACTTCTGACAATCGTGATTTCACCGGGACCAACCGGGTTGCCACAAGCAACGCCTGTGAAATCGCTGCCTCCCGGCAGGTCGAAACGTCATAGTTGTTGACATTTGTAAATGGTCTTTTCCCACCCGACCTCCAGGCTCGCGGATGTGCCCCACCCGAACCGGGCGCCATGCGGCGTTGCACATGTATTGCCTGGAACGACCGGGTGTTTCGTTTGAATACATCCGCTGACGCCTGATTACGCCAGCGCATTGCCCGCCGCCTAGCATGCCCGCTGGCCTTTCCACAGTCCAATGCGGGTGCACGGCAACACGTCGAAGAACCCTCATGCGTCAACCACTCAACAGGGAATTTCGAGACATGTCAAACAAAGCAGGCCGTTACTCCATGCTCTCCACGCCAGTGCCCGGTACCACCGACACCGGCCTGGACCAACTGATCAATGCCGTCTTTGCCGATCCCGGGCTTGCCGGCGCAAATACCGCCACGGATCTGCTCGATGGTGCGGGCGCCGCCAACGCAATGAACCTGATCATCCTCGAAGCAGCCGCCGCCACCGGTGCTGCCGCTGACGCCCATTTCACGGCAACGGAGGTACTGGCGATGAACGCGTGGATTCGCCAGAACCGGCTGCCCGAGTGGACGGCCTTGCATGGCGACGACGAAGGAACCGAAGAGACCGGGTTCCACCTTGTCCAGAACGACAGCGGCAACCTGAAATACCGGGGTGAAGCCCTCATCGACACCGTTGCCGACGGCATCTACCACCTCGGGTTCGAAATTCTGGACAACCGCTTCGTCAACGAGGACGGCGACGCCAACGCGACTGTTGATCAGGTGGCTGCCTGGCTGACCCAGTGCTATACCGATCACTCCCGCACGGCCAGCGGCCTGGACCGCATCACCGACCTGATCATGGCGGATGCCGGCCTGCCCATGAAGATCCCCGAGGCGGATATCGCTGACGGTGCCGACGCTGCCAACAGCCTCAACCAGTTGATCATGGAAGGACTCTCCGCTGCCGATGCCCTGGTCGACGGGACAGTCTCCACCGCCGATGTGATTGCCGTCAATGCCTGGATTCGGGCCGACGCTTCCCGCCTGGCGCGTTTCATCGAATTGCACGGCGATGATGAAAACGGCTCCGAGACCGGCTACCACCTGGTGCAGAACGACGGTGCGACGACGAAGTTCTTTGGCAAGAACCTGGTCAACACCGTCGCCGACGGCCTGTATCACATCGGATTCGAGATCATCGACGGCCGTTTTCGCAACGAGGACGGCGACGCCAATTCCACGGTGAACGATGTTGCGCACTGGCTCAACTACTTCCTGGCCGACGCCTCCTCCACAGGCACCGGCCTGGACCGCATCGTGGACACCATCAAGGTCGACTCGGGCCTTGCACGCAACACCCCTGCGGCAGACATCGACGGCGGGGCCGGCGCGGCGAATGCCATGAATGCCCTGATCCTGGAAGGCGTCGCGGCGACCGGCGCGATGGCCGATGGCTGGATCACCAACGCCGACCTCGAAGCAATCAACGCCTGGGTGCGCTCCGATCCTGTTCGCCTCGCCCGATTCATCGAGTTGCACGGCGACGATGAGAACGGCAGCGAAACGGGTTACCACCTGGTACAGAACGATGGGGCCAACACCAACTACTTTGGGCAAAACCTGGTCAATACGGTAGCCGACGGCATCTACCATTTCGGTTTCAGCATCGAAAACGGCCGTTTCCTGAACGAAGACGGCGACGCCAATGCGACCTTGGCAGACGTGGCGGCCTGGCTCAACTACTTCATCAAAGGCTCCACCCTGGTCCTCGGTGCCGATTCCGCTTCCCTGCTGATAGGAACCGACGGCGCCGACCAGATCATTGGCCAATGCAACGCGGACACCATCGAGGCGGGCGCGAGCGATGACCTCGTCAATGCAGGCCACGGAAACGACCTGATTCGCGGCGGTGACGGCAACGACCTCCTCCTGGGAGAAGGTGGCGACGACAGCCTGGATGGCGGCAATGGCAGCGATACCTACCTGGTTTCAGGCAACCAGGCCGGTGGCTGGAGCAGCTTTGGCGGCTTCGACACCTACGCGGATACCGGCGCCTCGGGCAGCGACCGCATCGTGGCCCAGGGCACCGATGTGGACATCGGCCTGCGCAGCTTCAGCGCGGCCAGCGGTATCGAGGTGATCGACGCCAGCACTGCTTCTGGCACCACCCGCCTGGTGGGCGACTGGAGTGAGGACACGATCGACCTGCGCGGCATCACGGTGCTGGGCAACGT
>JAABRA010000020.1 GCA_011391155.1 Burkholderiales bacterium
GACCTGCAGCCGCTGGTACGAGAACAGGCCCAGCACCACCAGGGCCAGCATCACCATGGTGGCGAACACCGGATTCTTCAGGCTGACCTGGGTGAACCACATGGGGTCAGCGCGCCGGGGTTGAGGCCGCGCCGGAGGCCGGGGCCGGCCCAGCGGGCGCGGGTGTGGCGCTCAGTGCGGTGAACCGGACCGGCGTGCCTTCACGCACGGGGCCGGTGGCGCCGGTCACCACCAGCGTGTTTTCCGCCAGGCCCGTGACGGCAACCATGGCCTCGCCGCCGGCATCGCCGCGAGCGCCGGGGGTCACGGCCCGGTGCGCGATCCGGTCGTTCTCGACGATCTGCACGTAAGGCATCGGTTTGTCGGTGCGTACCGCGCCCAGCGGCACGGCCAGCGTGCGCAGGCTTTCGGTGCCCAGCGTGCCCTCGGCAAACAGGCCCTGGCGCAGCACGGCGGCGGGCTCCACGGCCAGATACACCATCACGCTGCGGCTGCCGGCCTGTGTGCTCGGATTGATGCGGACCACGCGGGCCCGGACCGGCTCGCCCTGGCCTTCCACCCGCAGCACGGCGCTCTGGCCCACGCGCACCCGGACGGCGTCACTCGCGCTGACGGCGGCTTCAAGCTCCAGCCGGCTCAGGTCCACGATCTCGATGATGCGGGTGTCGACGGCGACGCGCTCACCGGGCTGGGCCAGCCGCTGTGAGACGACGCCCGAAATCGGCGCCGCCAGCACGGTGTCGGCCAGCGACTTGCGCACGATGTCTGCCGCCGCCAGCGCGGCGTGGTAGGTGGCCTTCGCGCCGGCCAGACTGGAGCCCGAGGTGTCCAGCGCGGTTTTCGAGATGAAGCCCTGGTCCATCAAGGCTTTGTTGTTGTCGAACTGGCGCTGGGCAATGTCGACCTGGGCCCGGGCCGCATCGGCCTGATCCTGCGCCTGGCGCAGGCGCGACTGGATTTCGGTGGCGTCGATGCGGGCGATCACCTGCCCGGCCTTGACCGGGTCGCCCTCGCGCACCGACAGGCCCTGCAACTCGCCGGCCACCCGGGCCTTGACGAAGGCCGAGTTCACCGCCTTCAGCGCGCCAGTGACCGGCAGGCCCTGCGCCAGGTCCAGCGTCCGCGCCCGGGTCACGTCGCTGGCGGCGAGTTCCATGACGGTGACGGCCTTCACCGCCCCGGCGGCTGCCAGCGCCTGTTGCTGCGCCTTGCGTGCCAGCAAGGCACGCCCCACCAGCGCCGCGATCACCAGCACGACCAGCGCCGCGATCAGCCATTTCCACCTGCGTTTCATGGTTGTTTTTCCTTCAGCAACCCGCGCACCATCAGGTCGGCGTGCTGGGCAATGAATTTTTCGGGGTCGATCGTATTGCCGGCGCCGCAGCAGGGCGCCAGGGAGTGCTTCCACATCACCAGGAAGATCAGCGGCGCCATGACGGCGTGGATCGTGTAGTGCAGGTCCACGTCGCGGAATTCGCCGCGGTCGATGCCGCGCTGCAGCACGCGGCGCACCAGTTCCGTGCCCGGTGTGACCACTTCGTCGTGGTAAAAGCGCGCAAGTTCCGGGAAGTTGCTGGCTTCGCTGATGATCAGCTTGGAGATGCCGGAGGCCTTGGTGGCCCCGTAGCGCGCCCACCATTGCTGCATCAGGTGCGTCAGCATCTCGCCGGTCGGCCCGGCGAAGCTGGCCAGCTCCGAGGCCCCTTCGGTGACGGTGCGGGCCAGGTTCTCGCGCACCACCGCCTTGAACAGCTCTTCCTTGCTGGGGAAATACAGGAACAGCGTGCCCTTGGAGACCCCCGCGCGCACGGCGACCTCTTCCGCGCGGGTCGCCGCATAGCCCTTTTCAACGAACAGGTCGAGCGCGGCTTCCAGCAGTTCGCCCGGTCGGGCCTCCTTGCGGCGCTCGCGCCGGGGTGCGGCACAGGCCGGAATGGCGTTGATCAACTTGGACAAAGGCATTTTTAATGACTGATTGGTTAGTAATGTAACCCCTCAGCCCTTCAGCGTCAAGCCGGCGCAGGGTGCCAGCCGCCGGCCGGTGGCAGCGCGGTACCGCCGGGGAATGCCCGCCCCCGCGACGCCACGGACCGGGCTCAACTGCGCCCGAATACTCTCAGAAGAGTAGCAAAGTATGACCCATTGATGCTGGGATCATGGCTTTTTAATCAATAAAACGCCTGCAAGCCCGTTTGCGCGCGGCCCAGGATCAGCGCATGCACGTCGTGCGTGCCTTCGTACGTGTTGACGGTTTCCAGGTTGATCATGTGGCGGATCACGTGGTATTCGTCATGGATGCCGTTGCCGCCGTGCATGTCGCGCGCCAGGCGGGCGATGTCCAGCGCCTTGCCGCAGCTGTTGCGCTTGATCAGGCTGACCATCTCGGGCACGGCCTTGCCTTCGTCCATCAGCCGGCCCACGCGCAGGCAGCCCTGCAGGCCCAGCGCGATCTCGGTCTGCATGTCGGCCAGCTTCTTCTGGATCAACTGGTTCTGGGCCAGCGGCCGGCCGAACTGCACGCGGTCCATCGTGTACTGGCGGGCGCGGTGCCAGCAGTCTTCCGCCGCACCCAACGCGCCCCAGGCGATGCCGTAGCGCGCCTTGTTCAGGCAGCCGAACGGCCCTTTGAGGCCGCTCACGTTGGGCAGCAGGTTGGCTTCGGGCACGAACACGTCGTCCATCACGATCTCGCCGGTGATGCTGGCGCGCAGGCTCATCTTGCCCTCGATCTTCGGGGCGCTCAGGCCCTTCATGCCTTTTTCGAGCACGAAGCCGCGGATGCCTTCCTGTCCGCCGACCTTGCCGTCGGGGTCTTCCATCTTG
The DNA here is from genome assembly GCA_011391155.1 of Burkholderiales bacterium. Taxonomy (GTDB): domain Bacteria; phylum Pseudomonadota; class Gammaproteobacteria; order Burkholderiales; family Burkholderiaceae_C; genus JAABQG01. The sequence goes on from JAABRA010000020.1 coordinate 2,824, forward strand.
GCCCAGACCACGAACACGTCGGCGATCGGCGCGTTGGTGATCCACATCTTCGCGCCTTTCAGGATGAAGCCCCCGTCCACCGGCTTGGCGCGCGTCAGCATGCTGGCCGGGTCGGAGCCGTGGTTGGGTTCGGTCAGGCCGAAGCAGCCGACCCATTCGCCCGTGGCCAGCTTGGGCAGGTACTTCTGGCGCTGGGCTTCCGAGCCGTATTCGTTGATCGGGTGCATGACCAGCGAGCTTTGCACGCTGATCGCGCTGCGGTAGCCGCTGTCCACCCGCTCGACTTCGCGGGCGATCAGGCCGTAGGCGACATAACTCAGACCGGCGCAGCCATAACCTTCGATCGTCGAGCCGAGAAAGCCCATGGCGCCGGCCTCGTTCATGATCTCGCGGTCGAACTTCTCATGGCGCGCGGCCATCAGCACGCGGGTCTGCAGCTTTTCCTGGCAGAAGGTGTGGGCCGCCTCGACGATGGCGCGCTCGTCGTCGCTGAGCTGCTCGGACAGCAGGAACGGGTCTTCCCAGACAAATTTGGCTTTCATGGCGGGTCTCCTTGGCGCGAACGGGTCGCAATGTTGAAATTCGAACGACGATTGTCAGGGGGTCATGAATACTTGTCTAATATGGATTAGGTATTCGTCCATACAAATTTGATATTCATGGAATTCCGCCACCTCCGCTACTTCCTGGTGCTCGCCGAGGAGCTGCACTTTGGCCGCGCCGCCCAGCGCCTGGCGATCTCCCAGCCGCCGCTATCGTTGAACATCCAGCAGCTCGAAGCCTCGGTGGGAGCGCGCCTGTTCACGCGCAACAGCCGGGGGGTGCAGCTCACGGCGGCGGGGCTGGCCTTCGTGCCGGCGGCGCGGGCGCTGCTGGACCAGGCCGGCCAGGCGGCGCGCGAGGCGCGTGACGTGGCGCAGGGCATGGCCGGCAGCCTGCAGATCGGCTTTGCCGGCGCCATGCTGTACCGCGGCCTGCCGCAGATGCTGCAGACCTTTCAGGCGCAGCACCCGAAACTGCGCGTGGTGCTCAAGGAACTCAGCTCCAGTGAGCAGTTGATCGAATTGATGCACGAACGGCTCGATGTGGGCTTTGTCCATACCACGCGCGTTCCGGCCGAGTTCTCGCAGATCCTGGTGGCCCGCCAGCCTTTTGTCGCCTGCCTGCCCGCCGCGCACCCGCTGGCCGGTGAGGGGTCCCTGCCGCTGCGCCGCCTGGCCGGCGAGCCACTGGCCGTGGTGTCGCGCGCCGTCTCGCCGGACTACCACGAGCGCATTGTGTCGATCTGCACCGAGGCGGGCTTTTCGCCCGAAATCCGCTACGAACTGCGGCACTGGCTCAGCGTGGTGTCGCTGGTGTCGCAGGGCCTGGGCGTGGCGCTGGTGCCCGCCGCGCTGCAACAGGCCGGCCTGGCCGGCGCCGCGTTCGTGCCGCTGGAGGCGGCATCCCTGCCTTACGAGACCCATTGCCTTTGGAAAACGGCGCGCGACCACACCGCCCTGGGGGCTTTCCTGGGCGCCGTGCGCGCCGCCGCAGAGCCGCTACAGTCCTGAGTCGCGTCGCCTCACGGCGCAAAGGAGAACATGGATGAACACTCTGCAAACCCTGGTCCTGGGCGGCGGCTGCTTCTGGTGCACCGAGGCGGTGTACGTGCGCGTCAAGGGCATCACCGATGTCGAATCCGGCTATAGCAACGGCCAGGCGGCCCGGCCCAGCTACGAGGACGTCTGCACCGGGCGCACCGGCTGCAACGAAGTCGTCAAGCTGAGCTACGACCCGGCGCTGATCAGCACCCGCGAGATCCTGGAGATTTTCTTCGTGATCCACGACCCCACCACGCTGAACCGCCAGGGCAACGACAGCGGCACGCAGTATCGCAGCGGCATCTACTTCACCACGCCCGAACAGAAAACCGTGGCCGACGACCTGATCCGCGAGATGAGCCAGGACCAGTTGTTCGGCGCGCCCATCGTCACCGAGGTGCTGCCCCTGGCGAACTACTGGCCCGCCGAGGACTACCACCAGGACTTCTTCGAGAAGAACCCCTACCAGGGCTACTGCATGGCCGTGGCTGCACCCAAGGTGGCCAAGTTCCGCAAGACGTTTACAAGGCTGGCGAAGGACTGATCACGACGCGAGCAGCGAACACTCGCGGCGCAGCAATTGTGGGTCGTCGAAATGCGTGTGCTCGGGGGTGACCGGCCCGTCAAACGATGCGGAAACCTGAAATGCCAGCTCGAAAGTGCTAGTATTACCAAGTAATACTTCTTTGGAGTCCGCATGCAAACCACCATCACCAGCAAAGGCCAGGTCACCATTCCGCGGGATGTGCGCCAGCATTTCGGGCTCACGCAGGGCATGGCGGTCACGTTCGAGATAGCGGGTGACCACATCGCACTGCGGCCCGCGCCTGCCGCCCGGCAGCCGGCAGCCAGCGGCTTTGGGTTGATCCAGAGCCAGCGCGAGGGCATGCCTGCGGACTTTGATGTGGCCAGCCTGGTCATCGACGCGCCGTGATCGGGCTCGATACGAATGTGCTGGCGCGCTATTACGTCGCCAGCCCCGATGCGCCTTCCCGGCAGCAGAGCGCGCTGGCACGCCAATTGATCGAAAGCGGCAAGCCCCTGTTTGTGAGCAAGTCCGTGGTGCTGGAGCTGGAATGGGTGCTGCGCGGTTACTACAAAAGCCCGCTGGCCGATGTGCTGACGGTGTTGCGCCATTTGTTGTCCCTGCCGAACGTCCAGATAGAAGACCGCGTGGCCGTGGAACTGGCGGTGAATGCGCTCGATGACGGTTTTGATTTCGCCGATGCCCTGCACCATGCTTCCAGCCGGCAGTGCGTGAGCGTCGCGACGTTCGATGATCGCAAGTTTGCGCGCCGGGCAGGCTTGCGTGGCTGGAAACCGCCGGTCAAGGTGTTGACCTGAAGTCGTCCACCGGCATGTCCATTCAAACCCTGGGCCTTGTCTTTCGCTACACCGGCGGCGCGGATCTGCGCTTCCCGGACGTGACGCTCGCCCAGGGCGGTACGCTGCTGCTGCGCGGGCCGTCGGGCAGCGGCAAGTCCACCTGGCTGGCGCTGGCGGCTGGCTTGCTGACGGCCACCGGGGGCGACATGATCGTGGCCGGTCAGCCGCTGCACCCGCTCGGCGGGCGGGCGCGCGACGCCTGGCGCGCCGGGGCCATCGGCCTGCTGCCGCAAAAGCTCTACCTGAGCGATGCTTTGAGCGTGGCCGGAAACCTGGCGCTGGTCTATTACGCGGCGGGGCTGGCGGTGGATCACGGGGCCATTGCCCGCACGCTGGACGCGCTGGGCGTGGGCGAGCTGGCGGCGAGAAAGCCAGCGCAACTCTCCGGCGGGCAGGCGCAGCGCGTGGCACTGGCGCGCGCCGTGCTGCGTGCGCCGCGCGTGATCCTGGCCGACGAGCCCACGGCCAGCCTGGACGACGCGGCGTGTGCGTCGGCGCTGACCCTGCTGCGCCAGAGCGCGCAGGCTTGCGGCGCGACGCTGGTGATCGCCACACACGACCGGCGCGTGGCCGAGGCGCTGCCACAGGCCGCTGAACTGCTGTTTTCAAGCAAAAATGGCACTATCCCAGCGTCGGAAGGTCATAGTCCGCTATGAATACCTTAGTGCTTTCGTGGCGCTACCTGTGGTCGAGGCCGCTCGCCGCCGGGCTGAACCTGCTGCTGATGACGCTGGGCGTGGCCTCCATGAGCTTCGTGCTGCTGGCCAGCCACCAGCTGGACCGCGCTTTCGAGCGCGACCTGGCGGGCATCGATGTGGTGGTGGGCGCCAAGGGCAGCCCGATGCAGCTGATCCTGGCCGGGGTGTTCCACATCGACGTGCCGCCGGGCAACATCCCGCTGGCCGACGTGCAGGCGCTGGCGAAGCACCCGCAGGTGGCGTTGCTTATTCCCCTGAGCCTGGGCGACAGCTTCCGCGGCTTTCGCATCGTCGGCACCACGCCGGCCTACATCGCCCACTACCAGGCGACGCTGGCGCAAGGGGTACTCTGGTCAGCGCCGATGCAGGCGGTCGTCGGCGCGCAGGTGGCGGCCAGCACGGGCCTGAAGGCCGGCAGCACGTTTGCCGGTTCGCATGGTTTGGGCGGGGGTGGCGATGCCCACGGCCACACGCCCTACACCGTCACCGGCGTGCTGGCGCCGTGCGGCTGCGTGCTCGACCGGCTGATCCTCACCGCCACCGAATCGGTCTGGCAGGTGCACGAGGACATGCACGCCGGGGAAACCCCGCTGGACGCGCAGGACCGCGCCGCGCTGGAGGCCGAACGCGAGGTCACGGTGGCGCTGATCCGCTACACCACGCCGCTGGCGGCGGTGACCTTTCCGCGCTATGTGAACAGCAGCACCGGCATGCAGTCGGCCGCGCCGGCAGTCGAGATCACGCGGCTGCTGGGCATGGTCGGCGTCGGCACGCGGGTGCTGCAGGGCTTTGGCGCCGTGCTGCTGCTCACCGCAGCACTGGGCGTCTTCATCGCGCTGTGGAGCGCCGTGCGCGAGCGCCGGTCG
>JAABRA010000021.1 GCA_011391155.1 Burkholderiales bacterium
CGGCATGGCCTTGCCAAAGCCGATGGCACTGAAGCCGCCAAACACGTTGCCACCGTCGCTGCGATGTTTCTTCTGCAGATCCAGCAGTTCGTGCTTGCGAATGACGGGCAGTGTGGCCAAAGCAGCCCGGGAGTTGACCGCTGCGGCGTCCACGCCCGCCAGAATGCCGGCGAACGCTGGCGCATGCTGCTGCGCGTTGGCGATCTGGCCGGGGAGGGCCGCAAGCAGGGCGGCTTCGCGCGCGTCGGGGCTGCGCTGCTCCAGCGTGTCAAAAAAAGTGCTCATGCCAGGGTCTTTCGAAAAGGGAGATGTCCAGGCGCAGCAGCGCCACCGCCGATCAGGCCAGCCAGCGTTTGCGGCGCTTGTAGCTCTTGACGTCCTTGAAGCTCTTGCGCTCGCCGCCACCCACACCCAGGTAGAACTCCTTGACGTCCTCGTTGTTGGCCAGGTCGCTGGCCACACCGTCCATCACCACCCGGCCGCTTTCCATGATGTAGCCGTAGTCGGCGTAACGCAGGGCCATGTTGGTGTTCTGCTCGGCCAGCAGGAAGGTGACTTTTTCCTTGGTGTTGAGATCTTTCACGATGTTGAAGACCTCTTCCACGATCTGCGGCGCCAGCCCCATGGAGGGCTCGTCCAGCAGCACCATGCTGGGGTTGGCCATGATGGCGCGGCCAATGGCGCACATTTGCTGCTCACCCCCCGAGGTATAGGCGGCCTGCGAGGTGCGCCGCGTCTTCAGCCGGGGAAAGTAGTTGTACACCTTCTCCAGGTTGGCCGCGATCTCACCCTTGTCCTTTCGAGTGTAGGAGCCGGTCATCAGGTTCTCCTCGATCGTCAGGTGGGCAAAGCAGTGCCGGCCTTCCATCACCTGCACCACGCCGCGCTGCACCAGGTCGGCGGGCGAGAGGTTCTCGATGCGTTCGCCGCGCAGTTCGATGGATCCCTTGGTGACGGCGCCGCGTTCCCCCTTGAGCAGGTTGGAGACCGCCCGCAGCGTGGTGGTCTTGCCGGCGCCGTTGCCGCCCAGAATCGCGACGATGCCGCCCTCGGGCACCTGCAGCGAGACGCCCTTGAGCACCAGGATGACGTGGTTGTAGATGACCTCGATGCCGTTGACGTTGAGTACGATGTTTTTCGGTTCCATGAGTCGCGTCCTGTTGACCAATCGACAGACCTGCGGCTGCAGCCCTGTCGATTGGCGGCTCGATCGAGCCGCGCCCCCTACCGCTTGGGCGGGAGGGGTTGGGGAGGGTGTCGTCAGTTCAGGCAGCAACTGCCAACCTGATTCGCCGCGCGAATCAGGATTGGCAGTCCGCCGGCGTGCGCGGGGTCAGTTTCTTGTCTGCGGCGTACTTGGCGGCGGTCGCCTTGACCAGCGGCTTGAGGATCTGCTCGTCGGCCTGCAGCCAGTCAGAACTGAAGTTCCACTTCTTGCCGTCCCACGTGTGCACGCGTGCCCAGTTGGAGCCCATGTGGTCGGCGCAGGAGGTGCTGATGGGTCGCATCACGCCGGCAAAACCCAGCGCGTCCAGCTTCTTCTGGTCGAGCGCCAGGTTTTCATAGCCCCAGCGCGCCTGCTCGCCGCTGACCCACTTGCCCTTGCCGTAACGCTCCTGGGCGCGCTTTACGCCTTCGACCGCCAGCATCGCGCTCATGGCACCGCGCATGTAGAGCACCTGTCCGACTTCGTCCTTCGGTCCCGTGCCCTGGCCCTTGCCATGGACTTCCTTCAGGATGTCCTGCACCACCTTGGACTGGGGTTCGGCACCATGCTGCATGGTCACGGCGTTGTAGCCTTTGGCGCCTTCGCCGACGTCCTTGACGTCCGGCTCGGCCCCCGACCACCAAACGCCGTACATCTTCTCGCGCGGGTAGCCGGTAGCCTGGGCTTCCTTCACAGCGGTGGAGTTCATCACGCCCCAGCCCCACAGCAAGACGTAGTCGGGCTTGGCCTGACGCACCTGCAGCCAGGTTGCCTTCTGGTCCACGCCGGGTGCGGTTACGGGCAGCAACTGCAGGTCGAATCCCAGCATCTTGCTGCGTTCCTGCAGCAGCGCGATGGGCTCCTTGCCATAAGGGCTGTCGTGGTAGACCAGCGCGATCTTCTTGCCCTTGAGCTTGTCGAGGCCACCCTCCTTCTTGCCGAGTTGCTGGACCAGCGCGTCAGCGGCGAGCCAGTACGTGCCGGCGAGCGGGAAGTTCCACTTGAAGACCGTTCCGTCCTGGCTTTCGCTGCGGCCATAGCCGGCGGTGATCAGGGGAATCTTGTCGCCGGGCGCTTTTTCGGTCAGCGCAAAGGTGATGCCGGTGGACAGCGGCTGAAACACCGTGGCGCCGCCATGTTTGCCCTTCAGGCGCTCATAACATTCCACGCCGCGTGCCGTGTCGTAGCCGGTTTCGCATTCTTCGTAAATGATCTTGACGCCATTGATGCCACCCTTGGCATTGACCAGCTTGAGGTAGTCGGAATAGCCGTTGGCCCATGGCACGCCGTTGGGCGCGTAGGGGCCGGTCCGGTACGGCAGGCCGGGGAAGAATTGCTCCTTGGCCTGGGCGAAAGCCGTGACTCCCACGGCGGCCAGGCAGGTGGCCAAAGCAATATTACGCAGTTTCATAACGTCTCCTGGTGTTGAGGCACTTTGTTGGTGCCGGGGTTTGCGTGAAAAAACTCTTCGAAATCAATGCGGGAAGGGCCACAGGCGCAGCTTCTGTTTGCCAATCGACCACAGCTTGGCCAGACCGTGCGGTTCGACGATCAGGAACCAGACGATGAGTGCGCCAAAAATGATCAGTTCCGCGTGCGAAATCCCGGCTGTGGAAATCTCCAGACCGAACAGGGTGCCGAGCAGGGGCAGCGCCTGATTCAGAACGATGGGCAGAATCACGATAAAGGCCGCACCAAAGAAGCTGCCCATGATCGATCCCATGCCGCCAATGATCACCATGAACAGCAAGCGGAACGACTGGTCCACCGAGAAGGCCGCCGGTTCCCACGCGCCGAGGTAGACGAAACCCCACAGCGAACCGGCCACGCCAATGATGAAGGAGCTGACCGCGAAGGCGCTGAGCTTGGCGTACATGGGGCGGATGCCGATGACGGCAGCAGCCACGTCCATGTCGCGGATGGCCATCCACTCGCGGCCAATGGCGCCGCGCACCAGGTTCTTGGCCAGCAATCCGATGACCACCAGGATCCCCAGGCACAGAAAGTACTTGGACAAGGGCGTCTCGATTTCCAGGCCGAAGACCTGCAGGTTGGACACCGACACCGAACCCGACGGTGAATCGTTGGTGAACCACTTGATGCGCAGGAACATCCAGTCGGCAAAAAACTGGGCAGCCAGCGTGGCCACGGCCAGGTACAGGCCCTTGACGCGCAGGCTGGGCAGCCCGAACAGGATGCCGAAGAAGGTGGCGCACAGGCCGCCGAGGATCAGCGAAGGAATCAGCGGCATGCCCGGGATGCGGACGTAGAAGTTGTAGGCCCCGTACGCGCCGACCGCCATGAAGGCGCCTGAGCCCAGCGAGATCTGGCCGCAGTACCCGACCAGGATGTTCACCCCGATGGCCGCCAGCGAGAAGATCAGGAACGGGATCAGGATGGCGCGGAACAGGTAGTCGCTGGCGAGCATCGGCACGACCAGGAAGGCGACGGCCAGGATCAGGCCAATGGCGATCCGGTCCTGGGTGATCGGAAAGATCTGCTGGTCGGCACGGTACGTGGTCTTGAACTGACCGTTTTCGCGATAAAACATAGGGGGTACTCAGGCAGTTAGACGCGGTCGATGATTTTTTCGCCGAACAGGCCCTGGGGCCGGAACAGCAGGAAGACGAGGGCCAGCACATAGGCAAACCAGATTTCGATGCCGCCGCCGACAAACGGGCCCAGGTAGACTTCGGAGAGCTTTTCGCCCACGCCGATGATCAGGCCGCCAATGATGGCGCCCGGCACCGAGGTCAGGCCGCCCAGGATCACCACCGGCAACGCACGCAGCGCCACGGTCGCCAGCGAGAACTGCACGCCCAGCTTGGAGCCCCAGATCATCCCGGCCACCAGCGCCACGACCCCGGCCACGCACCACACGATCACCCAGATACGGTTCAGCGGAATGCCGATCGACTGCGCCGCCTGATGGTCGTCAGCCACCGCGCGCAGGGCCCGACCGGTGGAGGTCTTCTGGAAGAACACGCTCAGCAACGTCACCAGGGTTGCCGCGATGGCCGCGGCGATCACGTCTTCCTTGTTGACCAGCACGCCGCCCGGGAACATCGACTCCAGCATGAAGATCGGCTCCTTGGGCATGCCGATGTCGATCTTGTAGATGTCGCTGCCGAAGATCGTCTGGCCCAGGCCTTCCAGGAAATAGGTGATGCCCAGGGTGGCCATCAGCAGCGTGGTGCCCTCCTGATTGACCAGGTGGCGCAATACGAGCCGCTCGATCAGCCACGCCACCAGGAACATGACGACGCCGGCCAGCACGAAAGCCACCACATTGGCCAGCACCGGGTTCTCGATGCCCGTCCACCGGGGAATCCATTCGGCAAAGCGGGCCATGGCCAGTGCCGCAAAGAGCACCATGGCGCCCTGGGCAAAGTTGAACACGCCGGACGCCTTGAAGATCAGCACGAAGCCGAGCGCGACCAGCGAATACAGCATGCCGGCCATCAGGCCGCCGAGCAGGGTTTCAAGAAAGAATGCCATTTGATAGTCTCCCTGGATCAGTGGCTGGTGCCGAGATAGGCGCTGATCACGTCTTCGTTGTTGCGCACTTCTTCGGGCGTGCCGTCGCCGATCTTCTTGCCGTAATCCAGCACCACGACCCGGTCGGAGATGTCCATCACCACCCCCATGTCGTGCTCGATCAGCACGATGGTGGAGCCGAACTCGTCGTTGACGTCCAGGACGAAGCGGCACATGTCCTGCTTTTCCTCCACGTTCATGCCGGCCATGGGCTCATCGAGCAGCAGCACCTGCGGCTCCATCGCCAGCGCGCGACCCAGGTCCACGCGCTTTTGCAGGCCGTAGGGCAACTGGCCCACCGGCGTCTTGCGGAAGGCCTGGATTTCCAGGAAGTCGATGATGTGCTCGACATACTCCCGGTGGCGGGTTTCTTCCTTTTCTGCAGGGCCGATGCGCAGGGCCTGCAGAAAGATGTTGCTCTTGATCTTGAGGTTGCGGCCGGTCATGATGTTGTCGATCACGCTCATGCCCTTGAACAGCGCCAGATTCTGGAAGGTGCGCGCCACGCCCATCTCGGCCACCTGGCGCGAGTTCATGTGGCTGAAGGTCTTGCCGCGGAAGGTGATGCTGCCCTCCTGCGGGGTGTAGACACCGTTGATGCAGTTGAGCATGGAGCTCTTGCCGGCGCCGTTCGGGCCGATGATGGCGCGGATCTCGTGCTCCTTCACATTGAAGGAAATGTCGGTCAGGGCGTTGACGCCGCCGAACCGCAGGCTGATGTTGTTGACGTCCAGGATGACGTCGCCAATATTTTTGCTCATGATGCTTGCGTCATGGGTCAGGCGGCTGCCTTGACAGGGGCAAAGGTCTTCGCGTCGGAAATCTTCAGGGTGGCGCTGACGCTGCCGGAGCGGCCATCCTCGAACTTCACCACGGTCTCGATGAACTGCTCGGTCTTGCCGCCATACAGCGCATCGACCAGCGGCTGGTATTTTTCGGCAATGAAGCCGCGGCGGACCTTGTTGGTGCGCGTGAGTTCGCCATCGTCGGCGTCCAGCTCCTTGTGCAGCACCAGGAAACGGCTGACCTGGCTGCCCGCCAGCAACGCGTCGATCGACAGGTCGGCGTTGACCTTCTCCACGCATTCCTTGATGAGCTGGTAGACCTCGGGCTTCTGCGCCAGGTCGGTGTATCCGGCGTAGGGCAGGTTCTGCCGCTCGGCCCAGTTGCCCACCGCGTCGAAGTCGATGTTGATCATCACGCAGACTTTTTCGCGCTGGTCGCCGTAGGCCACGACTTCCTTGATCTGCGGGAAGAACTTGAGCTTGTTCTCCACGTATTTGGGGGCAAACATGGCACCGTCGTTGCTGCCACCCTTGATGCGGCCCACGTCTTTCACCCGGTCGATGATCTTCAGGTGCCCATGAGCGTCCAGGAAACCCGCGTCGCTGGTGTGGTACCAGCCATCGGCCGTCAGCACCTCGGCTGTGGCGGCCGGGTTCTTGTAGTACTCCTTGAGCAGGCCGGGGGACTTGACCAGGATTTCCCCGTTGTCGGCCACCTTGATCTCCACGCCGCGGCAGGGCACACCCACGGTGTCGGCACGGGCTTCGTTGTCGGGCTGCAGGCAGACGAACACGGCGGTCTCGGTGGAGCCGTACAGTTGCTTGAGGTTGATGCCGATGGAGCGGTAGAAGCTGAACAGGTCGGGCCCGATCGCCTCGCCGGCGGTGTAGGCCACGCGCACCCGGCTCATGCCGAGGTTGTTACGCAGCGGGCCGTAGACCATCAGGTTGCCCAGGGCATACAGCACGGTGTTGCCCAGCCCGATGGATTTGCCGTCCATGCGGGTCGGGCCGACGCGTTTGGCCAGGTCCATGAAGAAGTGGAACATCTTGCGCTTGAGCACGCCGGCATCTTCCATGCGGATCATCACGCTGGTCAGCAGGCCTTCGAACACCCTGGGCGGCGCGAAATAGTACGTCGGGCCGATTTCCTTCAGGTCGATGGTCACCGTGGCGGCCGACTCGGGGCAGTTCACCACGTAGCCGCAGACCAGCCACTGGGCGTAGCTGAAGATGTTCTGGCCGATCCACGCCGGTGGCAGGTAGGCGAGCACTTCCTCGTCGCTGCCCAGCTTGTCGAACTCGGCGCCGGCCTGGCCGCGGTCGATCAGTGTGGCATGGGTGTGCACCACGCCCTTGGGGTTGCCCGTGGTGCCAGAGGTGAAGAACATCGCCGCGACATCCGACGGCTGGGCCTTGGCGACTTCGTCACGGAAGAATGTCGGGTGCTGGGTTGCAAACACCTTGCCGGCCGCCACCAGTTCGTCCAGCGACGCCAGACCGTTCTCGACGTACTTGCGCAGGCCGCGCGGATCGTCGAAGAAGATGTGGGTGAGCTGGGGGCACTTCTCGCGCACCTCCAGCATCTTGTCGACCTGCTCCTGGTCTTCCACCAGGGCAAAGCGCACGTCGGCGTTGGTGATCGGGAACACGCATTCGGCGGCCACGGCATCCTGGTACAGCGGCACTGGAATTGCACCGAGTGATTGCGCGGCGAGCATCGTGGCGTACAGGCGGGGCCGGTTGGCGCCCACGATGACCATGTGCTCGTGGCGTTGCAGGCCGGCCTGGTGCAGGCCGCAGGCGATCTGCTCCACCAGC
>JAABRA010000033.1 GCA_011391155.1 Burkholderiales bacterium
ACTACAACTTGAGCGGGGAGCGGTATCGGGAGGGGGCGCTGAAGACCCACATTTACCCGCTGGTCAGAATCGGTGACGTTTGTACTGTTAACCCGCGCAAAAGTCAGTTAGCCGACTTGTCGCCCGAAACCCGTGTTTCCTTTGTGCCCATGGCGGACTTGAATGAGCATTGCATCGCCTTCCAGCCCAAAGACGAAAAACAACTGTCCGAGGTCACAACGAGCTATACCTATTTTGAGGACAACGACGTTCTCGTTGCCAAGGTGACGCCATGCTTTGAAAACGGCAAAGCTGGCATTGCCCGTGGCCTTCTCAATGGCATTGGATTCGGCTCCAGCGAGTTCTACGTCTTGCGCAGCAGCGAACAGGTCTTGCCTGAGTGGGTTTACTTTTGCGTCATGCATCCACTGTTCCGCGATGCAGCCGTTGCCCAGATGACTGGAACCGGGGGACTTCAGCGTGTGCCACGTGGCTACGTTGAAGACTTCCAGATTCCCCTGCCGCCGTTGGAGGTGCAGAAAGAAATCGTGGCGGAGATCGAGGGCTACCAGAAAGTCATCAACGGCGCCCGCGCTGTCCTCGACCATTACATCCCCCACATTCCCATTCACCCCGACTGGCAAATGGTTGCGGTGGGAAGCATCTGTGAAGTAAATCCCAAGAAGTCAGAGGTGGCCGATCTGGACGGAATGACAGAAATTTCGTTTGTTCCAATGTCGGATATCGGCGAGAACGCCATGTATTTCGTTCCCAGGCAGATCAAACGGCTTGCGGAGGTGACTGCGAGCTACACTTATTTCCGCGACGGCGACGTTCTGATTGCAAAAGTCACGCCCTGCTTTGAAAACGGAAAAGCCGGAATAGCCAGAGGTCTTTCAAATGGAATCGGATTTGGATCAAGCGAGTTTTACGTCCTGAGACCCTCTGACGCGGTTGTTTCTGAATGGTTGTTTCTCGCTGTCGCCTCGTTGAAATTCCGCGCCGAAGCCACTGAAATGATGACCGGTACAGGGGGCCTGCAGCGCGTGCCGCGGGCAGTCTTGGAGGAGTACAAGATTCCCCTCCCACCCCTCGCCACCCAGCAAGCCATCGTCGCCGAGATCGAAGCCGAACAGGCGCTGGTGGCCGCCAACCGCGAACTGATCACCCGCTTCGAGGCCAAGATCCAAGCCACGCTGGCCCGCGTCTGGGGCGAGGCGCCATCACCAGTCTGATTGCGTAGCAGCTAGATTCAGCCATACTCAGCCCGACCATGCCCACCGTCCTTCGTATCGGCCCGTACCGGTTTTTCTTTTTCGCCAACGAAAATGGCGAGCCGCATCACATTCATGTGCAGCAGGACCGGATGCTGGCAAAATTCTGGCTCAAGCCAGTGTCGCTGGCCCGCAGCTCAGGTTTTTCACCGCAGGATTTGAGCCGGCTGCTGGGTCTGGTGGAAGCCAACCAGTCAATTTTTGTGGAGGCCTGGAATGAGTTCTTTCATGTTTCGCGTTGAACCCAAAGCTGTCACCGTCAGCTGCTCGGACGACGAACTGCGGGTGTCACTGACCGACGGGCGAACGCTGTCAGTGCCGCTGGCGTGGTTCCCGCGGCTGGCGCACGCCTCGGCCAGCGAGCGGGCGGACTGCGAGTTGCTGGGCGATGGCGAAGGCATTCACTGGCCGCAAGTGGACGAAGACATTTCGGTTGCTGGCTTGCTGGCAGGTCAGCCTTCGATCGAGGCAAGAAACGTTTTTGCGTGAGAGTCGAATCTCGGTCGCTGGACTGCTGGAAGGGCTGTCGGCGGCGCTGCTAGGGGAGATAGTGATCAAAATTGGCCTTTTCCCAGCGTCGAATGGTCATGAGGCGCTACGGAAATATTAGTTGTCAACGGCGCTCGCCAGCCGTACTAAGGTCGTGAGCAGTCCCGCGATGTCGCACCCCATTCCAGTTCCTGAAGTCACGCACATCTCAAAGCACGGCTTCTGGCTGCTGCTGGGCGATGAAGAACTGCTGCTGCCGTTCGAGCAGTTCCCCTGGTTTCGCCACGCGACCATCGACCAGATTTCGAACGTGCAATGGCCCGCGCTGGACCGTCTCTACTGGCCGGAACTGGACGTTGATCTGTCGGTGGCCTCCATCCGGCATCCGGAGTCGTTTCCGCTGGTTTCGCGTGCTGCGGGCTGAGCGACGCCAGCCTTCACGCGGAGGTTGCCGTCTGCCATCTGCCCGTTGCTGGCGGCCTGAACCGGCTAGATGGCCCCGATTTCAATCGAAAATGGCCTCTTCCCAGTGTCGGATGGTCATATCCCGCTATTGAAACAGGATCCATTGACCGGGCTGGAAATTTATAGATCCCGGGCCGCAGCCGCCAGGTGCCCCAGCGCAAACGTGAAGTAGGGCGCCACGCAGCCGGTGTGGCTGGACGGTGCGGCCGTGCAGTCGGTGAGCGTGACGGCGGCAGCGCCGCGCGCCTGCATGGCCTGCAGGGTGCTGCTGGAGGACGCGTAGGGCACGGTCTGGTCGTCGCGCCCGTGGTACAGGCGCACCGGCACGTCGGGCTTCCAGTCGTGCACGTTGCTGTCGCGCTCGATGGCGGCGGTATCGTCGGCCAGGAAGTTGTCGAGGAAGGTGGACTGGAAGCTGACGTCGGCATCGTCGGGGATCACCAGGCGCAGGATCAGGCGACGCAGCTCGTTGCGCACGGTCTCGCTCAGGCTGCCGAGACTGCCTGGCCTGACCAGCCCGCCAATATCGCCTGCGCGCAGCAATTGGGCGTCCATCGTTACACCCACATGGTGCGGGCCAGCGCCCGGGACGGTGCTTACCAGCTGCGCCAAATGGGGGCTGCCGGAGGCCTGCATGGCCCGGTGCGCGGCCATGGTGGTGTAGCCGCCTTCCGAATACCCGAGCATGAACAGCTGGCCGTTGTCGGCCACGTTCTGGGTCTGGCGCCAGGTTTTGGCGGCCGTCAGCAGGTCCACCACCGCGGCGGCCGATGGCGCCGACAGCAGGTAAGGGTGCGGCGAGGTGCGCGAAGCGCCATAGCCCACGTAGTCGGCCGCCACCACGATGTAGCCCAGCGACGCCAGCACCAGCACGGGCTCGGCGGCCACCGCGTTGTTGCTGGGCGCCTGGGCGTCCTGGTAGAGCGTGGCGTGCTGGTAGCTGATGACCGGGCTGCGCGCGCCGGCGGTCTTGTAGGGCACGCTGACCAGGCCCGAGGCCACGACCTCGCGGCCCCGGCCGTCCGAGGTGATGTAGGTCAGGCGATACGAGGTGACGGGGTACAGGGGGGTTGCCAGCGGGATCCGGGAGCTGCCGGATGCGACCGCGGCGGCAATGTCGGCGGCCGGCACGGTGTTGATCCGGGTGGCCCCGGTCAACTGCCCGCGATTCGCCACTTCAGGGACGACGGGCGCTGGCGCGGGGGCATCGTCGCCGCCACCGCAGGCCGAGAGCGTCAGGAGGGTTGCGGCCAGCAGGGCTCTGGGCCATAAAGGGAGGGTGCGCGGCAGGTTCATGCGCCATTCTGCGCCGCCAGCCCATCGCGGTCTGCGCGCCAGCGCACACAGGCACGCGCCAGACCCGCCCGGTTCCGGCCGCCGCGTCAGGCCGCGCCGGCCTTCTTGAGAACCTGGTACACCTGATCCTTGAGCAGGAGCTTTTCCTTCTTCAGGGTTTCAATCTCTTCATGGGTGCCGGGTTCGACATGGGTCTCCATGTTGTGGATCTTCTGGTCGAGCGCGTTGTGCTTGTCAAACAGGCGGCTGAAATGCGCGTCGGAAGATTTCAGTTCGGTGATCAGGTCGCGGTATTCAGGAAACATGGAAACTCCTCAAAGGGTCTGTGTGCTGGATTCACGGGCTGGCGCCCGACGGCCTTACTTTAACCTGCGTTGGCGGGTGCGTGCGAAGCGGCGCCGGCGACTTTGGCAAAATCCGTTGAGCCCGACCGGCCGCCCCTTGAAAGCCGCTTGTGACACCCGCCCACTTCTCCGTCCGCCCGATGACCCGCCCGGAAGTCGACCTCGCCATCGACTGGGCCGCCGCCGAAGGCTGGAACCCGGGGCTTCACGACGCGCACTGTTTTCATGCGGCCGATCCGCAGGGCTTTCTGGTCGGCCGGGTCGGCGACGAGCCGGTGGCCGTGATTTCTGCGATGCAGTACGGCGAGACCTTTGGCTTCATCGGCTTCTACATCGTCAAGCCGGGCTGGCGCGGCCAGGGTTTTGGCCTCGCGGTCTGGAAGGCCGGCATGGCCCGCCTGGCGGGGCGTACCGTCGGCCTGGACGGCGTGGTGGATCAGCAGGCCAATTACCGCAAGTCCGGCTTCGAACTAGCCTGGCGAAATTGCCGGTATCAGGGGACCGGCGGTGGCCGGATCCCGGCGGATGGGGCGATCGTTGCCCTGGGGACGCTGCCGTTTGACGCGCTGCTGGCCTACGACCGCCCGTTTTTCCCCGATGATCGCGGCGCCTTCCTGCGCTGCTGGGTCGAGCAGCCCGGCGCCGTGGCGCTGGGCATGCTTCAGGACGGCGCTCTGGCCGGTTATGGCGTGCTGCGGGCCTGCCGCAACGGATTCAAGATCGGGCCGCTGTTTGCCGACAGCCCCGCGCTGGCCGAGCGGCTGTTCACGGCCCTGAAGGCGCGGGTGCCGGATGGCGCGCCGCTGTTCCTGGACATTCCCGTGCCGCACGCCGGCGCGCTGGATCTGGTGCGCCGGCACGGCATGACCCAGGGCTTCGAGACGGCGCGAATGTACGCGGGGGTCGCCCCCAGCGTGCCGATGGAACGGTTTTACGGCGTGACCAGCTTCGAACTGGGCTGAAATCCGCAGGATTCGGTGTCTTTTTGGCCAATAGCCAGCGTCAAACGGTCTTGGTTAGCTATAAGGACAGGAGTCTTTTCAAACGTTTCCGACAGCCATTTCCCGGTGCGCAGGGCGGGGTAAGCCCGGCTGTTCGACGGTGGCAAGCGCCGCTAGAGTCAAAAGCTCTGCCGGTCTCCGGCCCCTTTATTGCAAGCTCCAGGAATACCGACCATGGCCTCATCCGCTTCGCCCGAAACGCTCGCGCTGCAACGCCTTTACCACTGGGAAAAAACAACGCCCGACAAGACCGTCTTCACGCAGCCGATGGGCGGCGGCGTGACGCGCGAATGGACCTGGAAACAGGCGGTGGACGAGGTGCGGCGCATGGCCGCCTACCTGAAAGGCCTGGACCTGGAGCCGGGCACGCGTATTGCGCTGATGTCGAAGAACACCGCGCACTGGATGATGGCCGACTGGGCGATCTGGATGGCTGGTTACATCTCGGTGCCGCTGTACCCGACGCTGGCCGCCACCACCGTGCGCCAGATCCTCGATCACAGCGAATCGAAGCTGCTGTTCGTCGGCAAGCTCGACATCTGGGAGGACATGAAGTCCGGCGTGCCCGAGGGCCTGCCGATGATCACGCTGCCGCTGGCGCCGAAGATCGCGCTCGCCAAGGCCTGGGACGAGATCATTGCCAGGACACCGCCGATGACCGGCAGCCCGGTGCGCCCGGCCGACGAACTGTGCACCCTGATCTACACCTCGGGCACCACCGGCATGCCCAAAGGGGTGATGCAAAGCTTCGGCACCTTCGCCTGGTCGATCACGTCCGGTCTGAAGCGCGTGCCGCTGGACCAGAACGGGCGCGTTCTCAGCTTCCTGCCGCTGGCGCATGTGGCCGAGCGCATGGTCGTCGAGCATGGCCTGCTGGCCACCGGCATGCACGTCTTCTTTGCCGAGAGCCTGGAGACCTTCGTGTCCGACATCCAGCGCGCCCGCCCGACGGTGTTTTTCGCGGTGCCGCGGCTGTGGGTGAAATTCCAGCAGGGCGTGCAGGCCAAGATGCCGCCCGGGAAGATGGCGATGCTGCTGAAGATCCCTTTCCTGCGCGGCATCGTCAAGAAGAAGGTGCTTGCCGGCCTGGGGCTCGACCAGGCCTTCTGGGCGGCGGGCGGCGCCGCGCCGATGCCGCCCTCGGTGCTGGACTGGTACCGCAGCCTGGGCCTGGACATCGTCGAGGTCTACGGCATGACCGAGAACTGCGGCCTGTCGCATTCCACGGTGCTGGGCAAGCCCCGGCCGGGCACGGTGGGCACCACCTACGACGGCGTGTCGTGCCGCATCGACCCGGTCAGCGGGGAGATCCAGGTCAAGGGCGAGTGTGTGATGCTCGGCTACTACAAGCAGCCCGAGGTCACGGCGGCCACCTTTACCGATGATGGCTGGCTGAAGACCGGCGACAAGGGTGCGATCGACCCGGAGGGCAATCTGAAGATCACCGGCCGGGTCAAGGACCTGTTCAAGACCGGCAAGGGCAAGTACGTCGCGCCGGCGCCGATCGAGAACAAGCTGGCCACCCATCCCGCGATCGAGGCCTGCTGCGTGACCGGCGCCAACCTTGGCCAACCGCTCGCGCTGCTGATGCTCAACCCCGAGGCCGCGGCGAAGGCGCGCGACCCTGCGGGCCGCGGCGCGCTGGAAGCCTCGCTCGCCGAGCACCTGAAGGCGGTGAACGCACAGCTCGACCCGCACGAGCAGATGGAATGCCTGGTGATCACGGCCGACCCGTGGTCGGTGGAGAACGACATCCTGACGCCGACCATGAAGATCAAGCGCAACAAGATCGAGGACCTGTTCGCGCAGAACTACGAGAAGTGGGTCGCGGCGCGCAAGAAGGTGGTCTGGATCTGAGAGGCTGAGGGCGCGGCATTGGCGCTGAACCGGGCCGTCGGCCGCCGCAGCCGGCCGGACGCATGCGGTGCCGGCGCCCTGGCCGGGGCCGCGTCACAGACCGAGTTGGCGTGACGCCAGCTCCTTCATGATCTCTTCGGTCCCGCCGCCGATCATCATCACCTTGACCTCGCGGTAGATGCGCTCGGCCGCCGTGCCCTGCATGAAGCCCATGCCGCCAAGGATCTGCACTGCGGCGTCGGCGCAGAACTGCATGGTCTGGGTCGCATGGTTCTTCAGCAGGCAGACCTGCGCCACCCATTCGGCGCCCTTGGCCGACTTGTCGCCGCTGTCGCCGCGCGCGGTCACCGCATCCAGCCAGGCGCGGGTGGATTCGATGCGCATCTTCATGTCCATCAGCTTGTGGCGGATCACCTGGTGGTCGATGATGGCCATGCCGAAGGTCTTGCGCTGGCGCGCCCAGTCCAGCGCGTCGTCGTAGCAGCGTTCCGAGAAGCCCAGCGACATGGCCGCCATCGACAGGCGCTCGCCGTTGAAGTTGGTCAGGATCATTTTGAAGCCCTGGCCCTCGTCGCCCACCAGGTAGCGCGCCGGCACCCGCACGTTGTCGAAACGCAGGTGCGCGGTGTCGGAGCAGTGCCAGCCCATCTTGTCCAGGCGGCTGCGCGACACCCCGGCGGCATCACCCGGAATCACCAGCATCGAGATGCCCATCGGGCCCTTGATCTTCGGGTCGGTGCGCACGGCGGCGGTGATCCAGTCGGCCCGCATGCCGGACGTGATGAAGATCTTCTCGCCGTTGACCACATACTCGTCGCCCTCGCGCACAGCGGTGGTGCGCAGGGACGAGACATCGGTGCCGCCGCCGGGTTCGGTGATGGCCAGCGCCGAGATCGTCTCGCCGCGCAGCACGCCCGGAATCACCTCGGCCTGCAGCGCGGCGCTGCCGTGGCGCTGGATCGGCGGCAGGCCGATGTTGTGGCTGAACAGGCTGGCCATCAGGCCGCCGCTGGCGCTGTGGCGTGCGAGCGTGGCGGCCAGCACATTGCGCAGAGACCACGGGGCGGGGGTGCCGCCCAGCGCCTCCGGGTAGCCCAGGCCCAGCAGGCCCAGCTCCGCGGCGCGGCGGTGCAGTTCACGCGGCAGTTCGCCGGCTTTTTCCCAGGCTTCGAGGTGCGGGGCGATCTCGGTCTTCGCAAAACGCTCGGCCGTTTCGGCCAGCATCTGCAGATCTTCGCGGGTGATCGTGGCGTCGGACATCGGTGTTTCTCAGTTCTTGGGTTCGTCAAACAGCTTGGGCGGCGTGGCCCGGTGAAAGCCCTCGAAGGGCCGTATCGCGGCGCGCTCGCGAATCTTGTCATCGGCCGGCCGCATCGGCCAGCCCAGGCGCACCTGCGGGCGCCCGGCGTCGATGCGCAGCGTGGTGCCGTTGACGAAGCTGGCCGCCGGGCTCAGCAGGTACACGATGCCGGCGGAGATCTCAGCCTCGGTGGAGAAGCGGCCGATGGGTAGGGTCCTGGCCATCTCGCGGATCATCGGGGCCACAGCCTCGGGGTATTTGTCAATCCCGCTGGAGGCCACATAGCCTGGCGCCACCGCGTTGACGCGCACGCCCCTCGGCCCCCATTCCACCGCAGCGGTCTCGGTGAAGCTGACCATGCCCGCGCGCGCCGCGCCGCTGTGGCCCATGCCCGGCATCGAGCCCCACATGTCGGCCACGATGTTGACGATGGCGCCGCCCTGGCGGGCCATGCACTGGGTGTAGCACTCCCGCGCCACCAGAAAGCCGCCGGTGAGGTTGGTGTTGACGACGGCCTCCCAGCCCTTGGCGCTGATGGCCTCCAGCGGCGTCATGAACTGGCCGCCGGCGTTGTTGACCAGCGCGTCGATGCGCCCCTGCTCGGCCAGCACGGCCGCCACCATGGCGCGCACGGCGTCTTCCTGCCGGATGTCGCAGGCGTGCGCGCTGGCGCTGCCGCCGTCCTCGGCGATTTCCTGCGCCACGGCCTGCAGTTTGTCGGGCTTGCGGCCCACCAGCACGACATGCGCGCCCAGCGACGCGAGTTCGTGCGCGGTGCAGCGGCCAATGCCGGAGCCGCCGCCGGTGACGAGGACCACCTGGCCTGCGAACAGGCCAGGGGCGAAAACTGATCGGTAGCGCATGCGGGCCTCCGGTGTGCCGGCTTGGTCTGCGCTGCTCATGCCTTGGCGAGCCCCAGCAGCACGCGAGCCTCGTCGGGGCTGGCAATAGTGCGGCCGGCGTTGCGCGCGCAGGCGGCCAGCGCCGTGATCAGCTCGCCATTGCCCTTGGCCTTGTCGCCGTTGGGCAGGTAGAAGGTGTCTTCCAGGCCGGTGCGCAGCATGCCGCCGAGGTCCGCTGTCTTCTGGTGCACGGGCCAGATCTCGCTGCGTCCGATCAGGGTCGCCTGCCAGACGCTGTTGGGGGCCATCCACTGCGGCAACAGCGCCAGCAGGTCGGCATCGCAGGGCATGCCGGAGGCCACACCCATCACCAGGTTGTATTCCGGGCGCCCCATCTCGGGCTTGAGCATGCCGTTCTTGATGAACATGCCGACGGCCCGCACGATGCCCACGTCGAAGCACTCAAATTCGGGGTGGGTGCCGCATTCGGCCATGACGTCCAGAAACTGTTGCACCTTGGACACCGGGTTGTCGAACACCATCGGCGGCCAGGCCCACTGGCCGTCTTCCTTGATCTTGAGGTAGTTCAGGCTGCCCGCATTGCAGGCCGCGATTTCAGGCTTGATGCGGCGAATGCAGGCCAGCGGGCCGGAGATGTCCTTGCCGACCACGCCGGTGGTCAGGTTGATGATCACGCCGGGGCAGGCGTCGCGTATGGCGCCCACCACCGACGCCATCACTTCCGGGTCCCAGGACGGCATGTGACCCATGCCTTCCTCCTGCATGCGCACATGCACATGCATGATGGAGGCGCCCGCGTTGAACGCGTCGCGCGCCTCGGCGGCCATCTGGGCCGGGGTCACCGGCACCGGGTGCTGTTTGGGATTGGTCAGCACGCCGGTCAGCGCGCAGGTCAGGATGGCTTTTTCCATGGGATGCTTTCAGTGAGGGTGAAAATCGACGCGGATAGAGTTAATTGGTTGTCATTCCCGCGCAGGCGGGAATCCATGGGTGCGAGTGGATTCCCGGTCAAGCCGGGAATGACAAATAGGTGTGGCTGTTTTCACGTTAAAGATCTGATGTTACGCAGCGCCCGCGGCCCTTGAAACGCTCAGTCTCCCGGGGGCGCTGAATGGCTCCCTCGCCCCATGGGGGAGAGGGTTGGGGTGAGGGAGCTGCCGCGCAGGTTTCGTCGCCAGCCCTCACCCCGACCCTCTCCCGCAAGCGGGAGAGGGAGTCAATACCACCCGACCTGCTGGCACTGCGTAACATCAGTTGAAGATTTGTTCCGCAGGGTTTCAGATTTCGATTTCAACCAGCAGCGCGCCCGACTCGACCTGGTCGCCGGCCTTGACGTGCACGGCCACGACTGTTCCCGAGGCCTGCGCTGTGAGCCACATTTCCATCTTCATCGCCTCCACGCAGACCAGGGGCTGGCCTTCGGTGACGGTGTCACCCGCCGCCACCTGGACTTGCGTCACCTTGCCGGCCACCGGGGCCCGGGCGCGGGTGGCGTCCTGCGCCGAGTCCTTGTCGGGGAAAGGTGAGACCTCATGGAACACGAACGACGTGCCCGCCAGGGCCAGGTGCAATTCGCCTGCGTGCATGACGGCGACCGCGCTGCGGGTCACGCCGTCGATGGCATACCGCAACTCGCCGTCGTCGAAGCGCAGGATCTGGATCGTGTGGTGCTGGTTGCCGAGCCCGACCTGGACTTGTCCCGACCGGCCCGGGCGCACGCGCAAGGTGTGGATAACGTCGTCGCATGACAGGGGAATGCCATAGGCCGCCACGCTGTCGGCACGCCAGTTGGCGCCGTTCTGCATGGCAAACGCGGCTGCGGCCACACACCAGGCTTCGTCGGCGGGGACCGGGCGCTGCAGCAGGGCCTCGCCGCTGTCCTGCCACTGGTCGATCAGGGTGGTGGTCATCGCGGCGTTGCGGAACGCCGGGTGGTTGACCAGGTCGGCCAGGAAACGGCCGTTGTTGCGCAGGCCGAGCAGGGGCGCGTTCTCCAGCGCGGCGCGCAGGCGCCGGATCGCGTCGTTGCGGTCGCGGCCATGCACGATGACCTTGGCCACCATCGGGTCGTACCACGGCGAAATCTCGCCGCCTTCGACAATGCCGTCGTCGATGCGCACGCCGGCCGACAGGGCGCGTTGCGGGCGCCACCAGCGCACGGTGCCGGTCTGGGGCGCAAAGCCGGCATAGGGGTCTTCGACATACAGGCGCGCCTCGATCGCGTGGCCTGTGATCCGGATGTCGGCCTGGGCGGCGGGCAACGGCTCGCCAGCGGCCACGCGCAACTGCCACTCGACCAGGTCAAAGCCCGTGACCATCTCGGTCACTGGGTGCTCGACCTGCAGCCGCGTGTTCATCTCCAGGAAGTAGTGCTTCAGGTCGGCGTCGACGATGAACTCCACCGTGCCCGCGCCACGGTAGCCCACGGCCAGGGCAGCTGCGACGGCGTCCTGGCCCATGGCCTCGCGCATCGCCGGGCTCACCACGGGCGAGGGGGCTTCTTCAATCACCTTCTGGCGCCGGCGCTGGGCCGTGCAGTCGCGCTCACCCAGGTGCACGGCGTTGCCAAACGCATCGGCGAACACCTGGATCTCGATGTGCCGGCCGTTGTCGATCAGGCGTTCCAGCATCAGCGTGCCGTCACCGAAGGCGCTCAGCGCCTCACGGCGCGCGCCGACCAGGGCTTGCGCGATCTCGCCGGCCTCGCGCACCAGGCGCATGCCGCGCCCACCGCCACCGGCGACCGCCTTGACGAGCAGCGGAAAGCCCAGCTTCAGCGCTTCTTCCGTCAGCCGCGCGTCGTCCTGCTCCGCGCCGAGGTAGCCGGGCGCGCAGGGCACACCGGCATCGATCATGCGGCGCTTGGCCAGCGCCTTGTCGCCCATGGCTTCGATCGCGCCCGGGGGCGGGCCGATGAAGACCAAACCCGCATCCAGACAGGCCTGGGCGAAGCCTGCGTTTTCGCTCAGGAAGCCGTAACCGGGATGGATAGCATCGGCGCCGGTCTTGCGCGCCGCGTCCAGCAGGCCCTCGACGCGCAGGTAAGAGTCGGCCGCAGCCGATCCGCCGATGTGCACCGCTTCGTCCGCCAGGCGGACATGGGGCGCGTCCCGGTCGGCGTCGCTGTAGACGGCGACGGTGCGGTAGCCGAGGTCGCGCGCCGTGCGCATGACGCGGCAGGCGATCTCGCCGCGGTTGGCGATCAAGATCTTTTCAAACATCGAACACCTCGGTCAGTGTCTGGGCGGCAGGGCGTTTTGCGCAGGTCAAGGAGGAGCCCGCGCAGCGGGCGGGGGACACGGAGCAAGGCGCCCTGCTGCCCAGACACTCGCAGCGGGTCCATGGCTTGGGAAGGTTCATGCTGCCACCCAGTTCGGTTTGCGCTTCTGCAGGAAGGCCGTGGTGCCCTCGATCCCCTCGGGGCCCTGTATGGCGCGTGAGAATACGAGGGCGCCCTCGGACACCAGGTCGGCGGGCTCCGTGAAGCGCGCCTTGGCCATCAGTGCCTTGGTGGCGGCGATGGCGCCCGGTGCGCAGGCCAGGATCTCGGTCAGGACGGTGGCGAGCGCGGCGTCGATCTGCTCGGGCGCGTGCACGGCATGCACCAGTCCGATGGCCAGCGCGTCGGCGGCGCCGACTCGGCCCCCCGTGACTGCCAGGCGCTTGGCCTGCGAATACCCCATGCGCTCGACCAGAAACGGGGCGATCTGGGCCGGGACGACGCCCAGCGAAGTCTCAGGCAGGCGAAAGGCCACCGATGGGCCGGCCAGGGCCACGTCCGCAACGCAGGCCAGACCAAAGCCGCCGCCCATCACGGTGCCCTCCAGCACCGTCACCAGCGCCAGGGGCGTGTTGGCAAAAGCGACACACAGCTTGCCGAACTGGGCGTTGACGTCGGCAATGGCGTCCGGCCCGGGCCCGCTTTCACCGGCCGGCGGTGTCGCCTGCATGGCCCGCATGCGGGCCTCGGCCATGTCCTTCAGGTCGCCACCCGCGCAGAAATGTCCACCGGCGCCGCGCAGGACCACGGCGCGCACGTTGCCGCCGGTTTCGGCAGCGTCAAGGGCCAGTCGCAGTTCCATCACCATGCGCAGCGACATGGCATTGCGGGATTCCGGGCGGTTCAGCGTGATGTGCAGCACCGCGCCCTCACGCCGCGTCACCAGCGTCTCAAGGCGGGTTTCCAGGGGGGCGTCGGAAGCGCTTGTGGTTGTCATGCCGTTCAGGCCTTGCCGGGCAAGGTGCCCTCGAACTTGCAGATGATGCCCAGCATGATTTCGTCGGCGCCGCCGCCGATCGAAATCAGGCGGGTGTCGCGGTAGGCCTGGGAGATCGGGTTGTCTTCCGTGAAACCCATGCCGCCCCAGTACTGCAGGCAGCTATCGGCCACTTCGCGGCTCAGGCGGCCGGCCTTGAGCTTGGCCATCGACGCCAGTCGGGTCACGTCCTTGCCGGAGATGTACGACTCCACGGCGCGGTAGGTCAGGGCGCGCAGGGCCTCGACCTCGGTGCGCAGCTCGGCCAGACGGAAATGCACCACCTGGTTGTGCAGGATCGGCTTGCCAAAGGTCTGGCGCTGGCGTGTGTAGTCGATGGTCTGGTCGATCAGGCGGTCCAGCGAGCGCAAGGTGCCGGCAGCGCCATACAGCCGCTCTTCCTGGAACTGCAGCATCTGCAGCATGAAGCCCATGCCCTCCTGGCCGATCAGGTAACGGCGCGGCACTCGCACGTTGTCGAAGAAGAGCTGCGCGGTGTCCGACGAGTCCATGCCGATCTTGTGGATCTTCTGGCGCGTGATGCCCGGGCTGTTCATCGGCACGATGATCAGCGACTTGTTCTTGTGCGCCTGGCCCTCCGACGTGTTGGCCAGCAGGCAGCACCAGTCCGCCTGCATGCCGTTGGTGATCCACATCTTGGAACCGTTGATGATGTAGTCGTCGCCATCCTTTTGCGCCACGGTCTTGAGCGCGGCCACGTCGGAGCCGCCACCGGCTTCGCTCACGCCAATGCAGCCCACCATGTCTCCGGCAATCGCGGGCGCCAGGAATACATGGCGCAGTTCGTCGGAGCCAAAACGTGCCAGCGCCGGTGTGCACATGTCGGTCTGCACCCCGATGGCCATCGGCACGCCGCCGGCATTGCATTCGCCCAGGGCCTCGGCCATCACCATCGAATAGCTGAAGTCCAGGCCCATGCCGCCGAATTCGGTCGGGTACTTGATGCCGAGCAGGCCCAGGTCGCCCAGTTTCTTGAAGACTTCATGCGCCGGGAACTGCTGGTCTTTTTCCCACTGGGCGATGAAGGGGTTGATTTCCTTGGCAACGAACTTGCGGACGGTGTCGGCAATCTGGGTGTGTTCAGGGGTGAATTTCATGAAGGTCTTTCGTGCGTAAGAGAAAAATGAAGGGGCGGGGACTTTGACGGATGGCTTACATCCGCGCCACGCCGAAGGTGTTGGGGTGCAACTGGCGCGCCTGGGCTTCCTCGGCCAGGGCTAGGCACAGGCCGAGCAGGCGGCGCGTGTCGCGCGGGTCGATGATCCCGTCGTCCCACAGCCGCGCCGTGCCGAACAGCGCGGCCGATTCCTTGTCCAGCCGCAGCCGCAGGCCGTCCGACATGGCTTTCAGGGCTTCTTCATTGGCCGTCATGCCGGTGCGCTCGATCTTGGCCCGGTTGACGATGTCCATCACCTTGGCGGCTTGCGCGCCGCCCATCACGGCGGTGCGCGCCGTGGGCCATGAAAAGATGAAGCGCGGATCGAACCCACGGCCGCACATGCCGTAGTTGCCCGCGCCGTAGGAGCCGCCGATCACCACGGTGAACTTCGGCACGCGCGCATTGGCGACCGCCTGGATCATCTTGGCGCCGTGTTTGATGGCCCCACTGCGTTCGGCCACCGAGCCCACCATGTAGCCCGTGGTGTTCTGCAAAAAAATCAGCGGCGTGCCGCTTTGGTCGCACAACTGGATGAACTGTGCTGCCTTGGTCGAGCCGGCGGGCTGGATTGGGCCGTTGTTGCCCAGGATGCCGACCAGCCGGCCCTGCAGGCGCGCGTGGCCGCACATCATCTCGGTGGCGTACTCCGCCTTGAATTCGAGGAAGTCGGAGCCGTCGACCAGACGGGCGATGACCTCGCGCACGTCGTAGGGCTCGCGCTCGTCAGCGGGAACGATGCCCAGCAGTTCCTGCTCTTCAAAAAGGGGCTCGGCGAAGATGCCAGCGGGTGGGGCGAGGTCCCAATTCAGCTTGTCCATGACCTCGCGCGCCATGCCGATCGCGTGGGCATCGTCCTCGCACAGGTATTCGCCCAGGCCCGTGACTTGGGCATGGGTCTCGGCGCCGCCGAGCTCTTCGTCGGTGCATTCCTCGCCAATGGCGGCCTTGACCAGGGGCGGGCCGGCCAGGTAGATGCTGGAGCGCCCGCGCACCAGGATCACGTAGTCGGACAGACCCGGCAGGTAGGCGCCGCCTGCCGTGGAAGAGCCATGCACCACCGCGATCTGCGGCAGGCCCATGGCCGACATCCGCGCCTGGTTGGCAAAGGTGCGGCCGCCCTCGATGAAGATCTCGCTCTGGTACATCAGGTTGGCGCCGCCGCTTTCCACCAGCGAGATCAGGGGCAGCTTGTTTTCCTGGGCGATCTGCTGGATGCGCAGGCCCTTTTTCAGGCCCATGGGCGCCACGGTGCCGCCCTTGACCGCGCTGTCGCTGGCCGAGATCACGCAGCGCTTGCCGGCCACCACCCCGATGCCGACGATGGAGCCGCCGCCCATGACCGACTTCTTGCCGTCGTCATCGTGCATGTTGAGGCCGGCCAGGCGGCTGAGCTCCAGGAAGGGCGAACCGCGGTCCAGCAGGCGGGCGACCCGCTCGCGCGGCAGGAGCTGGCCACGCTTCTCGAATTTTTCGCGCTTGGATTCGGACTCGGCAATCACCAACTGCTCCAGCCGCTGGACTTCGGCCAGCAGCTCCTGCATGCGCTGGGCGTTGGCGGCGAACGCATCGGACTTGGAATTGATCTTGGTACGAATGACGGGCATGGAGCGAAATCCTGTTGAGTGCGACGGATTAGACATTATGGTTACGTTAACGTCAACCAAATTCCGTATAGGTATTTTCCCTGTTATAAACGTCATGCGGCGCTGGTAGCATTCGGCCGAAGGCAGTGCACCAGCATTGCCCGCCCATTTTTTTAAGGAAAATCATGAACCTCGAAGCCTGCACCCAAGCCATCCGTACCAAAGTCGGCGCTGACAGCGGCCTGGCCGCCACCCTCAAGTTCGACTGCGGCGATGACGGATTCGTCTACATCGACGGCAGATCGACGCCCAATACCGTCAGCAACGACAACCATGAGTCCGACTGCACCGTCGGCATCACGCTGGAGAACCTGAACGCCCTGCTGACGGGCGACCTGGAGCCGGCCACGGGCTTCATGATGGGCAAGCTCAAGGTGACGGGTGACATGAGTGTGGCCATGCGCCTGCAGCGCGTCATCTGATTCGCTGGGCCGGATGCCAGGCATGCCTTCAACCCCTCCTGCCAAAGAATCGGTGTCTCCGCGCAAGCCACATGCCGTCGCCAAGACGTTTGCAGGCACCTCCGATGCGCAGGCCTTTGTCGATTCCCACCGGGACGAAGGTGCCACGGAGCTGTTTGGCATCACCGAGCTGTGCAAGGAGTTCGGCATCACCTTGCGCGCCCTGCGCTTCTACGAGGACAAGGGCCTGCTGGCGCCGCGCCGCGTCAACGGCGCGCGGGTCTATACCCGGCGCGACCGGGCGCGCCTGGCCTTGATCCTGCGGGCCAAGGCGATCGGCTCACCGCTGTCGGAGATCAAACGCTACCTCGACCTGTATGGGGACCACGGCGAGGGCCGCGCCCAACAACTGGGCTACGTGATCACCCGAACGGATACCGCGATTGCGGAACTGGAACAAAAGCGTGCCCAGATCGACGAAACGCTGGCGGAGCTGCGGGTCATCAACGCCACCTGCCGCGGGCATCTGGAAGCACGGCGGCAGACCGGCAAAGAGAGCGCCTGACCGGGCGCAGATCCCTGCTCCGGCGGCCATCGCCCATGCCAGGGTTCAAGGGCGGGGCACATCCACCATCACCGGTGCACCCGGCGCCGTGCAACCCGCATCGCAGCACTTGCCGGGTTGCCGGTTGCGCGTGATGGCGCGGGCCGGGTCGTGGGGCGCGGCCGCAGGCGAGCCGTCGGCGGCCACGCCACGCTCCAGCAGGCGCTCCACCAGTTCCACCTTCGAGCCTATCGGGTAGTTCCGGTAGATCTCCTGCTTCATCGCCGCAGGGGATCCGCCGCCGTGCAGGCTGATCACGCTGTACCAGCCGCCCTGGTAACCGGCGGTGAGGTCTTCGATGAAGCGCGCGGTCTGAATGCGCTGCGCGTAGGGCACGTCGGGGTTGGCGCGCAGCACTTCGGAGAGTTTCGCGGCGGTCTCGGGGTTGTGGTCTTCGTCCGGGCCTGGCAGGGTGACGATCAGGCCGCCGCTGACGTAGTGGGCGATGCGGTGCATGTCGTAGATCTTGGTGGCCAGCAGCAGCTTGCCGATGTTGGCAAACACCGGGTCGGGCATGAAGCTGTGGCTGTGCCCGTCCGCCTTGGCATAGACGCTGGCCGCGACGCCACAGGCAAAAAAGCTCTCGGTGATGGTGATGAGTTCCACCATCTGCTCGCGCAAATGCGTTTCCCGGCCCGGATCGAAGCCGTTGGCCTCGCACATCAGCGCGCCCGCGCCGATCAGCAGGTCGCCAAAACCGGCGCGCGCGCCGATGCAGGTGTGGCGGTGGTGCGTGGCGTAGCTGTGCGTCAAATGGCCGGAATGCTCCCATTCGCCCGCGTAGAACACGTGGTCCATCGGCACGAACACGCGCTCGAAGAGGCAGACCCCGGTGCTTTGCCCGTATTTGCGGCTGAACAGTGCGTCGCCATGCTCCAGGTGTTCACCCGGGCGGCCGGCGGGGCGGGCGACGATGGTCAGGCCCGGCGCATCGACCGGCACGGCGCAGCAGACCGCGAAGTCGGCGTCTTCCTGGCCCATGGCGCGGCCAGGCATCACCAGCAGTTCGTGCATGTAGGGCGCGCCGGTGACGATGGCCTTGGCGCCGCTGATGACGATGCCGCGCTGGCCGTTGTGCACGGCGTTGCGCTCCACGATGTGCAGGTAGCTGTCCGCGTTGGCCTGCTCGTGCGGGCGGCGGCTGCGGTCGCCCTTGGCGTCGGTCATGGCCACGCCCAGCGTCAGGTCTTCGTCCTGCACGCGGTGCAGGTAATTCAGGAAACGCGCGGTGTGCTCCGTGGTGCCCCGGGCATCGTCGATGCGGGCGCTGACCTGCCCGATGGCATTGAGCGCGTCGTGCGTCAGGTAGCGCTGCGCGCAACCGGTCTCCTGGCAGACCAGGCGCACGGCTTCGAGCTTGTTCAGCAGGTCGCCGCTGCTCATGTCAATGTGGCTCAGGCGGTTGACCAGCTTGCCGCTGGTGTGCTGCACGGCCGTCATCAAGCGGGCGTATTCCGGCTTGAGCGCGTAGTCGTAGGTGAGGGCGATGGCGTTGAGGCCGGGCTGGAAGGCGCGCTCATCGGCCACGCTGTCTACGCGCCGGCCATCGACAAACACGGTGGGGGTGTAGCGGCGCAGGGATTCGCGGTAGTCCGCGCCGGACATCAGGCGGGTAGCGGGGGCAGGGGCGTTCATGGGCGGGATCCTATTGAGGTGGCATGATTTGACCACCACCGGAATAACAATGTCGCCATGCAAGACCCGTGCGGCGTTGCCTGCAGACCAAGCCGGTCCGCGCGGCACTGGACTGCGACAATCCGGTCACCTTCGCTTTTTGGCCATGAACCCAAGGAAAAATCATGCTGCTCGACGCCACTGAATCCCAACTCGTGCTGGTGGACTACCAGGCCCGCCTGATGCCGGCCATTTTTGACCATGCCGCCGTGCTGGCCAATGCCGTGCGTCTGGGCCAGCTCGCGCGCCTGATGGGCGTGCCGGTCTGGGGCACCGAGCAGAACCCGTCGAAGCTCGGGGAAAACGCGCCCGCGGTGCGCGCCCTGTGCGACCAGACCCTGGCCAAGATGCACTTCAGCGCGGTGGAGGAGGGCCTGGGAGAATGGTTGCGCCCGCCGGTCAAGGCGCCGCAAGGCAATGCCCGCAGCCTGCCGAAGCATTTGCAGAAATCCGCCGAACCCGAGCGCAGCATGATCGTCATCGGTGGGTGCGAAGCCCATGTCTGCCTGCTGCAGACTGCGCTGGACCTGCTGGAAGACGAGTTCGACGTGTGGGTGGTGACGGATGCCTGCAGCTCGCGCACCGAGCGCAACCGCGACGCCGCCTTCGACCGCTTGGCCGGCGCGGGCGCTGAACTGGTCACAACCGAGATGGTCGCCTTCGAGTGGCTGCGCACCGCCGAGCACCCCGATTTCAAGGCGGCGCAGGCGCTGATCAAGTAGGCCGGCCAGCTACGTCGGTACGGTGTATTCCAATACCCGCAGCCCAGGCAGCTTGCGAAAATCCTTGACGTTGCGCGTCAGCACCGCATAGCCATGGCGCAGTGCGGTCGCCCCAATCAGTGCATCGTGGGCACCAATGGTTTCGCCAGTGGGCAATTGGGCCAAAAGCTGTGCGTGCACCCTGGCCGTTTCCAGATCCACCGGCAACGCGGGCAGTGCGGTCAGCAGGCTTTCCACAAAGGCCGTTCGTCCGGCTCGCACGCCGGGGTCTTGCGCCCGGTGCACACCGACCAACAACTCCGAGGCCGTGATGGTGCTGATATAGGCCGTGCCCTCGTCCTGAAAACGCCCCAAATCGAGGGCTGTCTTGCCCCGGTCGGCAAGGATCAGCACGTCGGTATCGATCAAGAGACCCATGCATCGCCTTCTGGCTTCAGCCGGTCCACCACAGCGCCAATATCGGCCTCAAATTGCGCGGCCTCCTGTGCAGTCAGCTTTGGAAGCGAGGCCAGCAGGCGATCCAGTTGCGAAATTGGAAACCCGCCCGTCGGGCTGGGCGGTGATATGCAGGCAACCACCTCGCTGCCACGGGTCACGTCCAGCGTGACGCCCTGGTAGCGAACGCGGTTCAATATCTCCGAAAAATTGCGCGCCAGCGTGGTGGCGCTGATAATTTGGTGCGGCATGGCGTCAACCTTAAAAAATATGATTATCAGATTTTAATGACAAACCTCGTCTCGTTGCGAACGCCCCGGTTTACGGCGCTCGAAGAACCTCCTGCGTGGCTGGCTGTTCGTCGAAAAGCCGATTTCCAAAGTCAAATGGCCAGTCGGGATCAAAAGGCACCTAACGAAGTTCTTGTGAATCCGTCAGATTCCAGCAAGAACATCATGAATAATTATGAATTCAAAAGTGGGGTCCGCACCATCATCGAAGTGCGGACGGAAAAACCTTGCGATGGCTGGGCACCGAGGAGACACACATGACGAACTATGCAGACTTTCACCGCCGTTCGATTGAAGACCGCGACGGCTTCTGGGGCGAGCAGGCCGCGCTGGTGGACTGGCAGACGCCACCGCAGCAGATCTGCGACTACTCCAACCCCCCGTTTGCCCGATGGTTCGTCGGCGGCACCACCAACCTGTGCCACAACGCGGTGGACCGCCACCTGAAGGACCGTGCCGACCAGGCCGCGCTGATCTTCGTTTCCACCGAGACCGACCAGGAAAGGGTCTATTCCTTCCGCGAACTGCACGCCGAAGTGCAGCGCATGGCTGCCGTGCTGCTCGATCTGGGTGTGCAAAAGGGCGACCGCGTGCTGATCTACATGCCGATGGTCGCCGAGGCGGCCTTTGCCATGCTGGCCTGCGCGCGCATCGGCGCGATTCACAGCGTGGTGTTCGGCGGCTTCGCCTCGGGCGCGCTGGCCTCACGCATCGAAGACGCCAGCCCCAAGGTCATCGTCAGCGCCGACGCCGGCTCACGCGGCGGCAAGGCCGTGGCCTACAAGCCGCTGCTCGACGATGCCATCCGCCTCTCAAGCCACAAACCCTCGGCGGTGCTGCTGATCGACCGCCAGCTGGTCGCCATGGATCTGGTCGGCGGCCGTGACCACCTGTGGGCCGCGCTGCGCGACAAGCACCTCAATGCCACGGTTCCGTGCGAATGGGTCGACGCCACGCACCCCAGCTACACGCTCTACACCTCCGGCACCACCGGCAAGCCCAAGGGCGTGCAGCGCGACACCGGCGGCTACGCCGTGGCGCTGGCCGCGTCGATGAAGCACATCTACTGCGGCAACCCGGGCGAAACCTATTTTTCCACCAGCGACATCGGCTGGGTGGTCGGCCACAGCTACATCATCTACGGCCCGCTGATCGCCGGCATGGCCACCATCATGTACGAAGGCCTGCCGATCCGCCCCGATGGCGGCATCTGGTGGAGCCTGGTCGAAAAGTACAAGGTCACGGTGATGTTCAGCGCGCCCACAGCGATCCGGGTGCTCAAGAAGCAGGACCCGGCGCTGCTGACCAAGTACGACCTGTCCAGCCTGCGCGCGCTGTTCCTGGCCGGCGAACCGCTGGACGAGCCCACCGCGCAATGGATCAGTGCCGGCCTGGGCAAGCCGATCATCGACAACTACTGGCAGACCGAGACCGGCTGGCCCATCCTGAGCATCTGCAAGGGCGTGGACGATTCCTCGACCAAGTTCGGCTCGCCGGGCAAGGCCGTCTATGGCTACAACGTCAAGCTGCTCGACGATCAGACCGGTGCTGAGCTGACCGGCCCCAACCAGAAAGGCGTCGTGGCCGTCGAAGGCCCGCTGCCCCCGGGCTGCCTGCAGACCGTCTGGGGCGACGACGAGCGCTTCGTCAACACCTACTGGAAGACGGTGCCGGGCCGGCTGGTCTACAGCACCTTCGACTGGGGCATCCGCGATGCCGACGGTTACTACTTCATCCTGGGCCGCACCGACGACGTGATCAACGTGGCCGGCCACCGCCTGGGCACGCGCGAGATCGAGGAAAGCATTGCCCGCCACCCGAACGTCGCTGAAGTGGCGGTGGTCGGCGTGGCCGATCAGTTGAAAGGCCAGGTCGCCATGGCGTTTGCCGTGGTCAAGGACGCCAGCCTGCTGACCAATGACGCCGCCTTGCTCAAGCTCGAAGGCGAGATCATGAAGATGGTCGACGGCGACCTCGGCGCCGTGGCCCGGCCGGCGCGGGTGCGTTTTGTCACCGTGCTGCCCAAGACGCGCAGCGGCAAGGTGCTGCGCCGCGCCATCCAGGCCGTCTGCGAAAGCCGCGACACCGGCGACCTGACCACGATGGACGATCCGGCGGCGCTGCAGCAGATCCGGGACCTGGTCACGGGCTGATTGGATCCTCCCGCGTCAGGCGGTGAAAGCCCGGTTGCCATTCGGCGGCCGGGCTTTTTAACGCCTGAAACAATAGCAAACTATGACCATTCTACGCTGGGATAAGGCCAAAAAGACTTGAAATGCCGCCACAAAGCCTGCCTTAGCCCTCAAGACCCCGGCTTTCTGCGTTCCGGCGGATACCGCCACCAGACTGCCACCACCAGCAGCCCGAACAGCGTGTAGGCGCCGGCAAAGACCCAGGCCGGCGCATCGTAATACAGAAGGCGCTGAACCCAGTGCTGAATGAAGCCCGCAGCGTAGGGCGCGCCACCCGCCAGGCCGCGCAGCCATGATTCCAGCGTGGTCAGCGGGCAGGTGATGCCGAGCCAGGCCTGCATCACGACGACGGCAATGGCCGCAAGATGGGCGACTCGAAACCACCATTGGTTGACCCAGCGCCAGCCCAGCCGGTTGCCGGCCACGATGAGCACCAGGCCGCCGACGTTGAACACGACGATGCCCAGGTGCGCCAGCAGCACGGCGTCGGCCAGCCATGCGGCCAGCAGCGGGGCGGGGAGTGCGGTGTTCATGGGAGTGCTGCGGCGGCGGGGCGGGGCATGTGGACCCTCGTGATTGTCGGCACTTGATGCGCGACACATTCAGTAGATACCGATGGGGGTAAAAACCCCAATTGCCATTGATTTAAATCAATGGGTGATTTTTGGAGGGGCGGAAAGTTCGGTCTATTGCAAAAAGCGAAGCAATAAAACCCACCTCAGGAGCATGGTATGAGACTGACAAGAAGAACTTTCATCATGGCGTCGGGCCTGTCCGCCGGGGCGCTGATGACCGGCTGTGCGGGCATGGCGCAGGCGCCGCTGCACAGCGCGTTGATCCCGCGCAAGGCCAAGCCGAGCAGCCCGGCCGCAGGGGACTGGGTCGCCAGCACCTGCCAGGGCTGCACCCAGTGGTGCGCCGTGCAGATCTACGTGCAGGGTGGCCGGGCCACGCGCGTGCGCGGCAACCCGCTGTCCAAGACCAACCATGGCTATTGCTGCCCGCGGGGCCACCTGATTCCGCAGCAGATGTACGACCCGGACCGCATCAAGGTGCCGCTGAAGCGAACCAACCCGCTCAAGGGCCGCGGCGTCGATCCGAAGTTCGTGCCCATCACCTGGGACGAAGCGCTCAACACCGTGGCCGACAAGATGATCGAGTTGCGCAAGGCCGGCGAGACGCACAAGCTGACCTACATGCGCGGCCGCTATTCTCCGACCTCCACGGAGTTGCTGTACGGCACACTGCCGAAGATTTTCGGCACCGGCAATTATTTTTCACACAGCGCCATCTGCGCCGAGGCCGAGAAGATGGGCCCCGGCCTGACCCAGGGCTTCTTCGGCTACCGCGACTACGATCTGGAGAAAACCAATTGCCTGGTGGCCTGGGGCTGCGACCCGCTGGCCTCCAACCGCATGGTGCCCAACACCATGAATCGCTTTCCGGACATCGTGAAGCGCGGCACGGTGATCGCCGTTGACCCCCGGCTGTCGAACATCGCGGCCAAGGCGCATGAGTGGCTGCCGATCAGCCCGGGCACCGACGGGGCGCTGGCCGGCTCGATAGCCCACGTGCTGCTGACCGAAGGCCTGTGGAACCGCGAGTTCGTCGGCGACTTCAAGGATGGCAAGAACGACTTTGTGGCTGGCCAGCCGGTGGACGAGGCCGCCTTTGCCGAGAAGGAAACCCATGGCCTGGTGAAGTGGTGGAACCTGGAACTCAAGGACCGCACGCCCGCGTGGGGCGAAAAGGCGTCCCTGATTCCTGCCGCGCAGATCGTGCGCGTGGCCCGCGCCATGGGCAAGGCGGCGCCGAAGGTGACGGTCTGGATGGGGCCGGGCGCGGCGATGCATCCACGCGGCACCTACAGCGCGATGGCCGTGCATGCGCTCAATGGCTTGCTGGGCTCCATTGACGCCGAAGGCGGTGTCTGGCAAAGCGGCAGCGTGCCGATTGCCAAGTTCCCGAAGCTGGACAAGTACGTGGATGACCAGGCCAAGACCGCCAGCAAGGGCAAGAAGCTCGATGGTCGTGGCGCCAAGGACATGCCCGCCATGATGGGCGCCAAGCCGGGAAGTGGCGTGGTCACCAACAACGTGGCCAACGGGATGTTGAAGGACCCGGGCGCCTGCAAGGTGTTCATCTCGTCCTGGTCCAACTTCGCGTTCTCGTGCACCGGCGCAGAACGCTGGGAGAAAGCCTTGGCCGCGGTACCTTTCTTCGTGCACATGGTGCCCACCGCGTCCGAGATGACGATGTTTGCCGACATCGTGCTGCCCTCGACCTTCAACTCGGCCGAAGGTTGGTCCATCGTCACCAACATGGGCAACGGCTTTGCCTATGCGTCGATCCAGCAAGGGGCCATCAAGCGCCTGTGGGACGTGAAACAGGAAGAGACCGAAGTGATGTGGGCGCTGGCCGAAAAGCTCAAGGCCAAGGGCTTCGCCAACCTGTTCGACTATTACTCGAAAGAGTTCAAGGACCCCGAGACCGGCAAGGCGCCGACCACGGCGCTGGAGTTCAGCGAGATTGCCGCCAAGATGACGAGCGCGCCGATCTGGATGGCCAAGGAGCCGCTGAAGGGCGATGCTCCGATCAATGGCTGGGCGGATTTCAAGAAGAAGGGCATGTTCAGCGGGCCGAAGTACGCGCTCAAGCGCGGCTGGGGTGGCAAGTTCAACACACCGACGAAGAAGTTCGAGTTCTACAGCGAGGGGCTGAAGAAGGGCCTGCTCGAACACGCCAAGAAGTACGAGACCACGACCGACGACATCCTGACCGTGAGCGGCTATGTGGCGCGCGGCGAAGTGGCCTTCGTGCCGCATTACGAGCCCGTCAAGCGCCATGGCAACGTGGCGGACTATCCGCTCACGTTCATCGACTACAAGTCGCGGCTGAACCGGGAGGGCCGTTCGCAGAACCTGCCCTGGTACCAGGAGTTCAAGAAGGTCGATCCGGGCGATGTGTCGTGGACCGACGTGGTCAAGATGAACCCGGCCGATGGTGCCAAGCTCGGGCTGAAGACCGGCGACACCGTGAAGATCACGTCGATCTCGGGGTCGATCTCGTGCGAACTCAAGCTCTGGGAGGGCGTGCGCCCCGGCACCGTGGCCAAGTGTTACGGCCAGGGCCACTGGGCCTACGGCCGCGTGGCCGCCAAGGACTTTGCCAAGGCGATCCCCCGGGGTGGCAACAACAATGAAATCCTGGTCGATGACTACGACCGGCTGAGTGGTGCGACCGCCCGCAACGGCGGCTTCACCGGCGTGCGGATCCAGAAGGCCTGAACGCCCAACAACCACTCAAGGAGAAAAACATCATGACAAGACTTGGAATGGTCATCGACCTCGCAAAATGCAACGGTTGTGGCGCCTGTGCCTTCGCCTGCAAGGCTGAAAACAACACCCGTGACCGGGGCCACAGCCAGAGCTTCAACTGGGCCGACTTCCTGATGAAGACCGAAGGCATCTTCCCGAACACCACGCATTCGGTGATACCGGTGTTGTGCAACCACTGCTCGGACGCCCCCTGCATCAAGATGTGCCCGGGCAACCCCGAGAAAGCCGGCAACCCCACGAAGTCCCCGGACGGCAAGCCCTACAAGGCGCTGTTCAAGACGCCGGAAGGCATCACCCTGCACGACCCGGAACTGTGCGTCGGCTGTGGCGAATGCCAGAAGAGTTGCCCCTACAGCCATGAAAAGCTCGGCGCATCGAGCCTGGACGGCACGACCTACAGCGTGATCAGCCTGAACCCGGCTGACGAAAATCCGCAACCGCGCTGGGCTGACAAGACCTCCGCCATCCCCGGATGCACGTCTTCGGGCGCCGAAATCGCGGCCCTGGCGGGCGCCATGCCGCCCATGCTCAACGCCTGGAAGGGGGGCGACCTGCAGCCGGTGCGTACCGACGACGTGATCGAGAAATGCACTTTCTGCTACCACCGCGTGATGAACGGCCTGCAACCGGCCTGCGTCGATGCTTGCCCAGCCCAGGCCCGCATCTTTGGCGACCAGGAAGACCCGGCCAGCCCGATCTCGGTGCTGCTGAAGCAGCAGACGTCCTTCCGCCTGCAGGAAGACAAGGGCACCAAGCCCAACGTGCATTACATTGGCAAATACAGCCCCCGCGCCTGAGTGGCGTGGTGCGAGGCACTTCGGGGGCCGGTCAACCGGCCCCTTTTTTTATGGGAGCAATGACGATGTCCGATGATGAACCCGACAAGGCCACTGCGCGCCAGGACCTGTGCCGCTTCCTGGCGGCTTGTTATTACGAGCCGGTCCCGGAGTTTGCGGAGGAAAAGCTTTTTGATTCCATCGTGATCGCCGCTGGGCACCTTGACCCCGAGCTGGTCGCGACGGCGCGGCGGCTGCGCGAAGCCTTCGAAGCGCAGGATCTGCAGACCCTGCTGGTGGACTACACCCGGCTTTTCCTCGGCCCGATCGATGCGCTCGCCAAGCCGTACGGGTCCTGCTGGTTGCCCGCCCAGACGCTCACTGAAGAGAACCCGCCCCCGGCGGTGCTGGCGATCTACAGCGAGGGTGGTTTTGATATCGATGACGCGTTTCAGGAGTTGCCGGATCACATCGCGGTGGAGCTGGAGTTCCTTTATGTCCTGGCATACACACAGAACCAGGCGCGCCAGGCCGGCGACAGCGAGGTGCTCGCCAACGCCGAACACCTGCAAAAGCGCTTCCTGGATGCGCACCTGGGTGCCTGGATCGGACCCTTTGCCGCAGCCCTGCAGGCCGGTGCCGAGACGCCGTTCTACCAGGTGCTGGCCATGCTGACCGAACGCTTCGTCCGCCTGCAGGCCGGTGCGCCGGCAACGCACTGAACGGTCATTACCGACGGCGGTTGTTCTTGCAGCCATTCGTCAGGGCTTGGGCGGCGCCATTTGCGACAGGTAGTCCGACACGGCCTCAATTTCGGCCGGGCTGTAGGGTTTGACCACCTTGACCATATCGGCGTTGGAGTTGCCCCGGCTGCCATCGCGGATTGCAATCATCTCGCGCACCAGGTAGCGGTAGTGCTGCGCGGCAATCATCGGGTTGAATGTGGCCGCATCGCCTTGGCCGCTGGCGCCATGGCATGCGGCGCAGTCCCGCTCGTAGAGTTGCTGGCCGCGGGCCAGGTCAGTGCCCGGGCCCTTGCCAATACTCCCCTCGAACGGCAGTGCCTGCAGGTAGGCCGATATGTCGACCAGTTGGGTCATGGTGAACGCCGGGTCCACGACATACGGCAACATCGAAGGGTTGTTGCGGCGCCCCGCGCGGATGTCGAGCACCTGTTTGACGACCACGCTGGCATGTTGTCCCGTCAGGCGTGGAATGCTGCCATCGCTGCGGCCCGAGGCGTTTTTGCGGTGACAACCCTGGCAGGTGGCAAAGGCCGTCTTGCCACGGGCCGGGTCGCCGGGCGTTGCCAGCAGCGTGCGCAATTCGGCGCTGGTATCGGAAGCGGGGGGCGTTTGCGCGTGGGCCATGGAAGCCAAGAGGGTGGCCAGCGCCACCGGGATCATCCAGTTGGTCAAGGTACCCATTCGAAATCGCCCCGGAGTCAGGCGTTGCGGAATTGAGCGGAGAATGTATCCGAGTCTTCAACCTGCGTTGATAGTTGAATGGATTTGCGATGAACTGCCTGACCACTGCCTGGAGCCTGCATGCGCCCGAGCTGCGTGGCTGGGCTCGCCACCGGCTGGGCAATGCGGCCGAGGCCGACGACCTGCTGCAAGACCTGTTCCTCAAGGCGCTGCGTCAGGGTGAGCGCTTCTGCTCGGTACACAACGCCCGCGCCTGGCTGTTCGAGGTGGCGCGCAACACCCTGGCCGACCGCCTGCGCGTGGCTCGGAACACGGTGGAACTGCCCGATGACCTGAGCGCGCCCATCGATGAGACCGACACGGTCGAAACGTTGACCGCTTGCCTGCCACGCGTGTTGGCGGAACTGAGCCCGGAAGATCGCGAGGCCATCACGCAAATCGACCTGCAGGGCATGCCGCAGGCCGAGTTCGCTGCGGCAAAGGGCCTGAGCCTGAGCGCCGCCAAGTCGCGCGTGCAGCGCGCCCGCCAGCGCCTGCGTGAGCGCATGATGCTGGCTTGCCAGGTGACGTTGGACGATGTCGGGCATGTGAGCGACTTTGTGCCGCGTGCGGTGGATTGAAATAACTTTCTTTGTGATAGCAAACTGTGACCATTCCACGCTGGGATAGTGCCTTTTTTCCTTGTATTTTTGCTTTTCGGCGGCTTTCCAGCGTCTTTTGGGCCCGGCGTTCGTCTTCACTGGCATGAGCACCGCCACCCAAACCCTGCAGCGCTGGCCCTCGCGCCAGCCCGTCGCCTTCCTGATCCTGGCCGCCATCGCGTGGCTGGGCTTGTACCAGGTGCTCAACCCGGCGGCCGAGGCGCTGGTGGCAGCCTTGCCGGTGGACCGGGCCAGCCACCTGGGCGGCGCCTTGCAGTTCTTCTTCTACGACACACCCAAGGTGCTCATGCTGCTGACCGGCGTGGTGTTCGTCATGGGCATGATCAACAGCACCTTCACGCCCGAGCGCACGCGGGCGCTGCTGGCCGGGCGCAGCGAGGGTGCAGCCAACGTGATGGCAGCCAGCCTGGGCATCGTCACGCCGTTCTGCTCGTGTTCAGCGGTGCCGCTGTTCATCGGCTTCGTGCAGGCGGGCGTGCCGCTGGGCGTGACGTTCTCGTTCCTGATTTCCGCGCCGATGGTCAACGAGGTGGCGCTGACGCTGTTGTTCGGCCTGTTTGGCTGGAAAATCGCCCTGATGTACCTGGGTCTGGGCCTGAGCGTGGCCATCGTCGCCGGCTGGGTCATCGGCCGACTGAAGATGGAGGCGTACCTTGAAGACTGGGTGCGCGACATGCCCAGAACAACTGCCAACTTTGAAGATACAGGCGCCACGCTGGCGGATCGCATCCAGGCCGGTTTTGCCTCCGTGCGTGAAATTGTCGGCAAGGTGTGGCCCTACATCCTGGGCGGCATCGCGCTGGGCGCCTTGATCCACGGCTATGTGCCGGAAGATTTCATGGCCAGCTTCATGGGCAAGGAGGCCTGGTGGTCGGTGCCGCTGGCTGTGCTGATGGGTGTGCCGATGTACACCAACGCGGCCGGTGTCATCCCGATCGTGCAGGCTCTGCTGGCCAAGGGGGCGGCGCTGGGCACGGTGCTGGCGTTCATGATGAGCGTGATTGCGCTGTCGCTGCCCGAGATGATCATCCTGCGCAAGGTGCTGAAAATCCGGCTGATCGCCACCTTTGTGGCGGTGGTGGCGAGCGGTATCCTGCTGGTGGGGTTTGTATTCAATGCCGTGCTGTGAGTGCGGCGGATTTTTATTCCGAGAACAGGAGACACGATGAATAGCACAATGAAACGATGGCTGGCCGGAACTTTGGTGGCCATGGCTCTTGGGACCGCGCTGCCGGCCGCAGCCGTGGACGTGGTTTTCAAACCCGTGGCCGATGGTGTCTACGCCTACGTCGGCGAGACGGATGGCCGCAGTTATGACAACGAAGGCCTGAACGCCAACATCGGCCTGGTCGTCACGCCGGCGGGCGCGGTGCTGATCGACAGCGGCGCCAGCTTCCAGTCCGCGCGCAAGATCCACGAGGCGGCGAAGCAGGTGACGACCCTGCCCGTCAAATGGATCATCAACACCGGCGGGCAGGACCATCGCTGGCTGGGCAATGGCTACTTCCAGGCGCAGGGCATCGAGACCATTGCCCATGCCGGCGCCGAGGCGGATATGAAGGTCCGAAGTGGCGCACAGCTGGAAGCCCTGAAAGTGCTCAAGGAGCGGCTCGACGGCACCGTGCCCACGCTGCCGGCACGCTGGGTGAAGGACCCGGACACCCGGCTGGAGCTGGGCGGCACGGTGTTCGAGCTGAAATACCGGGGCGGCGGCCACACTCCCGGCGACCTGCTGGTCTGGCTGCCCCAGCGCAAGGTGCTGTTCAGCGGCGATGTGGTCTATGTCGATCGCGTGTTGGGCCTGTTGCCAGTGAGCCTCAGCAAAACCTGGCTGGAGTCGTTCGCGGTGATCGACGCGCTCAAGCCGCCCATCATCGTGCCCGGCCACGGCAAGGTCACCGACCTGGCCACTGCCCAGGCCCAGACGCGCGACCTGCTGCGGGCGCTGCGCGCGCACATGAAGAAGGCGGTGGATGACGGCACCGACATCAGCACGGCCGTGAAGAGCTTCAACGCCAGGCCTTTTGCTTATTTGAAGCACGCTGACGTGTGGATCCCGCAGCTGGCCAACATGACCTATCTGGAGATGGAGCGCGAATAAGGTGACTGCGATGACAGAGGCCGCAAGCGCGTTCGCGCAACAACTCAACGGCAACTTCC
Organism: Burkholderiales bacterium; assembly: GCA_011391155.1. Classification (GTDB taxonomy): domain Bacteria; phylum Pseudomonadota; class Gammaproteobacteria; order Burkholderiales; family Burkholderiaceae_C; genus JAABQG01. The sequence goes on from JAABRA010000033.1 coordinate 30,629, forward strand.
TCGGCATGCTGCAGTGGCAGCAACTCGACGACCTGTGGCTCAGGGTTCGGGCCGAACCGCGGGGCTGGTACGCCAGCCTGGTCGGCGAGGCAGCGCCTGAGGCCCCACTGGAGGCCGACGCGCTGAACCGCTTCGTCGATGAAGTGGATGCGCTGTTGCGGCGCGAACACAAGCAGGACTTCTGCGGCATCGTTTTCGCGGACAACCGTGAACAGCCCGCCTTCATCAAGATCTACGACCCGCACAACCTGGGTTCGTTCTGCAGTTGCAGCAGCGCGCCGGTTCCACCGCGCTGGGTGCTGTCCCGCATCCAGCCGGAGCGCATTGAAGACGACGGGCCGCTGCCCGGTTCACGTCGAAGCTGGTGGCAACGCCTGTTCGGTGCCGGCGAACGCTGAATTTCAGAACACAAAAAGGCTTGAGGGCGTTTTTTCAACTATTTCTGGATTCCGATGCGTCTTTTGAAGGGGAGGGTCGTCTTCTCCAAGAGGGTGCTTTCCTCCCCCTTATTTCTTAATGCAGACCGTCAAAGGACATTTCAACCATGGACATCAAGGTACTCGGCACGGGCTGTGCCAATTGCAAAAACACCATTGCCCTCATCGACCAGGTGGCTAAAGCCAAAGGCGTGGCGGTGACGCTGGAGAAGGTGGAAGCGCTGCGCGACATCATGGGCTACGGTGTCATGAGCACCCCTGGCGTCGTGATCAACGGCAAGGTGGTGCATGCGGGCGGCGTGCCGAGTCGCGACAAGATCGAGCAGTGGCTCGCGCCCGCAGCATGAGCGGCGGGACGGGCAAGTGGGCTCAAATGGGGGACCCGGTCAATGGCCTGCAGCCAACCGCGAATGGCGGTGCAAGGGGATGCGGGGGCTGGGCCGCTGACGCTGCTGCTCTACGCCCCCCATTCATTCGTCGTTGAACCATGACTGGCCGTCCCTCTCAGCCTGTGACTTTTCCACCGGCCAAACCGCTCCCCTGGTGGCGGCGGCCATCGGTTGTGCTCGTCATCGTTGCGGGTGGTTTTGCGGCGCTCCTGGGCCTTGGGATGTACGCGATGCGCGCTCCGGGTGCGGTGTCTGATGCGGCCGTGCGCGCAGCTCCTTCGGGTCAGGGTGCGGCGCAAGACGCCGTGCAACGGGTTCTGGCGGCGGGCAAACCCACGGTCGTGGAGTTTGGCGCCAACAACTGCGTGAGCTGCCGGGAGATGAAGCCCGTGCTGCAGGCGCTCGCGCGGGACCCGCGTATAGAGGTCGTCGATGTGGACATCCTGAAAGAACGCGACTACATCAGCCACTACCAGATTCGCCTGATGCCCACCCAGGTTTTCTACAACGCCAAAGGGGAAGAGACCGGACGCCACATGGGCAAGATCAGCGGCGAAGACATCCTGGCCCGCCTTGGCGTGGCGCCACAGAACGTTTTATCGGGCGCGCCCGCGCCCAGGGCGGCGCTGTGAACGGCATGGAAGGCCTGCTGGCTGCGCTGGTCGGCGGCGTGTTGACCTCGGCGTCGCCCTGCGCGTTGGCGGCGGTGCCCGTGGCGGTGGGCTTTGTCGGGGGGCAGGCCAGCAGCCCGCGCCGGGCGTTGGTCTTGTCGCTGGCCTTTGTCGCGGGCATGAATATCGCCCTGCTGGCGATGGGTCTGCTGGCGGCCAGGCTCGGATTGCTGATGGGCGCCCTGCCCGGGCCATGGCTGGTGGCGGTGGGCACTCTGGTCATGGCGACTGCGGTTTGGCTCTGGCGTTCCAGTGCGGGCAGCTGTGGCATCACGCTGCCGGACGCCATGCAGCAGCGCCTGGAGCGTTCAGGGTTTGGCGGCGCTGTGGTGCTGGGCGCCCTGATTGGCACGGTGATGAGCCCCTGCGCGACGCCGGCACTGGCCGCCGCTTTGGCCATTGCCGGCTCGGGTGCGGCGCTGGGTGCGTCCATGGCCTGGGGCGCGGCGCTGCTGCTGGCTTACGGCATTGGACACAGCGTGCTGTTGTTGCTGGCGGGGGCCATGCCGTCTGCAGCCCGTGCGCTGATCGGGCGTTTTGCCCGGTGGGATGCCTGGTTGCCCGGCCGCCGTACCTTTGCGCTGGTGATGCTGCTGGCCGGTCTGTGGTGGATGGCATTGGGACTGGGCTTTGAAATGTTTACGCCATAAGCGGGCGGTCTTCGCCAAACCCGCTGCGTCTTCTGGCAGCTTTTTGCGTCTTCTCACTATGGATTCCAAGCGTATGCCCATTGAAGTCTGCACCACCCAGGTTAGCCAGCAGGCACAGACCGGTGCTGTGCTGGTCGATCTGCGGGAGCGCCAAGAGTCGGCGGCCTTGGCGTTCGATGCGCCAGAAGTCCTTTGCATTCCGCTGAACGAACTTGAACGGCGCTGGCCTGAATTGCCACGGGACCGTGAGTTGGTGCTGGTGTGCCAGACCGGTGAGAAAAGTGTTGTGGCGAGCGAGTTCCTGCGCCAAAAAGGATTTACTCGAGCCAGTCCCATGCGAGGTGGCATCCTGCTGTGGATGCAAAAGGGCTACCCTGTCAAAGGCAAACGCTTCGATAGCGCTGACACTCCTGGCCCGGTCAGCAATTTTTCTGAGAAAGATCAATGAAATGACCGAATCCAATCCCAAAATGAGCTTTCACGTTGAATCGCGGAGAGTAGATGCCCATGGCAGTCTTTCGCGCTGCAAAAACGCTGAAATCGATCTGGACACCGACATGGCGGGTAATCCTGAGGCTTTCAACCCGGCAGAGCTGCTGCTGGCGGCATTGTCGGCTTGCATGATCAAGGGCATTGAACGTGTCACGCCGATTCTGCAATTCGAGCTGCGCGGGGTTGAGGTCATCGTGGACGGCGTGCGGCAGGACGTTCCGCCAAAGATGGAGTCCATTCGGTATGAAATCATCGTGGATAGCGACGAGTCCGACCAACGGTTGGCGCTCTTGCATGAAAACGTCAAGAGGTACGGCACGGTATTCAATACGGTCGCGCCCGGGACCGATTTGAGCGGTGTTCTGCGGCGGCGTTGATACCGCAAACCCTTCATAAGAGTGTTTATTTCAAGGAGTATCAGCATGAGCCCGAAAGAAGTTGTCATTTGCAGTCCGGTTCGTACCGCCATAGGCACTTATGGCGGCAGCCTCAAGGAAGTACCCGCGCCGGACCTCGGAGCGGCCGTCATTCGCGAAACGCTCAGGCGTTCGGGCCTGGCCGCCGACAAGGTGCAGACCCTGGTGATGGGCAACGTGATCCAGGCCGGCGTCAAGATGAACCCGGCACGCCAGGCGGGTATCTCTGCCGGCCTGCCCGTCGAGGTGCCCGCGCTCACCGTCAACCGCGTCTGCGGATCTGGTGCGCAGGGCGTGGTGAGTGCTGCGCTGGAAATCTGGTCGGGCGTGGTTGATTGCGCCATCGCGGGCGGCATGGAAAACATGGACCGGGCGCCGTACCTGTTGCCTCAAGGCCGCTGGGGCGCGCGCATGGGCGATGTCACGATGTTTGACAGCATGCTGTACGACGGCCTGAACGACGCTTTTAGTGGCAAGCATTCGGGCTGGCACACCGAAGATCTGGTGACGCAGAACAAGATTTCCCGGGAAGACCAGGACCGTTGGGCACTACGTTCGCAGCAACGCTTTGGCGCAGCGCAGGCGGCTGGCAAGTTCGAGATTGAGATTGCCGCCGTGGAGGTGCCTGGCAGAAAGGGTCCGGCAGTTTTTAACAAGGATGAACACAACCGCCCGGATACGACGGCCGAGTCGCTGGCGAAGCTCAAGCCGGCATTTCGAAAAGAAGGGACCATTACCGCCGGTAGTGCACCCGGCTTGAACTCGGGTGCTGCGGCGATGATCGTCGCCGAAAGGCAGTGGGCCGAGAAGCATGGACTGAAACCCATGGCGCGTCTGGTCTCCTATGGCATCGGGGCAGTCGAGCCCGGCCTGTTCGGTCTGGGCCCGGTGCCTGCGGTGCGACAGGCGCTGGCGCGAGCGAACTGGGCGGTGACCGATGTGGAGCGCGTTGAAATCAACGAAGCCTTCGCGGCCATCACGCTAGCCTGCCTGCGAGAGTTGGGCTTTGCCGAAGATATCGTCAACGTGGAAGGCGGCGCCATCGCGCACGGGCACCCCATCGGCGCCAGCGGCGCGGTGCTTGCCACGCGCCTGATGCACTCGATGCAGCGCGACGGCCTGAAACGCGGCATTGTGACCTTGTGCATTGGCGGCGGCCAGGGCATTGCGCTGGCGCTGGAAATGCTTTGAGCGCCGGACACGACCACAGCCACGCCCCCGCCAGCTTCAACCGGGCGTTTGCCATCGGCATCGCGCTGAACCTGGCGTTTGTGGGCATCGAGGCCTTCTATGGCTGGAAGATCAACTCGCTGGCCTTGCTGGCCGATGCCGGGCACAACCTGAGTGATGTGGCGGGCCTGGTCCTGGCCTGGGGCGGGGCGCTGGCGGTCAAGCTGCGACCCAACGCCCGGCACACCTACGGCTGGAAACGGGCGACGATTCTGGCGGCCTTTGCCAACGCCTTGCTGTTGCTGGTGGCCATGGGCGGCCTGTCCTGGGAGGCTCTTGGCCGGCTCATGTCGGGCGACGTCTCGCTTCAGCAACAAGGCGTCACCATCATCGTGGTGGCGGGCATCGGCATCTTCATCAACACTGCCACGGCCTTGCTGTTCATGCGTGGGGGTGACGACCTCAACATCCGTGGCGCTTTCCTGCACATGGCTGCCGACGCGCTGGTGTCGGCGGGCGTGGTGGTTGCCGGAGCCTTGACGTTGTGGATGGGCTGGGTCTGGCTGGATCCCGTGGTCAGCTTGTTGATTGCGGCCGTCATTCTGTGGGGCACCTGGGGTTTGTTCAAACAGTCGCTGCACATGCTGTTCGACGGTGTTCCCGATAGCGTGGACCCGCTGGCGGTCCGGGCGCTGCTGGCGGCGCTGCCCGGGGTAACCCGGGTCGATGACCTGCATATCTGGGCCATGGGCACCTCGCATGTCGCGCTGACCGCGCATCTGGTGATGCCGCAGGGGAGCCCCGGCGACGCTTTTCTGAAAGACGCCACGGAGAAGCTGCATGACAGCTTCGAGATCACGCACGTGACGCTGCAGGTCGTCCAGGCGCCTTTCATGCAGGCCTGCGACGAGCTGTACGGGTCTTGTGTCCCGGCACTGAATGCGGACGGGATGAGTCCGGTGGCCGCCCATGCCAACGACCATGTTCATAGCCATGGTCATAGTGCTCGTCATGCTCATCAGCCTGTCAAGGAGCCTTGAATGAAGAGAATTTTTTTCGTTGCAGCCGTGCTGATCACCACGGTTGCTGTCGTCAATACCGCCCAAGCGAGCGCCCAGCTGGCTCTGGACAAGGGCTGCTTCGCCTGCCACGGCAATCCACCCAAGAAGAACGCCCCGTCTTTCGAGGCCCTCGCGCGGGACTATGCCCGCTACCAGGGCCAGCCCGCCACGGAGACCCGACTGGCGGACGAACTTCGCGCGGGGCATGTCTTTGGCGGCGTCCAGGCGCACGAGCGCCTGTCGCCGGAGAACGCCCGCGCACTGGTGCGCTGGATCATCGAGGGGGCCCGGTAAACCGGGCGCCGCCCATGTGTGAACTGTTGGCCTGGTCGGGTTCGCAGCCGGCACGGCTGTCGTTTTCCCTCGCAACCCTGGCGTCGCACGGCGCCGTCGACGGCGCTGCCCCCGATGGCTGGGGGGTGGCGTTCTACCAGGGCGGGGATGTTGCGCTGTTTCGCGATGCCGCGCCGGCCGGCGACAGCGCCCTGGTCCGGACCCTGGCCAGCGGCGGGCCGGTCACGCCGCTGGCCATCTCGCACATCCGCCGCGCGACGCAGGGTGCCGTGACGCTGGCCAACACGCAACCCTTTGCGCGCGAGCTTGGCGGGCGCATGCATGTGTTCGCGCACAACGGGAACCTGCCCGGCGTCTGGGCCAGCGCGGCGATGGCGATCGGCCGCGACCGTCCGGTTGGGCAGACCGATTCCGAACACGCTTTCTGCGCCCTGATGCAACGCCTGGCCCCACTGTGGGGCGGCGCCGGCCCGCCGCCGCTGGAATCGCGCCTGGCCGTGCTTGCCGCCTTTGCTGCCGAGCTGCGTGCGCTCGGCCCGGCCAACTTCCTGTATGCCGACGGCGACACCTTGTTTGCGCACGGCCACCGGCGCATCCAGCGGCCCAGCGGTCGTGTGGAGCCGCCGGGGCTGTGGATGCTGCAGCGGCATTGCCACCCGGGAGACCCCATCCCCGATTGCCCCGCGATCTCGGCGATGGCTGCAGGACCGCAGACGGTGACGCTGGTCGCCAGCGTCCCGCTCACCGATGAGGCCTGGCGCCCGTTCGCCGAGGGTGAACTCGTGGCGATTCGTGCCGGTGAAGGGGTTTCGACCCTGTTGCCGGCGATGGCTTGACGCGGCCGCGGCGGCGCTGCGCTTTAATGCACAAGGAGTGGTGCTGCCTGGCAGCGCTGCGGCGCGACCCAAAACACGCAAGGAATCATCATGGACCTGTCGGTGCACCGTTTCCGGGAACTTTTCGCCCAGCTGGGCCTGCCGCGCGATGAGCAAACCATCCGGCAGTTCATTGCAGCGCATTCGCCACTGGCGGCGGACATCGTGCTGGCCGACGCCCCTTTCTGGACGGCCAGCCAGGCCGCCTTTCTGTGCGAGGAGATCAGCCGCGACGCCGACTGGGCCGAGCTGGTGGACCAGCTCAACGCGGCGCTTCGGCAACCGTCGCCGGCGCCGGGCTGAGCCGCGCGGCACCGCGGTTCGATCCGGCCCGGGGCCTTCGGTGGGGTTGACCAGCGGTGTTCCCAGTGACTGGGAATCCCAAAATAGCTAGCAAACTATGACCATTCCACGCTGGGATAGTGCCAATTTGGCGCTATATTTTTGCTGCGGCGCTGTCTAGGCGGCCAGCCATTGCCGCACTTCGGCCTGGGTCGGGATGCGGCCACTGCTGACCAGCTTTTCGTTGATCACCAACCCGGGCGTGGACAGCAGGTCGTAGGCCATGATCGCCTTCATGTCGGTGACCTTGATGAATTCGGCGTCCAGCCCGGCGCTGGCGGCGGCTTCGCGCGAAACGGCTTCGAGCTTCTTGCAGTTGGCGCAGCCGGAGCCCAGAATCTTGACGGTCAACATGGTGTTTTCTCCTTGGGGTTCATTCAGGTTCATACGTTTTGAATGGCACGCCGCTGGCGGCGGTGCAGCCCCGCCAGGGCGGCTGCCAGCAGGGCCGCAAACGCGGCCAGGCCCAGCGCCAGCCACAGCGGATTGACGCCATCGACCCAGGCGCCATACAGCAGGCCGGCACAGATGCTGAACCCGGCGACCAGGCCCACATAGGCCGCCGTCTTGGCGCGGCCAATCACGGCGGCCACCATCAACATGCTCTGCAGACTCAACTCCGGGTCGGCCATCAGGTAGGCCAGGAGCGGGCCGGGGTGCATGCCCAGGTCCAGGAACATGCGCGCCACCGGCACTTCCACCAGCGTCGGGAAGTACATGAACACGCCAAAGACCACCGCCACGGCGTTGCCCTGCAGGTTGTTCTTGCCGGCCAGGCCCTGGATCCATTCGGGCTGGATCAACTGGCGGATCACGCCGACGACAAACACGCCGACCACCAGTAGCCCGAAGATCTGCTTCACAAAGCGCCAGGATTCCCACAGCCAGGCCTGCCAGTCGTCCGCCGGCAGCCGCCGGGCGTAGCGCAGCACGGCCCAAAGCGTCAGCGCGACAGCAAGCACCCGCCCGGTGAGGGCGACCTGCAACCCGCCCGCGTGTGGCGTGAGCCGCAGCGCGGCCGCCCCCAGGGTGGTGGCGGCCAGGCCCAGGGCGATCCAGGTCCAGCGGTTGGCGCCTTCGACGATGTTCTCCAGGCCCTTCCAGGCGGTCGCGCCGATCAGGAGCAGCAGCACGATCAGCAGTGAGCCCTGCACGCTGACGCCTTCCTCGCCCTTGGCGGCGTCGAATGGTACCCACTGGATCAGGGTGGCCTGCCAGGCCTCGGCCCACGGCAGGGGCAGGGTGAAGGTGGCCACGGTGGTGGTCAGCGGCCACAGCTTCAAGGTGCCGGCAATCAGCAGCGCCACCGATGACAGCAGCACGCCGATGGCGGCAGGCGTGATGCTGGCCTTGTCAGCAAAGAGGGTGTCGGTCTGCGCGTCGTGGCTGGCATCGTCGCGCCAGAACAGCAGCGCCATCAGCAGGCCGATGCCGATGCCGAACAGCAGGCACAACACAAACCGTGCCGCGGCGAACTCCGCGCCCAGGATGCTGCCGGTGTAGGCCAGCGCCATGATGTTGCCCGCGGGCGCAAAAAACAGGAAGGTAATGGCCGGGCCTAGGCCCGCGCCCTTTCGGTAGATGCCGGCGAACAAGGGCACGATGGTGCAGGAGCACACCGCCAGCAGCGAACCCGCTGCCGCGGCCGCCGGGTACGAGATGTAACGCGCCGTGCTGCGCCCGAGAAAGCGCGTGATGCTGGCCTTGGGAATCAGCGCGGCCATGGCCCCGGCGATGAAGAACGCCGGCAACAGACACAACAGCACATGGGCGGCCAGGTAGGCGGCCAGGTTGCCGGCGCCACCATTGAGCAGGTGCAGGAGGTCATTCATGGGCAAAGGCTTTGCGGCAGAAACCACACCATTGTGGTCTGCTCCCGCCTTGCTGCCTTGAGGTGCGTCAAGCTTTGGCGGGCCGCGCCGGCGCTTGAATCGCGCTGCCGCCCGCCGCGTGGTCCCGCCGGGCGGGCTGCCCGCACCGTCCGTCGGCGACGTCTGTCACCAAACTGTCATCAAACGGCGCCATGGCGCGGCGCACAATTCAAGCTTGTAACCAAAAGCGCTGTCGGCAGATGCCTGACGCGGTCCGGCGGTTTTGCCGGGGCGATGACCTCCATCCAGAAAGTTTCCCATGCACGCCCTCAAGGAAGCCCGAAAATTCATTCAACAGGATCCGGACAACCCGTCCGCCCGGACGCTGTCCCGGCTGGTTCTGGCCCTCGAATCCGAGGCTGATTTTCCGATATCCGATATCTATAAGCTTGACTTCGACAGTTTTGCCCTGGCGCTGAGAATTCTTGACCAGTGGCGCCTGGACCGCTACTACGCCGGCAAGGCGCGCCTGTTTGACGTTTCCCTGCAAACGCTTGAGATCAAACCCCCGCCGCCGCAATCCTGAGCGCGCCGAAGTCCGAAAGGCACGGACTTTGCCGTCATCGCCGGTGAAGCCGGCGACGGGACCGGCGCAATCCTGACGTCAACCCCTCAGCGCCATGTCCCTGTCCCTCGACACCGTGACGGAAATCCTCAAGAAGCAGAGGCGCGTCGAGGGCATGGTGCACGGCCAGAGCGCGCCGCGCCAGGAGATCGTCGAGACCCTCGTGCAGCGCCAGCATCGGGCCGAACTGCACAACCTCATGACGCAGCTGACCACCGGTGAAATTGGCAGCATTCTCGAAGCGCTGCCGGTGGATGACGCGCACCGGCTCTGGGCGCAGATCCCGCAGGAGCGGGAGAACGACGTGTTGTGGGAAGTTTCCGATGGGCGCCGTGAGCAGCTGGTCGGGAGCCGGGAGCCCTCTTTTGACCAGAGCCAGATCAATGCGTTTGAGTTGGTGGATGGCAAGCTGCGGCAGATCTCGATCGAGAGCCGCAGGAACCTCGAAGGCATCAAGGCGATCTGGATCGACCTGCTGGGCGCCACGAAGGCCGAGAGGGCCTACGTGGGCGCCCATTTTGGCCTCACGCTGCCGGACCCGGGCGAGGTGACCGACCTGGAAGTCAGCTCGCGGTATCACATCGAGGACAGCGGCGAAATCTATCTGCATTCGAACTTCCTGCTCGACCGGGAAGGCCACTCACGCAGCGTGCCGGTGGCCTTCATCCTGCACCAGGGCATTCTTTTTTCCCTGCGCAACGAAGAGCTTCCGGTGTTCCGGCTGCAGCGGCGCCTGGCGCGAACGCAGGCGGGCTATGTGTCCGACAGCGCCGATGTGCTGCTGGACCTTTATGGGGCGGATGTCGAATATTCGGCGGACTCGCTGGAAGGCATCTACGCCACGCTCGGCAAGGTCGGGCGGCAGGTGCTCAGCGAGACCATCAGCGACGTGGAGGCCGCCGCGATCCTCGGGGACATTGCCGAGGAAGAAGACCTGAACGGGCGCATCCGCGGCAATATCCTGGACACCCAGCGCGCCATCAATTTCCTGGTGCGCAGCAAGACCCTGTCGCCGGCCCAGCAGGACGACGCCCGGCAGATCTCGCGCAACATCGAATCGCTGAACAGCCACACTTCGTTCCTGTTCGACAAGATCAACTTTTTGATGGACGCCACCATCGGCTTCATCAACATCAACCAGAACAAGCGGATCAACCAGCTGACCGTGTTTGGCGTCGTGTTCATGCCGATCAACATCCTGGCGGGCATGGGCGGCATGTCCGAGTTTTCCATGATGACGCAGGGGACGCCCTGGCCGCTGGCGTATGGCGCCTTCCTGGTCGTCTCCAGCCTGCTGGGGTTTGCAACCTACACCGCGCTGAAACATTTTGAGCGACGAAAAATGAGGCCCCGCAGCAGCGCAGGCCCCGGATAGCCGGGATTTGAAATGGTTTTGTCACACAAACGACATACATTGGAGTAGCCGCGTCGCAACAGGGTGTCCAGCGCCGGGGCTATCAACCGGGTGATCAGGAAATGCACAGGAACAAACAAGGGCACGCCGCCGAAACCTGGGATGCGGCCGAATGCAAGGCCGTCATCGACAAGCTGTGGGAGCTTCGGGGTGCGATGCAGGCCTGCGAAGCCACCCTGGGGCCGCGGCTGCAGGGCGTCGATCCCTCCTACCAGGTCAGTGCGCGCAACCTGGCGCACTACCTGACCCTGCGCCACAGCGACCAGCGCGCGCTGCAGGAGTGGCTGTCCCGGGCTGGACTGTCGTCGCTCGGGCGCGCCGAATCCCATGTCATGGCCAATCTCGACAAGGTGCTCGGCATCCTGCACCGGTTGACGGGGCAAGCCTGGGAATCCCATGCCGACGACGAGCCGGTCGGGGTCAAGAGCAGTGGAAAGCTGCTGGAACGCCATACCGCCGAACTGCTGGGCGCGGCGCCGAAGGAGCGCTCCGTGCGGATCATGGTCACGCTGCCGTCGGAGGCGGCCAGTGACTTCGGCCTGGTCCGGCGCCTGGTCGTCTCGGGCATGGATATCGCGCGCATCAATTGCGCCCATGACGGGCCGGAGGCCTGGAAGGCGATGGCGGCGCACGTGCGCCGGGCCGCCAGGACCGCTGGCCGGCCGGTTCGCATCCTCATGGACCTGGGCGGCCCGAAGCTGCGCACCGGCGCCATCGCGCCGGGTGCGGCGGTGCTGCGGCTCAAGCCCTCGCGGGACGCGTTCGGACAGGTCGTGCGGCCGGCCCGGGTGGGGCTGCGTCCGGCCGGCGCGACCCAGCCGGTGGCGGGTGCGCCGGTGCATGTCGGGGTTGATGGCTCCTGGCTGGCGCAGCTGGAGGTCGGCGACCACATCGACCTGACCGACGCGCGCGACGCCAGCCGTTGCCTGCGGGTCGTGCATCAGGACGACACCGGTTTCCTGGCCGAGTGCGCCAGGACGGCCTATCTGGTACCCGAGACCCGGTTCACGCTGCAGCGAAAGGGGGTTTTGCCACTGGAGACCGGCTTGGCCGACCTGCCACGTCAGGACGGTGTGCTGCAGCTGGAACGTGGCAGCCTGTTGAGACTGACCCGGGGGCCGAAGGCCGGACGAAGCAAAGACATCAAAGGCACCAAAGGGTTCAAGGACCGGGGCGAGGCACAGGCTGCTGTCCCCACCGTGGCCTGCACGCTGCCCGAGGTCTTCGGGCAGGTCCGCATCGGCGAGCGGATCTGGTTCGACGATGGGCGCATTGGCGGTGTCATCAAGCGGGTCGAATCCGACTGGGTCGAGGTGGAAATCACCCACGCCCGCGACAACGGCGAAAAGCTGGCTGGGGACAAGGGCATCAACCTGCCCGACAGTCAGCTCCGGCTGCCCGCGTTGACCGACAAGGACATCGAAGACCTGGCGGTGGCCGCCGAGGTGGCCGACATGGTCGGCCTGTCATTCGTGCAGCAGGCCGCCGATGTCGAGACCTTGCGCGCCAGCCTGCTCAAACTTGGGCGACCCGACCTGGGCATCGTGCTCAAGATCGAGACGCGCCGGGCCTTCGAGAATTTGCCCGAATTGCTTTTCGCGGCGATGGCCAGCAAGACCGCCGGCATCATGATCGCGCGCGGCGATCTGGCCGTGGAATGCGGCTACGAGCGACTGGCCGAGGTGCAGGAAGAGATCCTGTGGGCCGCGGAGGCTGCCCACATGCCCGTCATCTGGGCCACCCAGGTGCTGGAGACGCTGGCCAAGACCGGCCTGCCGTCACGCGCCGAAATCACCGACGCCGCCATGGGCGAGCGCGCTGAATGCGTGATGCTCAACAAGGGCCCGCACATCACCGAGGCCATGCGGACCCTCGACGACATCCTGCGCCGCATGCAGGCGCATCAGTCGAAGAAACGCCCCCTTCTGCGGGCGCTTCGGGCCTGGGGCATGCCGGGAGAGGCCAGGGCCGCGTGACCGCGCCCGCGCCACGCCTGGTAGCGTGACCGTTGCAGCGCGAAGAGCTCCACCATGCCCCAGGCCAGGCTGCCCCCGACCATGCCGCACATTGCGAGGATCCGCGACAGATCAGCGCCGCGATGGAGTCGTGCGTTCTTCATGGGAAAAGCCTTTGCTGCTCGGGACGCAGGGACAGCACCAGGTGTCGTCAAACAATCCATCCAGCAATTTTTGCAAACCGAAGATTTTCCAGAACATAAACAACCCCTGGCGCAGAGTTTTGACCACCCAAAGATACCGTTCGGATGTGACGGTTTGGCGTCAGCTCATCCCTTTTCTGCGGCCTTGACGCTGCAGCCTGGCGTCGCCAGCGGGTTTTCACGATGCTGCGTTCTGGTTGAGCTCCCGCCTGGACCCGACTTTGCGTATGTCCCCGCCTGAAATCGTCTTGCCTGAGCTGGTAGCGCTGGAGCGAATCCTGGAACTGGGCGCGACCCGCCTTGACGTGCGGGTGGTGCACGAGGTTTCCATCGCATCCGGTGCCCGCCTGCCGGTCTACGCCATCGCGCTGGGAAACCCCAGCCCTGACGTGCCGGCGATCGGGTTTTTTGGCGGCGTGCATGGCCTGGAGCGGATCGGTGCTGAAGTGGTGATGGCCTACCTCCAGAATGTCGTCATGCGCCTGCGCTGGGATGTGACGCTGAACCGGCAACTGGAGCACATGCGGCTGGTTTTCATGCCGATGGTCAATCCCGGCGGCATGGCGGCGGGCACGCGTGCCAACCCGCGCGGCGTGGATCTGATGCGCAACGCACCGGTGAATGCCCAGGACCGGGTGCCTTTCATGGTGGGCGGCCAGCGGCTGAGTCCGGGCCTGCCGTGGTACCGGGGACGGCTCGGGGAGCCGATGGAGGCCGAGAGTCAGGCGGTGTGCGAGGTGGTCAACGCCGAACTTCTGACACGGCCCTTCAGCATGGCCCTGGACTGCCATTCGGGTTTTGGGCTCAGTGACCGCCTGTGGTTTCCCTTCGCGCATACGCGCAAGCCGATCCGGCACCTGGCGGAGTTTCACGCCCTGCAGGAGATCTTTCTGCAGGCGCACAGCAACCATACCTACGTGATCGAGCCTCAAAGCGCGCAATACCTGGCCCACGGCGATCTGTGGGACCACCTCTATCTGCAGGGTTGCAGTGAGCCGGCCCGCACCTTCCTGCCGCTCACGCTGGAGATGGGGTCCTGGTTGTGGATCAAGAAAAACCCCCGGCAACTGTTTTCCCGCCGGGGAATTTTTAATCCGTTGATTGATCACCGCCAGCAGCGCGTCCTGCGCCGGCACCTCTCGCTGCTTGATTTCCTGTCCCGGGCCACCTGCAGCCATACGCTGTGGACCCCCTCGGGCGATACCCGCGAACAGCGCCACGCCGACGCCTTGGCCGACTGGTACTGATCGGCCTGCGAGAAAGACGCCCAGCCGGGGCTCAGGGCCGGAGTTCAGGCACCGTTTCAGGCGCGGGCTCAGGCACCGTCTCAGGCATAGGTCACCGCGCCAGTCGCCTGCACAGTGATCGTCTTGCCCACGGCAGCCGTGTAGGTGGTCGATTTGACCGTGCTCACGAAGACGAATTCGCCCTTGACCGCCGCCGCGGTCACCGTCATGAGCAGGTAGCCCCGGCGATTGGAGTCGGTGTAGCCCAGATCATCCACCAGGCCCAGCCCGGCGCCGATGGCCGCGGCGCCCAGCTGCGGCACCAGCGCACTGCCATCCAGTGAACTGGCCAGGGCGCCCAGGCCGGCGCTTTCAAAGCCGGGTGCGGTGACCGATGACGAGGCGAATTCGACCCCGACCTTTTCGCCGGCCAGCGTGGTCAGGTTGGCGAACCACGCGTTGTGGGAATCGCCCGAGAGCGCCACCAGCTTCTTGCCTTGCGCCTTGACGGTCTGCAACACGGCTTCACGGTTGCTGGGGTAGCCGTCCCAGGCGTCCAGGTTGTAGGGAATCTTGGGCGCGCCCAGCAGCGCGGTCTGGGTGGCGGTCAGCGCGCCCGGGGCTGCGGCGCGCGTTGCCTTGGCGGTCAGATAGTCAGAGATCGCCGTTGAGACGCCGGCCGGATTGGTGGCCGCGGTGGCATAGGCCTGCAGCACGGACGCGGGAAACCACATGCGCGCCATGATGTCCTGGTTGCCC
>JAABRA010000023.1 GCA_011391155.1 Burkholderiales bacterium
CCGGAGTGCACATGGCCGACGGTCCAGTCGGTGTAGTGCGACAGCGCATTGACCGTCTTGATCGACATCATCGGACCTTCGAAGGTGGACATGCCATAGAAGGACAGCGAGGTGATCATGAACTTCAGGATGGGGTCGTCACGCAGTTTGTGCCAGGCGCCCGACAGCGTCATGATGCCGTTGATCATGCCGCCCCACGATGGCGCCAGCAGGATCAGCGAAAAGACCATGCCGACCGACTGGGTCCAGTCCGGCAGCGCCGTGTAGTGCAGGTGATGGGGGCCCGCCCACATGTAGGTGAAGATCAGCGCCCAGAAGTGCACCACCGACAGGCGGTAGGAATACACCGGACGCCCGGCCTGCTTCGGCACGAAGTAATACATCATGCCGAGGAAGCCGGCGGTGAGGAAAAAGCCCACCGCATTGTGGCCGTACCACCACTGGATCATCGCATCCTGCACGCCGGCATAGGCCGAGTAGGACTTCGGCGTCAGGACGCCGGCGGCGAAAACCGGAACCGCCGCGCTATTGACCAGGTGCAGCACCGCAACGGTGAGGATGAAGCCGCCGAAGAACCAGTTCGCCACGTAAATGTGCGAGACGGTGCGCTTGACGATGGTGCCGAAAAACACCACGGCATAGGACACCCAGACCAGCGTGATCAGGATGTCGATCGGCCATTCGAGTTCGGCGTATTCCTTGCCTTGTGTAAACCCCAACGGCAAAGACAGTGCCGCCATGACGATGACCACTTGCCAGCCCCAGAAGGTGAAGGCCGCCAGACCGGGCGCGAACAGCGGCGCATGACTGGTGCGCTGCACCGCGTAATAGGAGGTCGCAAACAGTGCGCAGCCGCCAAAGGCAAAGATCACCGCATTGGTATGCAGGGGACGCAGGCGCCCGTAGCTCAGGAACTCGTGCACGTTCAGTTCCGGCCAGACCAGCTGGGCGGCGATGATGACGCCGACCAGCATGCCGACGATGCCCCAGATTACGGTCATCACAGCGAACTGGCGCACGACTTTGTAGTTGTAAGTCGCTTGCGATTGCATGATGGATTCACCTCACATTGACAAAAAGAAACCGTTCACGACACCGCAATTGATGCGGTGCGGTATGAAATTTTTCGGGAGATTACACCTGAAACATTAGCGGAGTTTGATGCAGATCAAAATATATCCGCCTTCAATCAAAATAACAATATTATAAGTATGGTTTATGCCTAAATATGCTCGACCGGAAGGGCAATCGCAATCAACCTCTAGGAAGCGCCCCAAGACATTTCTTGACGACGCCCCCCCCAAGGCGGCGAACATCTGCCGGCATAGTTATCGCCCCGAGCAAGCCTGTCGTCCGGAGGATTTACCTCAGTACCTGTTGATCCTATTTCTTGCGCGATTGGCTTGGGAATGTTTTCACATAGGCCAAGACGCTGCGAATTTCTTCGTCCGACAGGATGTACTTGAAAGCCGGCATGACATAGGAAGGTTCCGGCAGGCGATTCAGGCCTTCGCGGATGTTTTCAATCAGTTCCTTGTCGCGGCCGGCCAGGACTTGGGCGACGGTCATGTCGGGTATGTACTGGCCGCCCTGGACAAAATAGGCCGAGCGCGGGCCATCGCCCTTGCCGCGGATTCCGTGGCATAGCGCGCAGTGATCAAGAAATATAGCCTCGCCACGCGCGGCGGAAACAGGCTTTCCCGTGGGTTTGAAATGTGGCTGCGCCGATTCGCTGCGCATGCTCACCTTGGTCGCAGCCTTCGCCTGATTGTTGTTCTCGACGGCAATCGCCGGTCCCGCAAACACTGTTACAACGGCTGCAAGCAGCGGAAGTACGTGGAAAGTTCTCATTTTCAGCTCCTCAGGTTTCCCGATGTCAATGCCGCCGGCTTGCCGAGTTCGATGCGGTGAGCCAGCAGAAAGCATCGTGCTGCTTCAAGTAAATCGCTGTATGGATTATTCGGAACAGACCCGACCGCCAGATCGGCAAGGCGCGTCACAAATGGCAACAGGAAGCGGTCGAGAAATTCCGCCTCAACGATACGAACGCCCCGGATCAGTTCCAGGTCCTCCGCATCTTCTGCTTCGCTCTCCCGGAAACAGAGCATGTGAAGGAATTCAAGCTCGACGCAAAGATGGTCCGGCAGGTCATCGTAGGATTCTGCGATATCCATGCCGTGGCTCTGGTAAAACTCTTTGATGGCCAACATTTCCTCAAGGCGCTTTTCGCTGTCTACCGCGGTGAACAGGGATCCATAGGGCGGACAGGGAAGGTGCGGATAGTTGTTGGTGAAGAGCGAAATATATGCAGCCTCGACTTGCTCATAGCTCATCCCGCGCAGACTTGAAAAGAACTTCCCGGCGGCCGGAATGCCTTTCTCCGCCAGCTTCGCCTCGGATTGCACTCCCGCTGCATAAACTTGCTGGAAATCGTTCTCGGTCGACTCCAGGCGGAAATAGTCATGCCCGCCCTCGCCGGGATGCGCCAAGGCCAGTTCGAAAAAGTGGTAGAGCTGGCCGCGCTTGCCCGGCCTGGACCGGACACCACCAACTTGGGCCGTATCATGCAACTTGCTGGTGTTTACTGGCTCATCCATTTTTAGATGTCCTTCATCTTGACGGGCGCTTCGACGTGATGCGGCTCGTCCAGCAGCCCACCCATGGCATAGCCGAAGTACTTCTCGATCTCTTCTTTTGGAACATTCTTCGGCGGCACGTACCAGACCGAAGGAATCGTGCCGAAATCGGGCCGGTATTGGCGGCGCTCGATCGGGTTGATCACCCGGTGTGTGGCCTTCAGGTTGGTTTGCGGATCGTAGACTTTGACGCCCAGACCCGGATCGCGAATCAATTTCGAGATTGTGCTTTCAGGATCCATCAGGTTGCCGAAAATGCGGATCTTGCCAACACAGCTCTTCACGCATTGCGGCTCCTGCCCTTTCTCCAACAGCGGGAAACAGAACATGCACTTGTTCGACTTCTTGGTCACCGCGTTGTAGTAGATCTTGTCGTACGGACAGGCCTTGACGCAGTTCTGGAAACCTTCGCAGGTGTCCTGGTCGATCAGCACGATGCCATCCTCGTTCTTGTAGATCGAGCGGGTCGGGCAAGCGGGCAGGCAGGCCGGATTGGCACAATGGTTGCACGGCCGCGCCAGGTAGAACTGCCAGAGCTTGGGAAATTTTCCCTTGGGCGTGTCCTGGTAGAGGTTGGAAAACCGATAGTCCCAATCCGACGGGTTCTTGCTCCCGTTCTTGCGCGGATATTTTCCATAGGGCTCGGTGGCAACGCTGTTCCAGTACATGTCCTCCTGCCCGGGATCGCTGGTCCAGGTTTGCTTGCAGGCCATGGTGCACGTGTGACATCCGATGCATTTATTGATGTCTAACAACATGCCCCACTGAACACGGTTGCCGTATTTCGGGTTTGGTTGCCCGTAGTATTTTTGCCAAAGTGCTTCGGACATGGCGGCTCTCCTCTGTTAGGACTTCTTCACTTCGCACAACTGATCGAAGTGGCCGGAAACCGGCCCCCAGACGTTGGGGATGAAGTAGATTTCGTGAATGGGGTTGATGGGATTGTGGGTCAGCGCGTTCCAGTGGCCTTCGCGGATCTGTTCGCGCTGCCAGCCGAAATAGATTAGCACCGCGCCAGGAGGCACGGACTCCCGAAGTTTGACCTTCGCCTTGACATAGCCGTATTGGTTGAAAGCCGTTGCCCAGTCTCCGGCAACTAATCCACGTTTCGCGGCGTCGACCGGATTGAGTTCCAGCAGGGGCTGGCCGATGTCGTCGAGTCTGGTTATCGCATCCGTGGTTCGCCACGACGAATGTACGCTCCAGCGGGTATGCCGGGAATGATAGACCATCGGGTATTGTTCGTAGAGCGGATTGCGTTCCTTCTTGGCTTCCGCCCAAACCTTCGAAGGTCCATACGGCGTTGCCTGGTGCGGCTCCTTGTGCACCGGAAGCTGCTCGCCGAACTGGATGAAGCGGTCTTCGTCCTTGTACAACTCCTGCCTCCCCGAGGCAGTCTTGAACTTCTTCTTGCCTTCGATTTCTTCGGTGAACGAGGCATACGGTGAACTCGGCAGGTTCACGCGGATGGTTCGCTCCTTCTTCAGCCGCTCGAAGGTGATTCCCTTGACCTGGGGGCCACCGGTTTCAAGCAGCAGTTCGATGGCTTCTTCCGGCCGGGTGAACTTGAAACGATCTGCGGTACCGAGTCGCTTGCACAACTCGTGATAAATCCAGATGTCGGTCTTGGCTTCGAACATCGGCTCCAGACCACCTTCGTGCAACTGGATGTAGGGGTGTGCCGGAGTAGTGGCGATGTCGTAAGGCAGTTCAAACCAGCTCACCACCGGCAGCACGATGTCGGCAAGTTGTGCTGACGTACTCATCTCGATTTCCGGTGAGACGATCAACTCGATCTCCGGCAGCACCTTGCGCATCAGGTTGCTCTGGTCGGAGGCCTCGCCAAGGAGGTTCCCGCCCGCCGCGTAGATGCAACGGATCTGGCGCCACAGGCCGGCCTTGTTGAACATGGTGTCGGTCGGGCCGTTGACCACGTAGGCCGTGTCCAGCGGCACGGGGCGGTAACGCTCGTCGGGCTTGCCGCCTTCCTTCTTCGGAAAGAAGTAATCCGTCGGATTAAGACGCATCAGATATTGCCCGGCCCAGGGGCTCACGCCACCGCCCTGGCGCCCGACGTTACCGGTCAGACAGGCGAGCTCGATGGTTGCGCGTCCGATGAGGTCGCCGTGGTACCAGTGATTGATGCCGGTTCCCGCCCAGATGCTGGCCGGCTTGGCCGAGGCGTATTCGACCGCGATGCGTTCGATATCCTTGGCTGGAACACCAGTGATTTCGGACACCGTCTTTGGATCGTAGTCCTCGAGTTTCTTCAGCAACAGCGTGTGGGTGGTCGAACAGCTGACCTTCTTTCCATCCTTGAGCGTAACGTCCCACGTCCCGGTCAGTGCCAGTTTGTCGCTGAAATATACGTCGGGAACAGCTTTCCCCATCGCCGGATCGTAGGCCATGAAAACTTTTGCATCGCCGCCTTCTGTGACGTCCGCGGCTTTCAAATACTTGCCGGTATCGTTGCGAACCAGCAGGGGACCGCTGGTGGTGCGACGCATGTGGGCCTCGTCGCTCAGGCCGCGCTTGACGACCACATGGCAGAATCCCAGCGCCAATGCACCATCGGTGCCGGGGCGAACTCGCACCCACTCGTCGACCATGCTCGCCGTCGGGTCATAATAAGGAGCGATATAGACCAGCTTTACACCCTTGGCGCGCACATCGGTGAAGAAATGCGCGTCCGGCATGCGCGTCTGGGCGATGTCGGAGCCCCAGATGATCGCGTACTTGGTGTTGAGCACGTCCTTGAACTCGTGTTCTTCGGTCTGCACGTTCCAGGTCATCGGATGGGCCAGCGGCAGGTCACCGTACCAGTTGTAGAAAGTACCGATGCCGAATCCATTGACCGAGGCGAAACGGAAGCCGGCACCCTGCTTGGCGATGCCGGTGGCCGGCACCGGTGGATAAATCCAGACGGTGTTCTGGCCATACTTCGCCGCGATGCGCTTCATCTCGCTCGTGACGAAGTCCAGCGCCTCATCCCAGGAAATGCGCTTCCACTGGCCCGCGCCACGGGGCCCGACGCGCTTCATCGGAAACTTGACCCGGTTCGGCGAGTAGACGCGGCGATGGTAGGTGGCACCCTTCATGCAGCCACGCGGGTTGTACTCGTCGTCGGGATAGTCGAGCGGTTGCTCGACGCGCTTCACGATGCCGTCCTTGATCACCACGTTCCAGGCGCACGATCCGGTGCAGTTGGGCATGTTGATCGAGCGTACAGTGCGTTCGCCCTGAAAGAGATTGCGGTAACCGTCTTCCCACACACGACCCTTGCGCTCTGTCAAGGCGGCGAGCGCGGGCCCTCCAAGGGAAAAGGGTAGTCCTGCGGCGGCAGCAATGGAAAGGCTGCCCTTGATGAATTCGCGACGACTGGTTGTCATGATGATTCCCCGAATGTTTTGCACGAGCACCCTGGCGGCTGACTCGGCCACGCCCACCTGTCGGGGCATGGCCGGAGCCGAGGAGCGTCTAGTTGCCCATGGACAACATATTGACTACGTTTTCAAAACTATGAATGGTGCCCATCACTGTCGGACTGCCCCAGCGAACGTGGTACTTGTTCTCCGGTACCTTGGCCAGAGCGAGCATCAGGCTATTGAAGGCGCCGAGATCGGCAGTCTCGAAGTAGGTGATGAAGTCCGTGTCATCCAGACCCGTGGAGTGATAGAGCTTGCGCTTCACATTCACCAAGTTGCCGAGCGTAGGCAGCGTGTGGGTCTCCATTTCCTTCAGGCGCTGCTCGTCGCTCAGGTTCCACCAATCCGCATTCTTCTTCACTGGAATCATGAAAGCGTAACGCGGCGCATCCCCGGCATAGGTTGCGCTGGACAAACCCTTGTTGAGATCGGGCGACTTGTCCTTGGTGATGTAGTTGAGGCCCTTGGTGATGCCGACCAGATTTTCGGTCACGTCGGAATTCATGCCGAAGCGCGTAGCACGAAAGTCAACCAGAAACGCCTGGGTGGCGGCCATGTCGTAGGAATGGATGCGCAGAAGATAATCGCTCTTGGCTTCGAAGCCTCGTGTCAGATAAGCGTCGACGATGATCTTGGCCTTGTGCTTTTCAACCACGGCAAGAACCTGGGCGGCCGCACCCTTGCGCTCGGCTGCGGAGAGCCTGTAGTAGTCCGGGCGAACTTTGTAGGTGGAGAAGTTCCCGGACACCCCTGGCGCCGCCAGAATCTTCGCGCGGTCCACCGGCCCCGCCATTTCCATTTTCTTTTCCATGGCGCCTTGTTGTGCCAAAGTATTCCCTCCCGCCATAAGAAGGCTTATGGAAAGAGCTGCCGCAGTCATCTTGATCATTTTCAGAACTCCTTTTCAATAAATTGCGAAGAATGCTA
>JAABRA010000024.1 GCA_011391155.1 Burkholderiales bacterium
CACGACCCCCGCACCCCCGCCATTGGCGGCCAATGACGTGCTCGGCTATGGCCCGGTGCGCGAAGACCTGGAGGCGGGCCGGGTGGGGCTGATCTGGGGCGCGGCGCGGGTTCTGGCGGACGAGCCCGAAAAGGTGATGGGCGGTATCGTGCTGGACAGCGTGACCTTCAGCGTCTTCGACGAAGGCCGCAAGGCGCAGAAGGAGGTGGTCATCTCGTCGCCCTACCTGATCCCCGGCAAATTTGGCCACTCGTTGTTCGAGGAGCTCCAGCAGCGCAAGGTGCGGGTACAGATCCTCACGAATTCGTTGGCCTCCACCGACGAGCCGCTGGTTCATGCGGGCTACAGCCGTCACCGCGGACGAATGCTGCAAGGCGGCGTTGATCTTTACGAGCTCAGTTCCTCGCGCGTGCAGATGAACAAGCGCCACGGGATATCTTTTGGCGCCTCGACCGCGCGCCTGCATGCCAAGCTGGTGGTGGTGGATCGCAAGACGCTGTTTGTCGGGTCGATGAACCTCGACCCCCGTTCCGCCAATATCAATACCGAAATGGGCCTGGTGATCGAAAGTCCGCAATTGGCGCGGGAGTTGCTGCGCATCATCGACATCGACAAGCTGCAGAGCGCCTACCGGGTGCGCCTGGGCGCCAGCGGCGAATGCTGTGAATGGCTCACGTTCGACGAAGCCGGGGAAAAGGAAATGGTCCTCACGCGGGAGCCCGATGCCCCGTTCTGGCTCGAGCTCAGGACCCTGTTGCTGTCACCGCTGGTTCCGGAAGAACTGCTGTAGTCCGCGGGCCTTGCGGCGCGCCGGCGGCGTCATTCAGGGAAAGCGGCAGGCTTCGCCCCGGCCCACGAAGTGGATGTCGGCAAAGCCCGCGCGGGCTTGCTCACCGGTGTTGTCGGTGTCCGAGGCCAGCGCCAGCAGGCTGGCCTTGAAGGCCAGCGGACCAAAGGCAAGCGTGGCGTCCTGCAGCACATCGGCGCGCTCGGTCACCCAGCGGTCAACCGGGTCGCTGCCTGAGCGCTGCACGATCATCTGGGTGCGATCGGTATAGGCGTTGGGGCGTCGCGTGCCGACCGGGTGCTGGTTGTCCCAGACGTAATTGAGGGCGGCATCGGGCACCAGGTCGCCGTAGAGGCTGCGGCCGACGGCCAGCTTGGCGCGCAGGCCGAGGGACATCGATTCGGGCGGCAGGGTAAACGCGACATAGATGCGTGCGGCGTAGTCATCCCCCGCCTTGGTGGCCAGATCAGCCTTTTGCAGGACCCGGTCCACCCGCCAGCGCCAGCACATCACGGGCGTGGTCTGCAGATCAAGCGCGATGCTGCGCGCCAGCAGCGCCATGCTGGCATCGGCCCTGGCCTCCACGGCCGCGACGCCGTCCCAGTTGACGACGGTGTAGCGAGTCAGCGGCACCTTCTTGTCAAGTTGAACCACCCGCCAGGGTGCTGGAACCGCACCTTGTTGCCCGGCAAAACGCCCGACATCGACCGGGCTGGCGTGGGCCAGACCGGGCCAGCCGAAGCCGGCCAGGACCAGGCCCATCGCGCCGCGCAGGCACGATGTCACCGCACCGGCGGTAGAGCAAGCCCCGGGGGGCCGTTGCCCGGCGTTCACACGGAGACCCCGCGGGAAGACCCGATTCAGCAGGGAGATCATGGAACCTATTTTCCTCGGTGAGCCCGCGGCGGCGGCGGCAGCACAGTCGCGGCTGCAAAGGCCGGCATTCTATCGGCGACAGCGCATCGCCGAAGGCTGCATCCCTCAGCGAACCCTTCGCGTCACGCGTGGCGGCGCGCGCGGGGCGCCTGGAAGCGGCGGCTGGGAAGATCGAGCGGCGGGGGCAAGGGGGGCGGAACTGTGCAGCCCGAGCTTCGTGCGATGGGGAGCCCGGTCCGGCCAGTGCCAGACGCCTTTCACTGCGGGGCCGTGTTGCGGCGCTGAGCGTCTTGCCATCCGGGGGAAGATCCGGCAGCCATGACGCCGGGCCATCCGACGCGGATAATGTTGGCGCATCGGACAGCGCCTGTCCGACGATCTGCGTGGAGGTCTTGATGCCGGATCAGACGACATTCATCGGTTTCGCTTCGACCCTCTGCGCGCCGAGGTGGCTGCTGGCCGGCATCGCCGCGCTGCTGCTGTTCGTCTCGCCGGCGCACGCCGGGCTGAACAAATGCCAGGATGCCTCGGGGCGCGTCACCTACACCGACCAGCCCTGCCCCGCTTCGTCCACCACCACGTCAACGTCGGCCGCGCGTGAGCCCAAGCGGGTCGAGGTGGCGCCGCCGCCGCGGGTTGACCTCTCCGGCCTGCCCAAGGATGCGCAGGGGCGGCCCATCCTGTCCCGCAGCGGCGACGCGACCATCGTGTTGGACCCGCGTGGCGCACCGGGGCCGACCAATGTGCTGGCGGCCTGCTCCAGCATGGTGACCCGCTGCTACAAGCCGGGCGAGCGTGAACTCGACGACTGCTTCGCCTCCGCGCCGCGCTGTGCCTCCGCGCGCCCCTGGGAAGACCCGGCCTACAAGCCCTGCTGCCCCGAGGCCTGCTGGCGCCAGTTTGAGGCCCGGCGCAAGGCGGGCGCCACGCCACAGCGGGCGCTCGATCAGGCCCTGTTCGGCGGCGGTTCGCCGGCGCAGAGCTGCCTGCCGCCGGGCTGACCGCCCATATGCCCTGGCGCCTGCGGCGGTGCGGCGCGCGATGCCGCGGTCAAGCGGTCGGACGCCATCGGCCTTGCCCGGCCCGGATCAACCGATGGGGCTGGGTCGCCCCTTCCAGCCCCGAGAATGGGCGGCATGACCTTTCTTTCCACCGCCGCCGGCCCTGTTGCCCCCGTCTTCCTGCAAGGCTTTGTCCTGGGCCTGGGGCTCATCGTGGCCATCGGAGCGCAGAACGCCTTTGTGCTGCGCCAGGGCCTGCGGCGCGAGCGCGTGGCCGCGGTGGTGCTGTTCTGCGCGCTGGCCGACGCGGCGCTGATCACGGCGGGGGTCTTCGGCATGGCCCGGGCCCTGGGCGATCGCCCGCAACTCGCCCGCGCGCTGGCACTGGCGGGCGCGGCGTTCCTGGCCTGGTACGGGTGGAAGGCCTTCCAACGCATGCGCCACGCCGGCACCCTGCAGGCCGCTGCGGGCGGCGAGGCCTTGAGCCGCCGCGCCGCGTTGGGCCAGGCCGCCGCCTTCACGCTGCTCAACCCCCACGTGTATCTGGACACGGTGCTGCTGGTGGGCGGCCTGGGCGCGCAGCAACCGGCGCAGCTGCAGGGCTGGTTTGCCGCCGGCGCCAGCACCGCCAGCGTGGTCTGGTTCAGCCTGCTAGGTGTGGGCGCCCGCTGGCTGGCGCCGTGGTTCGCCCGGCCCACCGCCTGGCGCGTGCTGGACGGACTCATCGGCGTGACGATGGCCGTGCTGGCAGTTGCGATGGCGCAGCATGCGTGGAGTGGGATCTGAAGGCTTGTCGAACCCCGACGGGGAACTTGGTGCGGATCGTCCAGGACTGCGCCATGGACCCGCATGTCGCTCTGGAATGGGAGTGGTCCTTCGCCTTCGGCAACGTGAAGACTTTCGACACCCTGGCGACGATGAACCGCGTGAAGGCGGGGAGTGAGCCGCCGATCGATGGGAGCGGGGTGTTGAGGCTGGGTGAGTCTCGGGCGCGGGACAGACTGCTTCTAAATTAATAGCTTACTATGACCGGATGACGCTGGGATGTGGGGGTTTTGGCTGAAATTCTTGCGGGGAAGGGGACTTGAGGGGTGCGACCGTCCGGATTTGGCCAAATTTCAGCCGCTCACAGCATGGAAGCGATTGAACGGAACGCAGCGCAAGGAGTCATTCAACAGCATATCCAGCTGGGTTCAAGTATTGTTGAACCCCATAGCCATGAGCCGGTACCATGTGGCGACCAGCCGATAGGGGGCAGTATGTTTTGCGGGAACAAACGGGTGATTTTGGCTTGCGCATTTGTTGCCGCGGCTGCGCAAGTGTCAGCACAAAACGGTCGCTGCTCTGGTGAATCACTCCCCCCACGAGTTTGGGGTTCAGTTGTAGCGCTGCGAGTTACAACTGAGATTTGCGGCGACCGACGGCCTGAGGAAAGAGGCAGCTATCTCGCTAAATACGACGCCATTCGCTATGCGAATCTTGCCTGTTTCGAGGCAGTTGAAAGGAGCGAAACCTACGTTGGAGGGGTGGCTTACGTGAGAGCGGAAATGTCGGCGCTCGACCCCCTTCAAATGCAGCGGCTTTGCTCCGAACTACCTGCCGAGCTTGGCGGCCTTTTTCAGCAGAGACTCGACGCGCTCACCCAATGACGCTGCAAGCTCATATGTCAGCCGCCAAAATGCAACGACACGTGCTGCGTTCGGCGAATAGGAAGGTCCGTTCCCAGTCTTTTTGAGACGCTCGAAGCCGACCTGTTGCCCGTCGCATGAATCGATCCTGGCGACGCTCAGTAGGCTGAGATGCGTCGCACGCAAAGTCTGAATGGACCGGCCTGCTTGCCCGCGATCATCAAGCCCACTTGTCTGACCAGCGCTGGGTTGAGCGGCGGCGCACCCGGGACAGGCCGACCGCGAAAGTTCGGGACGAAAGCTGACAGGGGCACCCGCACCTCGATCCACTGCCCGGCCTCTGGCTGGAATTCGGCCTGATAGTTGACACCGTCGAAGCTGTCCTCGGTCCGCAGGTTCAGCTTGTACCGCTTGCCGTCTCCGAGCACCGACAAAGCGTACCCCAGGGTGCCAGGGGAGCCAAGAGCTGCCCGGGTACCGCGAACTGACGCGAACCCGCCGTTGCGCTCCAGCGAGACTTCGCCTTCAAACACGGCATGTCCAACGGGGTCGTAACTGAACCCGCTGGTTGACAGGCCACCCATGACCGCGTCGTTGATCGCCAGCCAGTCCATGACAGTTGCCGGGGCATCGAAGCTGATCGGGTTCGTTTGCATGGCCGGATTGTGCGCGGTGTACCGTTAGGCGCGTAGCGGTGATTTATGCTTGACCCATGAGTACCGACTTTGACGCAATCGTGGTGGGGGCCGGCGCGGTGGGGCTGGCCTGTGGGTATGCGCTGGCGCGCCAGGGCCACAGCGTGGCGGTGCTGGAGCGCGAGCGACGCGTGGGCGCGGGCATTTCCTCGCGCAACTCCGAGGTGATCCATGCTGGGCTGCATTACCCGCCGGGTTCGCTGAAGGCGCGTTTCTGCGTCGAGGGGCGGCGCCTGCTGTACGAGTTCCTCGATCGGCACAACGTCGCCTTTAACAAGTGCGGCAAGCTCATCGTGGCCACGCAGGACAGCGAGCTCGCGGCGCTCGATACGCTGGCCGCGCGCGGCGAGGCCAACGGGGTGGAGGGCGTGACCCGCGTGGACGCCGCGCAGGCGCTGGCCCTGGAGCCGGCGCTGCGCACCGTGGGCGCGCTGCATTCGGCCGAGAGCGGCGTCTTCGACGCGCACGGCTTCATGGACGCGCTGGTCGGCGAGATTGAGGCGCATGGCGGCGTGGTGGTGGTCAACTCGCCCTTCATGGGGGCGACGCCGTCGGCCGATCAGGTCGAGGTGCGCATCGGCGGGGACGACCCCAGCACGGTCACTACCCGGTGCCTGATTTTGTCGGGCGGCCTGCAGGCGCAGGAGATGGCGGCAACGGTGGACGGGTTTCCGGCCCAACGCATTCCCGCCCTGCACTACGGCAAAGGCAGCTACTTTGCGCTGACCGGCCACGCGCCGTTTCAGCGCCTGATCTATCCGCCGCCCATCCCCGGCGCGTTGGGCATCCATTACCGCCGCGACCTGGGCGGGCAGGCGCGCTTCGGCCCCGACCTGGAGTTCGTCGATGCGCCGGACTATGTCGTCGACCCGGCCCGGGTGCGGTATTTCGAGGACTACGTGCGCCGCTTCTGGCCGGGCCTGCCGGACGGCGCCCTGACGCCCGACTACGCCGGCATCCGGCCCAAGCTGCACGGGCCCGGCGAGCCCCGGCCCGACTTCGTGATCGACGACTCGCAGCTGGGCGTGATCGCCCTGTTCGGGATTGAGAGCCCGGGGCTGACTGGCTCGCTGGCGATCGGCGACTACGTCGCCGGCCTGGTGCGGCCATGAGGCGTGAGCCGGCGCCAGACACGCCTCACAACCCGGTCATGGCACCCGCCGCAGCGCAAGCAGTGGCAGGCAGTCCATAACAAATCGGATGTGCAAATGCTGCTTGGCTAAACCGCCAAACCCGGGCAAGCTGGCGGCATGACCCTCTTTTCCACCACCGCGGGGCCGATCGCCCCCGTCTTCGCGCAAGGCTTTGTCCTGGGCCTGGGGCTGATCGTGGCCATCGGCGCGCAGAACGCCTTTGTGCTGCGCCAGGGCCTGCGGCGCGAGCACGTCGCCGCGGTGGTGCTGTTCTGCGCGCTGGCCGACGCGGCGCTGATCACCGCCGGCGTCTTCGGCATGGCCCGGGCCCTGGGCGATCGCCCGCAGCTGGCCCGCGCGCTGGCACTGGCGGGCGCGGCGTTCCTGGCCTGGTATGGGTGGAAAGCCTTCCAACGGATGCGCCACGCCGGCAGCCTGCAGGCGGCTGCGGGTGGCGGGGCCTTGAGCCGCCGCGCCGCACTGGCCCAGGCCGCCGCCTTCACGCTGCTCAACCCCCATGTGTACCTGGACACGGTGCTGCTGGTGGGCAGCCTGGGCGCTCAGCAGCCGGCGCCGCTGCAGGGCTGGTTTGCCGCCGGCGCCAGCACCGCCAGCCTGGCCTGGTTCAGCCTGCTCGGCGTGGGCGCCCGCTGGCTGGCGCCGTGGTTCGCCCGCCCCACCGCCTGGCGCGTGCTGGACGGACTGATCGGCGTGACGATGGCCGTGCTGGCAGTTGCG
>JAABRA010000025.1 GCA_011391155.1 Burkholderiales bacterium
GGGCGCACCAGGCCATCGCTCAGGAAGCCCCAGACGATGCGGCCCGCCACGCCGCCGAGCTGCGACAGGCCCAGGATCGAACCCGCCACCAGGGCGGTCAGGGCCATTTCCTGCGTCAGGTAGCTCACCAGGTAGCTGCTCAAGGACAGCTGGATGCCCGACAGCACGAACGACACCGCCGCCAGCGTTGTCAGGCCCTTGTGACGGAAGATCACGGCCAGCGGCTCCAGGAACTGCGCCAGGACCCGGCGCACCGAAAACCCGGTCGCTGTCGCCGGGGGCTCGCGTAAGGCGGTCTGTGCGTCGAGACCGGCCCGGACCGGCTGCGCCGCCGCAGCCACCGCCACACACGCCAGCGCCAGGCACACCAGCGTTCCGACCCAGCCCGTCGCGTTGGCCAGCGGCGGAATGCAGAAGCCGCTGAGCGCCACACCCAGCGGCACGCCGGTCTGCTTGACCGAAAACACCAGGTTGCGCCGCTCGGCTGGCGTGGTGCGGATCAGCACATGCGAACTCGCCGGCGTGATCGGCCCGTAGCCCAGGCCGATCAGCAGTGCCGCGACGATCAGCGCGCCCGGGAACACGGCGGCCATGACCAGGCCCGCGGCAGAGACGAGCAACGCGCCCTGGCTGGTGCGGATGGCGCCCCATCGGTCGACCATGGCGCCAGCCGACAGGCTGCCCACCACGGCGCCAATATAGGCAAACAGCACGTAGACGCCAATGCCTGCGGTTGACAACCGTGGCGGCCCGGGCTCGACCGGCACCAGCACCGGCACGGCCATCAGGGCCAGCGCGCTGAGCGCCTGTATGAGCAGGGTGACCAGCAGGGGGAGGAAGGATTTCAACTACTCAACCTTCACGCCCTTCCAGAACGCCACCCGCCCACGCACCATTTCGGCTTCGGGCTTCGGGTCGGCATAGAACCAGGCCGCATCGGTGTTGAGTTCGCCGTTCACCAGCAGCGAGTAGTAGCTGGCCTGGCCTTTCCACGGACACGAGGTCTTGTGATTGCTGAAGGTGACGAACTCGCGCCTGAGCGCGCTTTCCGGGAAGTAGTGGTTGCCCTCCACCAGCACGGTGTCGTCGCTTTCGGCAATGAGGGTGTTGTTCCAGAGGGCTTTCATGGACAGCTTTCAGGGTAAGTCAGTCGGGAGGCGCCGCTGAATTGTGCGGTACCCGGTGTCCGGTGTGCAAAAGACCGTCGATGCCCTGCTTGGTTTTGCACGGATCGACCGCATCTAATTGGTATCCGCACGAGCCATCAACTATCAACGCGGCAGGCCAGCGGTGGACCCGTCAACAACGCAAAGGGAATCAGACATGCAAGTCCAGATCAACACCGACCAACACATCGAGGGCCACGAGGCACTCGCGACTTGGGCCACCGCCGAGGTGACCAAGACCCTGAGTCACCACAAGGACCAAATTACACGGCTGGAGGTGCACCTGGGCGACGAAAACGGCCGCAAGACCGGCCAGGGTGACAAACGTTGCATGCTGGAAGCGCGTCTGCAGGGGCGACAGCCGCTGGCCGTGACACACCATGCCGATTCCCTGAACCAGGCCATCAGCGGCGCGGCAGAAAAATTGAACCGGATGATCGATACCACCCTGGGGCGCGCCGCCCGGGCTGAATCCGCTCCGGGCTGATTGGGCGCGGTCGCGCCGGCGGCTACTTGTTTTTCAGCTTGCCACGCACCGGCACGACCGTCGTGACGGGCGGGGTGGGGCGGTCCGACGTGGACGGTGGTTTGGGCGCCGAAGTGTCCTTCTTGGGCTTTTTCGTCATCTTTTCGTTGTGCTGGTCGCCTTTGGCCATGGAGCCTCCGTGGTGGGTTGTGAACGCGTGTGAGAAAAGCCGATGGTAAGCCAGAATCAGGGTGTCATTGTGGTGTGCCCCGTCCTGGTCAATGCGCTTTGCGTCGCGCCCGGCCGCCAGACCCTGTACGACCTTCGAAGGGGTAAATCCCGGCCTTGTGCATGCGTCAGCGAACTTGCCTACCATCTCGTCTCTTCCAAAAACCAGAATGGATGTCCACATGACCCCCCACTCCCTGTTTGAAGCCTTTCCCCTGGGCACCATCACCCTGAGCAACCGCCTGGTGATGAATCCCATGACCCGCTGCCGGGCCGACGCCGCCGGTGTGGCCAATCCGCTGATGGCCGAGTACTACGGCCAGCGCGCCAGTGCCGGCCTGATCGTCACCGAAGGCATCGCCCCCAGCCCCAACGGCAAGGGCTATGCGCGCATTCCCGGTCTGTGGAACGCAGCCCAGGTGGACGCCTGGAAGGGCATAACCAGCGCCGTGCATGCCAAAGGCGGAAAGATTTTTGCCCAGCTCATGCACACTGGCCGGGTCAGCCACCCGGCCAACATGGCTGCGGACGCCCGGGTCGTGGCACCCAGCGCCGTGGTGCTGCCCGGGCAGATGTACACCGACGCGCTGGGCATGCAGGATCACCCCGTGCCGCAGGCGATGAGCGAGGCGGACATTGCCCAGGCCAGGGCCGAATATGTGGCGGCCGCCCGCAATGCGATCGCGGCCGGCTTTGACGGCGTCGAGTTGCACGCCGCCAACGGCTACCTGCTGGAGCAGTTCCTGAGCCCCCACACCAACCAGCGCACCGACGCCTGGGGTGGCAGTGTGGAAAACCGCCAGCGCTTTGTGCTCGACGTGGCGCGTGAAACCGTGGCCGCCATCGGTGGCGACAAGGTCGGCATCCGCATCTCGCCCTACGGCACCAACTCGGGCATGGGCGCTTACCCGGAGGTCGAGGAAACCTATCTCGATCTGATGCGCCAGCTGGCCGATGCGGGCCTGGTCTATGTGCATCTGGTGGACCACGCGGCCATGGGCGCGCCGGTGGTGCCCGTGGCGTTCAAGCAGGCGTTGCGCAAGGCCTGGCCGCGCACTTTCTTCGTCGGCGGGAGCTTTGACCAGACCTCGGGCCAGAAGGCCATAGACGACGGACTCACCGACCTGGTCGGCCTAGGCCGAGCCTTCCTGGCCAACCCGGATCTGGTGGAGCGCCTGAAGAAAGGCTTGCCCCTGAATGCGCCCGATGGCAATACCTTCTTCACGCCGGGGGCGGCGGGCTACACGGATTACCCCGTGGCGGCCTGAGTAACCGACGGGGCCACGCCGGCCCGTCGGTCACCGGGCCCTCAGCCCTGGCGCCTGGCGATCAGGCCGAAACCCTGGAAACGGCAAAAGCCCACATGGGAGCCATCGGGCGATGGCAGATCGCATCGGGCAGGGCGCTTGGCCGGCAAGGGGCGGAAAGCCGTTGCAGCGATGAGCGCTTGACGCCATGCGCAAGGGGCGGTACGTTCCTGCTCAACCGTGAAAACGGTCTGCAAGCACACGCCAGACGCCAGGAGGTCTCTTCATGCCCACTTCCGCACCGGTAGACCCGGTTTCCCACGAACTCGTGCTCACCCGCCTGATCGACGTGCCGCGCCACAAGCTGTTTCGCTGCTGGACCGAGCCCGCGCTCATCACGCAATGGTTCACGCCGCCGCCCTGGAAAACCATCTATGCCGAAATCGACGTGCGCCCTGGCGGCGCCAGCCTGATCACGATGCAGGGCCCCGACGGCACGCAGATGCCCAACCGCGGCGTGTACCTGGAGGTCATTCCGAACGAGCGTCTGGTGTTCACCGACGCCTACACCTCGGCCTGGGTGCCCTCGGCCAAGCCCTTCTTCACGTGCATCCTCAGCTTCGAGGACGAGGGTGGCCAGACCCGCTACACCGCGCGGGCCCGCCACTGGAACGCTGAAGACTGCGCCGCGCACGAGCAGATGGGCTTCCACCAGGGCTGGGGCATCGCCACCGACCAGCTCGCCGCGCTGGCGGCGACGCTTTGACCCCTTTTCGCTTGCCACCTTGCGTTCCGGAGGTCCCGTCATGAATCCCGTCGTTCATTTTGAGATGCCTTATGACGACCGCGAGCGCATGGCCGGCTTTTACCAGGCCGCGTTTGGCTGGCATACCCAGATGCTGGGTGTGGAAATGGGCAACTACGTGCTGGCCCACACCACCGAGACGGTGGACGGCACGACCACAAAGCCCGGCGCGATCAACGGCGGGTTCTTCGAGCGCAAGCCCGACTGGCCCGCGCAGCATCCGTCGGTCGTCATCGCGGTGGATGACATCCATGCCGCCATGAAGCAGGTCACGCAGGCCGGCGGTAGCGTGCTGGGCGAACCAATGCAGATCCCGGGCATTGCCCACTACGTGTCGTTCATGGACACCGAAGGCAATCGGGTCAGCATGTTGCAGCCGTTTCCACGCGGTGGAGCTGCCAGCGGTTGAACGGTCGTGCCCAGCCAGGGCGGGTTGTGCCGTCGGTCTGGCGCTTCGCTCGCATTGCGTGGAACTTTTTTAATCAAAATGGCCGCATCCCAGCATGGAACGGTCATAAGTTGCTATATAAATTGATGTTCCTTCAGGCGCCCACAAACAGCGCCGGGTCCACCATGGTGCGGTTCAGCATCACGCCCCAGTGCAGGTGCGGCCCGGTCACGCGGCCGGTGGCGCCCACCGCGCCCAGGCGTTCGCCGGTTTTCAGCGCATCGCCCGGCTTGACGTCAATGGCGCTCAGGTGGCACATCATGGTGAGCAGTCCGCCGCCGTGGTCCAGCCAGACCGTGTTGCCATTGAAGAAATAGTCGCCCGTGTCGATAACCCGCCCCGCCAGCGGCGCCACCACGGGCGTGCCGGTGGGCGCGGCGATGTCCATGCCGCTGTGCGGATTGCGCGCCTGCCCGTTGAACACGCGGCGCAACCCGAAGGAGCTGGAGCGCCGCCCCGGTGTCGGCATGCGCATGCGCAGCGCCGCCCCATCGGGAAAGGGCTCCGTGAAGGTCGCCATCACCGTGGCCAGGTGCACGCGCTCACGTTCGAAGCGCGCCGTGTCTTCGGGTGACAGGTCGACCGTGCGCGGCGACACCTTGAGGTGCTGCTCGAGGTAGCGCTTGGGGCTCACCGTGTAGGCCACCTTGCGCCGTTCGCCTGCGCTCTGCACCGAAATGCTTGCCTCGCCCGGTGCAGCAGACAGCGCTATGCCCACCAGCGCCGTCCATTCGATGGCATCGCCCAGCACCAGCAGGGGGATGTCACCCGCCAAGGCCGCGGGCCGTGCGGCCGATGCCCCGAGCGACAGGCGCGCGATGCCACCGGGGACCTGCGAGGCTTGCGGCCAGACATCGGGCGCCGGTGCGGGTGGCGCGGTCGCACGGCCGGCGGCGGGCAAGACCAGCAGGCCCAGGCCACCCAGAACGGCAAATCGGCGTTGCATCATCGTGATCTCTTTCGTGGCGTCGATCATGCCTGCGAAACAGGTGTCCCGAGGTGCGGCATGATGGCGTGCTCCTCCTGCGGGAACTTCAGGTCCGGGTCCGGACCGAAAGGCTCCGTCAAACAACCTTGAAAGGGTTCTGTCCGTGTCTCCTTCCGAAACGCAAGCCATCCTGTCCCTCAGCCTGCTGGCCGCCTTTGTCGATGGCCAGAAACACGACCGCGAGCGTGCCGAGATCAAGCGCATTGCCGAAGGTCTGTCGCAGGCCGATGGCGTGCAACTGCCCACGCTGTACCAGGACGTGCTGATGAAGCGCGTGTCGCTGGCCAGCGTGGCCGGCGCACTCACCAGCTCCGAGGCCCGGCAACTCGCCTATGAAATGGCCGTGTGCGTGTGCGACGCCGACGGCGTGCAGTCGGTGCCCGAGCAGGCCTTCCTGGCCGAGGCGCGCACCTTGCTGGGGCTGGACCCGCTCTCCGCGCGGCAGTTCAGCCACGACGCCGAGGCGATGGCGGCCGCGCCGCTTGGCGCCCCGTCCGTGGCGCCGGCGCCGCCTGTGCCGGTGCCAGCTGGGGCTGCCGCCGCCAGTCCAGCCGCCGCAGCCGTGGACGAAGCCGAACTCGACCGGGCCATCCTCAACGCCTCCATCACCAACGGCGCCCTGGAATTGCTGCCCGAATCGCTGTCGACCATGGCCATCATCCCGCTGCAGATGCGGCTGGTCTACCGCATCGGCCAGGCCTACGGCTACACCCTGGACAGCGGCCACATCAAGGACTTCCTGGCCACCCTGGGCGTGGGGCTGACCTCGCAATACCTGGAGCAGGCCGGTCGCAAGCTGCTTGGCGGCCTGCTGGGCAAACTCGGGGGTGGTCTGCTGCGCGGCATTGGCAACCAGGCCGTCAGTTCAGGCATGAGCTTTGCCGCGACCTATGCGCTGGGTCAGGTCGCCCGGCGTTATTACGCGGGCGGGCGCACGCTCTCGGCGCAGACCCTCAAGGACACCTACGCCAGTGTTGCCCGCGAAGCGCAGGGCCTGCAGGGGCGCTACCTGCCCGCCATGCAGGAGCAGGCGCGCACGCTGGATGCGGGAAAGGTGCTGGCCATGGTGCGCGGGGGCTGAGCCGTTCGTGTCGGCAAGAATTGGGTAACGGCTCAGGTCAAGTTTGGTGAGCGAGGGCCGCCCTCACCCCAACCCTCTCCCGCCAAGGCGGGAGAGGGAGCAAGAGGCGGGCCTGTGTACTGCGCCGGTATGGGCTGTAACTCCCTCGCCCCTTGGGGAGAGGGTTGGGGTGAGGGTCTTAGGGCTGGCGCAACAGTTCGAATCGCACCCGACCTGAGTAGTTACAAAATATGCATGAAAATGGCATCTTCCCAGCGTCGAATGGTCGTTGTTTGCTACTGAATACGATGCCTTCTGGCGTTGCGGGTCGCGGCGCACCGGCCAATGGCAGGCGCTGGGATAGCATGCCCGCATGAGTGCCC
>JAABRA010000026.1 GCA_011391155.1 Burkholderiales bacterium
AAGCTGTCCGATCGGCAAGGACAGACGCCGCTGCAGCTGGCGCGCTCCCGCGGGTTCCGGGACATGGTGAAGATGCTGGAGGCCGCCGGGGCGAAATAAGCCCGCCGGGCCGGACTGCCCGGATTCAAGCCAGCGTGACGCGGGCGAACTTGCGTTTTCCGACCTGCACCACGTAGGTGCCGGCGTCCAGCTTCAGCCCCTTGTCGCTGACCACGCCGCCATCGACGCGCACACCGCCGCCGTCGATCAGACGACCGGCTTCGCTGCCCGAAGGCGCGAGTCCAGCCGCCTTGAGCAGCGCCCCAATGCCCAGCGGCGCACCGGACAGACTGACCTCCGGAATCTCATCAGGCACACCGCCCTTGCTGCGGTTGATGAAGTCCTGCTCGGCCGCATCGGCCGCCGCGACGCTGTGAAAGCGCGCGGTGATCTCCTTGGCGAGCGCGACCTTGGCGTCCTTCGGGTTGCGTCCGTTCTCCACTTCGGCCTTCAACGCGGCAATATCCGCTTCGGACCGGAAGCTCAGCAAGGTGTACCAGCGCCACATCAGCACGTCCGAAATGCTCAGGACTTTGGCGAACATGGTGTTGGCGTCCTCGCTGATGCCGATGTAGTTGTTCTTGGACTTGGACATCTTTTCGATGCCGTCCAGACCTTCGAGCAGCGGCATGGTCAGGATGCATTGCGGCTCCTGCCCGTACTCGCCCTGGAGGTGACGGCCGACCAGCAGGTTGAACTTCTGGTCGGTGCCGCCGAGTTCCAGATCGCTTTTCAGGGCCACGGAGTCATAGCCCTGCATCAGCGGGTACAGGAACTCGTGCACGCTGATCGGCGCGCCGGACTTGAACCGGTCGTGAAAGTCATTGCGCTCCATCATCCGCGCCACGGTGTAGCGCGCGGCCAGTTCGATCATGCCCCGCGAACCCAGGGCGTCACCCCATTCGCTGTTGTAGCGAATTTCGGTCTTTGACGGGTCCAGCACCATCGACGCCTGCCGGTAGTAGGTCTGGGCGTTGACCTCGATCTGTTCGCGGGTGAGCGGCGGCCGGGTGCTGTTGCGGCCTGACGGGTCGCCGATCAGGGTGGTGAAGTCACCGATCAGGAAGATGACGGTATGCCCCAGATCCTGCAACTGGCGCATCTTGTTCAGCACCACCGTGTGTCCGATATGAATGTCAGGCGCGGTCGGGTCCAGCCCGAGTTTGATCCGCAAGGGAACACCGGTCGCTTCGGAACGGGCTAGTTTTTTGACCCAGTCATCCTCGGGAATCAATTCCTCGCAGCCGCGCTTTGACACGGCCAGCGCCTCGCGCACCCGATCAGTGAATGGAAAAGTACTAGGTTGGGCTTGATTCATAAGGGTTTTCTTGGAGGTGGCGTCAGGTCACGCCGGTATACTTGCGCGTTCCCCAAACCTGCGATTTTACGAGGCGATGTCTGTGCGGCATCGCACCCGCGACGGACCGGCTCCGCCGCCCCGGCAAAACCTTTGAATGATGTCTGGAAATGCCCGTTTTGAAAAACAGCCTGATTCTCATCCAGAACTCGCTTCTAGGCTTCCTGGAACGCCACCCCAAACGCATCACAGCCGCCCTGACCGCCCTTTTGCTGGGCGGTGGCGGCGGTGCGTTTGCCGTGGCCTCGCTGGCGCCCGATGCCAGCCAGATTCCGGTGCGCGAAATTCTGGAAGCGGTGCAGCCGCTGCCCCTGCAGACGCAAACTGAAGCGCTGGACCTTCACCGCTTCAAACTGTTCCGTAGCGACGCCACGCGTGGCAACGACACCGCCGAATCGCTGTTGCGCCGGCTGGGTCTGGTGGATCCTGCAGCCGCCGCGTTCCTGCGCAGCAATGCCGCGGCCCGCCATGCCCTGCTGGGGCGCGCCGGGCGCACCGTGTCGGCTGAAGCCAGCGACCGCCAGGAGCTGCTGTCCCTGACCACGCGCTGGATCAACGCCGACACCGACACCCATTTCCAGCGCCTGGTGATCGAGAAGACACCGCAGGGTTTCGTCTCACGCCAGCAGGCTGTGCCACTCGCAGCGTCCACGCGCCTGGCCAGCGGAAGCATCCGCTCCTCGCTGTTCGCAGCCACCGACGACGCACGGATTCCCGACGCGGTCGCCATTCAGGTGGCCGAGATATTTTCCGGCACCATCGACTTCCATCGCGCCCTGCGGAAGGGCGACCGCTTTTCGATCGTCTATGAAACGCTCGAAGCCGACGGCGAGCCGTTGCGGGCCGGCCGGGTGCTGAGCACCGAATTTGTCAACGCCGGCAAGACCTACCAGGCGATGTGGTTCCAGGAGCCCGGCCAAAAAGGGAGCTATTACAACCTCGACGGACAAAGCCTGCAGCGCGCCTACCTGGCGTCTCCCATGGAGTTTTCGCGCATCACCAGCGGCTTCAAGATGCGCTTCCACCCGATACTGCAGACTTGGCGCGCCCATCTGGGGACCGATTACGCGGCCCCGACCGGCACGCCCGTACGCAGCGTGGGTGATGGCGTCGTTGAATTTGCCGGGGCCCAGGGCGGCTTTGGCAACGTGGTCTACATCAAGCACCGCAACAACCACACCACCGTTTACGCCCACCTGAGCCGCATTGGCGTGCGCAAAGGCCAGAGCGTGGGCCAGGGGGAACAAGTTGGCGCGGTGGGCGCCACAGGATGGGCCACCGGCCCGCACCTGCACTTCGAGTTTCGCGTCGATGGCCGGCACCAGGACCCCATGACGATTGCCCAGCAAAGCGACTCCATTCCGGTGTCTGCAGCGGCGAAGGCTGCGTTTGCGCAGGCTGCCGGCGGGATGCGGGTCAATCTGGCGGCTGCGGATTCGATGCGCCAGGCCAGCGCCCAGTAACGCTCCTGGCCTGCCGCCGGTGACCGGGTCTGTCGAGTATTACGTCGGGCTGATGTCCGGCACCTCGATGGATGGCGTGGATGGTGTATTGCTTGCGTTTGAGACGGGCCGCCCCGCGGTTCGTGATCATGCCTTCGCCCCTTTTCCGCAGGCGCTGCGGGCCGAGCTGCTCGCCCTTAACACCGCCGGGGCCAATGAACTTCACCGCGCCGCGCTGGCGGCCAACGCACTGGTCCGCGTGTATACCCATGTGGTGCGCACGCTCATCTCGCAGGGCGGACTGCCGCCGCAAGCGATCGTGGCGATCGGTGCGCATGGGCAAACCGTACGCCATCGCCCGCAAGCGTTCGACGGCACGGGATACACATTGCAACTCAACAACCCGGCCTTGCTGGCCGAACTCACGGGCATCGACGTGGTCGCTGACTTCCGGACCCGTGACGTCGCGGCAGGCGGTCAGGGCGCACCGCTGGTTCCGTTGTTTCACCGCGAGGTTTTCGGCCGGGCCGGCGAGGCGGTCTGCGTGCTGAACGTGGGCGGCATCTCGAATCTGAGCGTGCTGGGCGCGGGCGGCGAGGTATCGGGCTTTGACTGTGGTCCCGGCAACGCCTTGATGGACTACTGGTGCCAGCAGCACACCGGTCAGCCCTTTGACGATGGCGGGCGCTGGGGCGCCGGGGGGAAGGCCGTGCCAGCGCTGCTTGAGGCCTTCCTGGCCGAGCCCTACTTTCGCCTGCAACCACCGAAAAGCACCGGGCGCGACCTGTTCAACCCGGTCTGGCTGAAGGAACGGCTAAAGGCGTTTACCGCGGTTGCACCGCAGGACGTGCAGGCGACGCTGCTTGAGTTCACGGCCATGTCGTGTGCCGCCGATTTGAAGGTCCATGCGGGCAACTGTCGCCGCTTGATCGTTTGCGGAGGGGGAGCGCTGAATACCGCGCTGATGCAGCGCCTTCAGTCGGCCCTGCCGGATCTCGTCGTAGCATCTTCGGAAGTCCATGGCCTGCCGCCCTTGCAGGTCGAGGCCGCCGCCTTTGCCTGGCTGGCGCGCAAGACTCTGCGCCGTGAAACCGGTAGCCTGGAAAGCATCACGGGCACCCAGGGCGCCCGCGTACTGGGGGCCGTCTACCCCCGTTGACCCTGACCCGGGCCCAAACCCGGCGGCGCCGCCCGTTCAGGTTGTGAACGACGACCCGCACCCACAGGTGCTCTGCGCATTGGGGTTCTTGATCACGAACTGCGCACCCTGTAGGTCTTCCTTGTAGTCGATTTCCGCGCCCACGAGATACTGGTAGCTCATGGCGTCGATCAACAGCGAAACGCCGTTCTTGGTCATCGTGGTGTCATCTTCGTTGGTGATTTCATCGAAGGTAAAACCATACTGGAAGCCCGAACACCCGCCACCCTGCACGAAAACACGTAGTTTCAGATCAGGGTTTCCCTCCTCGGCGATCAGGTCTGCCACTTTGGCAGCGGCGCTGTCGGTGAACAGGATGGGGACGGGCATTTCGGTCTGGACGTTTTCGGCGACGGCACTCATGGAGGACTCCATTCAAGATATTGGACTTGATACTACTGCAACTCGCTCGGGAATTCCGTCACGCGTTGATTGCCGCCAGTTTCAGTGTGGGCTTTTCTGTTTCGCCCACCAAGGGCCGCAATTGTCCCTCGATCAATGCCCCCTGGTGCATCTCCAGCCCTTTGTAGCGGATGTCACCTTCGATATGGGCCTTGGGTTGCAGTTCCAGGAGTTCACTGGCATGCACCGGCCCCACGACGCGGCCGTTGATGATGACATGGTCGGCATGGATGACACCGGTCACGATCGCGGACTCCGAGATGACCAGGATGCTGGGGTGAGCCGGGTCGGCGCGAATGTCCCCCACCACCTCACCGTCCACCCGAAGGCCTTCGGAAAAGATGTAATTGCCCTCGATGCGACTGCCGTGGGCGATCAGGCTCTTGATGGGGGGCTGCTTTTTTTTCCCGAACATGGCATCTCCTGAAAGGTTGCAAACACGGCAAAGTTCGCTTCGCGCGACTCCCGGGCGGTCCCGCACCGCGAAGGTCAATGGAGTCTGCGCCCCGTACCGACCTAGAGTTTGAAGCTCTGCACGGCCCGGGTCGTATTGCCTTCAACCACCTTGGCCGTAACCGTTTTTACCACGACCTGGGCGGGCAGGTCGACCACCCCTTCCAGGCGCCGGTACTGGCGAACCTGCAAAGCCTGCGCGCCACCCGGCAGCGTCATCGACCAGGATTTCCCATGGTGCAGGCCCTCAAAAGTGAGTTCGAGCCTGCCGCTGAACTCCGCCGCGCTCTTGACTGGCTGAATGACCAGGACCTGCCACTTGACCTGCGCACTGGTCAGCATCTCGGCCCGCAGCCCCCGAATGGCGATGCCTTCCGTGGCGCTGGTCGGCAGCAGCTTTTCGAAGAAGCCCAGATTGTCACGCAACTCGCGGTTTTCAGCCTCCATCTGCTTGAGCTGGGCCACCAGCCGCTCCTGGGCCGACTTCTCGGTCGTCAACAGACTGCCTGCCGTATTGACCACCGACTGGGCGCGGTCCCGCTCCTCGCGCAGGTGGTTCACTTCCTCGCGCAATTTGACCAGTTCTTCCTTGGCCCCGGAATCAAGACCGGCGATGCCTTTGCCAAATTCAAAGGCCCACAAGGCGATAGCGGAACAGAAACCCAGCACGATCGCCGCCAGCGCCCAGCGCAATGGCCAGGGCATGGCGCTGCGCACGGCGACGCGCGGGGCGCTGATGGTCAACCGGCGACGGAGCAGTTTGAAGCGCATGTTGATGAAATCGGTGGATGCCGAGTATCGCAAAATGAAAAAACCGCTCCGGGCGCGAACCCGGGCGGCTTTTTCGAGACCGCAAAATGCGGATTAGCGCTTCGAGAACTGCTTGGCGCGGCGGGCGCCGTGCAGACCGGTCTTCTTCCGTTCAACTTCGCGCGCATCGCGCGTCACGAAGCCGGCCTGGCTCAATGCGGGCTTGAGCGTGGCTTCGTAGTCGATCAAGGCACGGGTAATGCCGTGGCGCGTGGCACCGGCCTGGCCGGATTCACCCCCGCCGTGCACATTGACCTGAATGTCGAAGGTTTCGACATGGTTGGTCAGCACCAGCGGCTGCTTGGCGATCATGATGGACGTTTCGCGGCCAAAGTAGTCCTGAATGTCCTTACCATTGACCGTGATCTTGCCGGTGCCTTTTTTCAGGAAGACGCGGGCGACGCTGGATTTGCGACGGCCGGTTCCATTGTTCCATTCACCGATCATTTGGCCACCCCGTTGGAAAGCGCTGCGATTTCCAGCACTTTGGGTTGCTGGGCGGAATGCGGGTGCTCAGCGCCACCGTAAACCTTGAGTTTCTTGATCATTGCGTAGCCGAGCGGACCTTTGGGCAACATGCCCTTGACGGCCTTTTCCAGCGCGCGGCCGGGGTGCTTGGCCTGCATTTCGCGGAAGGTGGTGGCACTGATGCCGCCCGGGTAACCCGAGTGGCGGTAGTACACCTTGTCTTCGTTC
Source organism: Burkholderiales bacterium (assembly GCA_011391155.1). Taxonomy (GTDB): domain Bacteria; phylum Pseudomonadota; class Gammaproteobacteria; order Burkholderiales; family Burkholderiaceae_C; genus JAABQG01. The sequence continues at coordinate 6,398 of JAABRA010000026.1, forward strand.
TTGGTGCCCGTCACACGGATCTGGGCTGCGTTGATGATGACGATAAAGTCACCGGTATCGACGTGAGGCGTATAAATGGCCTTGTGTTTGCCGCGCAAACGGAGAGCAACTTCGCTGGCTACTCGTCCGAGGACCTTGTCGGTCGCGTCAATCACAAACCACTCGTGCGTCACGTCAGCGGGTTTGGCGCTGAACGTTTTCATGAGTTTTCTCTATAGAGTTGGTTTGGCGGACTCTTTTCCACGGTCGGCGTTCCTCTGATGAGAACCTCTTAGGTGGTAATTCCGC
>JAABRA010000027.1 GCA_011391155.1 Burkholderiales bacterium
GCGGCCACCAGGCCACGCCGGCGGCCTCGATCGCGGCGATGTCGGCCGGCTGGGCGCCCGTGGGGGCCTTGACGGTGAAGGTCGCGGCGCGGCGGGCACGGTCGATGTCCACCGTGACGTGCTCGTAGGCCACGCGGTCGGCCTCCAGCGTGCGCACCAGCGGGGTCAAGGTCACGCCCCGGCCGTCGGCAGGGCGGTCGCTCTGGGCGGCGAACTTCTCGGCGCGCTCACGTACCACCTGCTGGAACTGCTGGGGCTTGGCGATGGCATCGACCAGGCGCCAGTCCACGGCACGCTGGCCGCGCACGCCTTCGGAGGTGGTGCAGAAGATGTCGGCCAGGTCGTGGCGCACGTGGCGCTTGTCGGTCACGCGGGTCAGGCCGCCGGTGCCGGGCAGCACGCCGAGCAGCGGCACCTCGGGCAGCGAGACGGAGGACGAGCGGTCGTCCACCAGCACGATGTCGTCGCAGGCCAGGGCCAGCTCGTAGCCGCCGCCGGCGCAGGCGCCGTTCAGCGCGGCGACGAACTTCAGGCCGGAGTATTTGCTGGAATCTTCGATGCCGTTGCGGGTCTCATTGGTGAACTTGCAGAAATTGACCTTCCAGGCATGGCTGGACAGGCCCAGCATGAAGATGTTGGCGCCGGAGCAGAAGATGCGGTCGCGGGTGCTGGTCACGACCACGCTGCGCACCTCCGGGTGCTCGAAGCGGATGCGGTTGAGCGCGTCGTAGAGCTCAATGTCCACGCCGAGGTCGTAGGAGTTGAGCTTGAGCTTGTAACCGGGGCGGATGCCGCCGTCTTCGGAGATGTCGATCGCCAGCGTGGCAATGGCGCCGTCAAACGACAGTTTCAGATGTTTGTACAACGACGGGCTGGTCTGGTAATCCACGCGGGGGTTCGATGACATGTAGGGCTCCTGGGCGGTGTGGGGTGGGATGCAAGGCTTCAAATCAGCGCAGCAAACTGCGATTGATATGAATAATATTGCATGTTTTTTAATTTGTCAAATGCATTTTGCTGCATGTTTGAATTATTTTTCACCCCAGCGCTGGCCTACACCGGCAGCATCAACTCCTTGCGCACCTGGGCGCGCAGCGCCGAAAAACATGCATCGAGCGGGTACTGGCTGGTGTTGAAGGCCAGATCCGCCTTGGAATAGAAGGCCGAGCGCCCCTCGAGAATGCGGTTGAGGTCTTCCATGGCCTCCTTGTTCCCCGCCATGGGCCGCATGTCGCCCTGCGCGGCCACCCGCGTCATGTGGTCCGCCGGATCGGCCTGCAGCCAGACGGTGTAGCAGTGCGACAGCATCAGGTTGAAGTTGGCGGCATCCGACACCAGCCCGCCTGGCGTGGCGATCACCACCTCGGGGTAGATCTGGATCGCCTCTTCCAGCGCCCGGCGCTCGTAGCGGCGGTAGGCGTGGGCACCGTACAGGTTGTGGATCTCGCTGATGCCGCAGCCGGCGAACTTCTCGATCTCGCGGCTCAATTCGATGAAGGCGTAGCCCAGGTCGTCAGCCAGTCGCTTGCCCAGCGTGCTCTTGCCAGCGCCGCGCAGGCCGATCAGGGCGATGCGGGCATGGCGGGCGCGGTCGTCGCCACCGGCGCCCAGCAGTTCGGCCAGGGTTTGGCGCGCCCGGCGCAGGTCGGCTTCATTGCGGTGCTCCAGCAGCTCGCGGATCAGCAACCACTCGGGTGAGGACGTGGTGATGTCACCCAGCAGCTCCGCCAGTGTGCAGTGCAGCGCCTGCGCCACCTGCAGCAGCACCAGGATAGACGCATTGCCGGTGCCGTATTCGAGATTGGCCAGATGCCGCTCGGAAACATCGGCCGCCAACGCTACCGCCTTGCGGGTCATGCCGCGGCGCGAGCGCAAGGTGCGTACGCGCTCGCCCAAAGCGACCAGGAAGGGGTTGCGGGCTTCCGCTTCCGGTGCGGAGGTCTCCCGGGGCGCTTCCAGCACCTGTTCGTCCGGGTTCAGTAATTCGGTTGTCATGGCCTGGAACTCCATCGGGCGCCCTGCGCGGGAAAACCCTCGGTCTAAAAATCCGTCTTTGCACTTGACATGCACTTTAATGCATATTATCGTAAGAAGCACAATAATGCATTTATACAAGGAAGTTCGAAGTTTCGGGCTGTTCTGCCTGAATTATTTGACCTGTTTCTGCCTCGGTCGCACCCTTTGGCCGTACTCCATTGCTCCGCTGAACCCTCACCTGGAACCCATGCCATGCTCGCCAACATCCTGCCGCCCCCGGCCCGGTTCAACTTCGCCCAGCACCTGATCACCCTCAATGCCGGGCGCAGCACCAAAACCGCCCTGATCGACGACCTCGGCACCCTGAGCTATGGTGACCTGGCCGATCAGGTGCAGCGCTTCGCCAGCGGCCTGGTGGCGCTGGGCCTGCGCCGTGAAGACCGGGTCTTTTTGCTGATGCAGGACAGCAGCGACTGGGTGGTTGGCTTTTTGGGGGCGTTGTATGCGGGCGTGGTTCCGGTGGCACTGAACACCCTGCTCACGCCGGAAGACTACGCCTTCATGCTCGACAACAGCCGCGCCCAGGCGGCGCTGGTCTCCGGCCCGCTGCTGCCCGCGCTGCAGGCGGCCATGAGCCAGACGCCGCACGAGCTCAAGACGCTGGTGATCTCGCGCCCGACCGGCGCACTGCCCGACGGGGCGGTGAATTTCGCGGCCTTGGTGGCGGGCCATGCGCCCATGGCCCAGCCCATGGACACGCTGGCCGACGAAGCCGCCTTCTGGCTCTACTCCTCGGGCTCCACCGGCAAGCCCAAGGGCACGGTCCACACCCAGGGCAACCTGTATTGGACGGCTGAGCTGTACGGCAAAAACATCCTGGCGCTCAAGGAATCGGACGTGGTGTTCTCGGCCGCCAAGCTGTTTTTTGCCTACGGCCTGGGCAATGCGCTGACTTTCCCCTTGAGCGCCGGCGCCACGGTGGTGCTGATGGCCGAACGCCCCACGCCGCAGGCCACCTTCAAGCGGTTGACCGAGAACCAGCCGACGGTGTTCTACGGCGCCCCGACCGGCTACGGCGGCATGCTGGCCTCGCCCGACCTGCCCGCGAAGTCTCAGGTCAGCCTGCGACTGTGCTCATCGGCCGGCGAAGCGTTGCCGCGCGACATCGGCGAACGCTGGACCCGCCATTTCGGCTGTGAAGTCATTGACGGCATCGGCTCCACCGAGATGCTGCACGTCTTTCTGTCGAACCGGCCTGGCGACGTGCGCTACGGCACCACCGGCAAGCCGGTGCCGGGCTACGAGATCGAACTGCTCAACGAGACCGGCGAGGTCGTAACCGGCGCCAACCAGATCGGCGACCTGTTTGTGAACGGTCCCACGTCGGCGCTGATGTACTGGAACAACCGCGAGAAGTCCCGCGACACCTTCCAGGGCGTTTGGACCAAGAGCGGCGACAAGTACACCCGCGACGCCGACGGCTACTACACCTACGCCGGGCGCAACGACGACATGCTCAAGGTCAGCGGCATCTACGTGTCCCCCTTCGAGGTCGAGGCCACGGTGATGCAACACCCGGCCGTGCTGGAATGCGCCGTGGTCGGCAAGCAGGACACCGACGGCCTGGTCAAGACCAAGGCCTTCATCGTCCTGAAAACCGGCCAGACGCTGACCGAGGCCGAGGTCAAAGCCTTCGTGAAGGAGCACCTGGCGCCCTACAAGTACCCGCGCTTCATCGAGTTCGTGAGCGAGTTGCCGAAGACGGCGACGGGGAAGATTCAGCGGTTCCGGTTGCGGGAGAAGGAAGCGGCCGGGCTTTGACGCGGCGTGGCCGGCCGGGACACGGCTATCGAGAAAATTTCAGAGACTTTTTGGCCACTTCCCATCGTGGGGTGGTTTTTGTTTGCTACTATTTTTTGATGTCGTTCGATGTCGTTAGATGTCGTTAGATGTCGTTAGATTTGCTGAGAGTGGGGGGGGGGGCCGGGTCTCGCCCCGGCGGGCGGCTCACTTTCTCTTGCTTCGCCAAGAGAAAGTAAGCAAAGAGAAGGCGAGCCGGATGCGTCGTCCCTGCGCTGCGCTACGGGCACGCTGCGTTGCTCGGGCCGGGCGGGGTGCGCGCAAACTCGCCCTGCGGGCTCAAACATGCGCGTCCCTTGATCCGCCCGTCCCTGCGCTACTCGCCGACGCATGACGGCGTGGGGGAAGAACACCGGGTGCCGCACCGCGCCGGTATCCGGCTGCTGCTCCCTCGCCCCTTGGGGAGAGGGTCTCTGCGCTGGCCTTTTGAGCCGTAGGTTGGATTTGGCGTCATGGGCGCCGCCCGAAAACTGGCGCTGGCTGGCACCCGGCTGTTGCTCCCCCATGCCGCGCGGCAGGGCTGAGCAGCGCAGCGGCAGGTGGCTCAGGGCTGGCATTGTTTGAGCGCAGCGAGTTTAGCCAGACCCCACCTGACGCGAGCAGCGCAAGGCACCCCGTAGCGCAAGCGCAGGGGCCCGGACGCCCGGCTCGCCTTTCTTTTGCTTACTTTGCTTTGGCGAAGCAAAGAAAAGTGAGTCGCCCGCCGGGGCGAGACCCGGCTTGTATCAGACGTTAACGAACACTGGCAAAAAGACTTATCTATCCATAGCAAACAACGACGATTCCACCCTGGGAAGAGGCCAATTTCTCTTATAAATCAGCCCCCGCCCCTCACGTCTCCTTCGAAATCTTGATCGACGGAAACTTCGATGAGAAATCCTTGGCCTTGGCGGCAATCTTGATCGCCACCTGGCGCGCCACCGCCTTGTAGATCGTTGCCACTTCACCGTCGGGATCGGCCACCACGGTGGGCTTGCCGCTGTCGGCCTGCTGGCGGATCTTGATGTCCAGCGGCAGCGCGCCCAGGTAGTCCATGTCGTATTCCGCGGCCATCTTCTTGCCGCCATCGGCGCCGAAGATGTGCTCCACATGGCCGCAGTTGCTGCACACGTGCACCGCCATGTTCTCCACAATGCCCAGGATCGGCACGCCGACCTTCTCGAACATCTTGATGCCCTTCTTGGCATCGAGCAGCGCGATGTCCTGAGGGGTGGTGACGATGATCGCGCCGGTCATGGGCACGCGCTGGGAGAGCGTGAGCTGGATGTCGCCGGTGCCCGGGGGCATGTCGACGATCAGGTAATCGAGGTCTTTCCAGTTGGTCTGGCGCAGCAACTGCTCCAGCGCCTGGGTGGCCATCGGGCCACGCCAGATCATGGCCTCGTCCTGCGCGACCAGGAAACCGATCGACATGACCTGCACGCCGTAGTTTTCCATCGGCTCCATGGTCTGGCCGTCAGACGACTCGGGGCGACCTTCGATGCCCATCATCATGGGCTGGCTGGGGCCGTAGATGTCGGCATCGAGCAAACCGACGGACGCGCCTTCGGCGGCCAGCGCCAGCGCCAGGTTCACCGCGGTGGTGCTTTTGCCCACGCCGCCCTTGCCGGAGGCCACGGCCACGATGTTCTTCACCTTGGGCAGCAGCGCCACGCCACGCTGGGCGGCGTGGGCCACGATCTTCTGCGTGACGTTGGCCGAGACGTTCTCCACGCCCGCAACGCCCTTGGCGGCGGCGATCAGGGCCCGACGCAGGGCCGGGATCTGGCTCTTGGCGGGGTAGCCGAGTTCCACCTCGAACGAGACGTCGCCGCCCGAGACCTGAAGGTTCTTCAGGACCTTGGTGGTCACGAAATCTTTGCCCGTATTCGGGTCGACAACGGTTTGCAGGGCTTGCAGCAATTGGTCAAGGGTGGCCATTCGGGGTTCTTTCACAGAAACGGTGGAAATGCGGCGAAGTTTAGCGACAACTTATAAAATCGGCGATTCCCCTAGAAAAAAGCAAGCAATGTCCCCCACCTCCCCAAAGCCCGCGCCGCGCCAGCTGTTTGTCACTACCGCGCTGCCGTATGCCAACGGCAATTTCCACATCGGTCACATAATGGAGTACATCCAGGCCGATATCTGGGTGCGGTTCCAGCGCATGCAGGGCCACACGGTGTTTTTTGTCTGCGCCGACGACGCCCATGGCGCGCCGATCATGATCGCCGCCGAAAAGGCCGGCAAGACGCCGCAGCAGTTTGTGGCCGACATCGCCGCCGGGCGCAAGCCCTACCTGGACGGCTTTCACATCGGCTTTGACAACTGGCACTCCACGGACGCGCCGGAAAACCATGAACTGGCCCAGGCGATCTACCGCGACCTGAAGGCCGCCGGGCTGATCGCCACCAAGACCATCGAGCAGTTTTTCGACCCGGACAAGTCCATGTTCCTGCCCGACCGCTTCATCAAGGGCGAATGCCCCAAGTGCGGCGCCAAGGACCAGTACGGCGACAACTGCGAGAACTGCGGCGCGGTCTATGCCCCGACCGAGCTGAAAAACCCGTATTCCGCGCTGAGCGGCGTCACGCCGGTGCTGCGCCACTCCGAGCACTACTTTTTCAGGCTGTCCGACCCGCGCTGCGTGGCCTTCCTGGAGCAGTGGACGCAGGAAAGCGGCCATTTGCAGACCGAGGTCTACAACAAGATCAAGGAATGGCTGGCCCCTGTGGAAGGCGCTGACGGCGTGGCCGGTCACGGCCTGTCGGACTGGGACATCAGCCGCGACGCGCCCTACTTCGGCATCGAGATCCCGGATGCGCCGGGCAAGTATTTCTACGTCTGGCTCGACGCGCCGATCGGCTACCTG
>JAABRA010000028.1 GCA_011391155.1 Burkholderiales bacterium
CCCATGACTGAAGCTTCTCCTCCCGTGTTGAACGGTGTAACCCCCCTGTCCCATCTGGGCGTGATTCGTGTCGAAGGCGAAGACGCCGCCCGATTTCTGCAAGGTCAATTGACGCAGGATTTGATGTTGCTCGGCCCGTCCGAGGCCCGGCTGGCGGCGTTCTGCTCCGCCAAGGGCCGCATGCAGGCCAGTTTTGTGGCCTTCAAGCGCACCCCCACGGACATCCTGCTGGTGTGCAGCCGCGACATCCTGCCCACCACACTCAAGCGCCTCACGATGTTCGTCATGCGCGCGAAAGCCCGGCTGACGGACGCGACCCTTGAATTCAGCCTCGCAGGCCTGGCCGGGTCCGCTCTTGAATCAATAGCTGACAATGACTATTTCACGCTGGGAAAGCATGATTTTCAGGGAGGAAGCCTGATTGGCCTGCATCCCGCGGGCACGCAGCCGCGCGCGCTCTGGGTGGCCGTGGCCGGAACGCCCCTGCCCCCGGGTCCGGTCATGCCGCAGGAACTCTGGCTGTGGGGCGAGGTGGCCAGTGGCGTGGCAACGGTGACCGCGCCGATCGTCGATGCTTTTGTGCCCCAGATGCTGAACTACGAGTCGGTCGGCGGCGTGAACTTCAAGAAAGGCTGCTATCCGGGCCAGGAGGTGGTGGCGCGCAGCCAGTTTCGCGGGACGCTGAAACGGCGGGCGTACCGGGTGCATGCGCAGGTGCCGATGGCGGTCGGCCAGGACGTCTTCACCGCTGCGGACCCGGAGCAGCCGTGCGGTCTGGTGGCGCAAAGCGCGCCAGCGCCTTCGGGCGGCTTTGATGCCATTGTGTCGGTCCAGGTCAGCGCGGCTGAATCCGGCGACCTGCACCTGGGCTCGGCGCAGGGCCCGGCCCTGACGTTGCTGCCGCTGCCCTACGCCCTGCTGGCCGATATCTGAGGCGCGACGCGTTGTCGGATCGCTGCCGGCACGGCACCCGCCGTCTGAGCGGCACGCAAGTCCAGCCGGCCTGAGCGACTACAGCCGGGGAATGTAGATCGAGGGAATCAAGGCCCGGGTGGCAGCCTTGTCGGCCTCGGGCGCTGCAGCCAGGGCGGCCTTGTACGCCGCCAGCGCCCTGGCCTCGTCCTTGACCTCGGCCACCGATGCGTAAATGTTGCCGATCTTCAGCCAGCCATCGACGATCTGCGCCGGCCAGCCCTTGCTGCGCAATTCCAGCGCCTTGAGCGCCGTCGGCCAGTCCTTGGCGCGCGCCGCCAGCACATAGGCGGCATTGACCAGGTCATAGTCGTAGATGCCTGACGCCATCAGGGCCTTGGCTTGCTGGTAGGCCTGCGGCTCCTTGCCGGTGCGGCTCAGCAGAATCACCTCCAGCGAGTTCACGGAAGTCGCCTTGGGCTGCAGTTTCTTGGCCCGCGCCAGGTACTCCAGCGCCTTTTCGTTCTGCCCCAGCTGCGCATAGCCGCGCGCCACGTTGGACATGATCGCCACCACGTAGGGGCGCGAAGTCAGCACGGATTCCCAGATCCAGACGGCATTTTTCCAGTCGCCCCACTTGGCCAGTTCGTCGGCCACCATGGGCGTGATCTTCCGGTAATGCGGATTGATGTCGGTGCCCTCCTTGATGAGGGTCAGCATCTCGCGCTTGGTCTTGTCCCATTTGGGATTCTGGTAGTCGGCAGACTGCGAAACGCTTAGCGCCATCTTCACGGACCTGACGATCTTGCTTTCGGACGCCGCCGCCTGCTGGGTGATGTAGGCGGCCAGTGCCAGGCAGACCAGCATGGCGACCGCGCCAACCTGCGAATACACCGGTTTCCAGGCCACCCGCTGGGCGCTCAGAAGACTGCGATAGCCCAGCCGGGCATCGGACGCCCCCAGAATTGCCAGAGCCAGGGCAAAAATGGCGCCGGTGCTGGCCATGCGCCAGGGGAAGCCGGCATTGCTGACGATCAGGAACATCAGCAGGCTGAGCAGCGTGAGCGCGCGCAAGGGGGCTTCCGCCTGCCCCTCCGCGCTGCGGTTGCGCACGGTTTTCCAGGCGGCCACGCTCAGGTAGGCCAGCAAGCCCAGCAGGAAGAACCAGCCGACCAGCCCATATTCCGCCAGCAGCTGCAGGATTTCATTGTGGACGTAATAGTCCGTTTCCAGCTGCGAACCCTCGGCCTGGTACAGGGGAATGTCCACCTCCCAGGCGCCGGCGCCGACCCCCGAGAAAGGCCGCGCCTTGATGATATTGGCGGTGGCTTTCCACATGATCAGCCGCACCGAGAAGGATCGCTGGGTGTACTCCTCGGTCTGCGTCATCGACTTGGAACGGGCAAACGCCCGCTCCAGCGCGTTCATCCCGCGCTGCTCCAGCCGGTGCTCCTCGATCACCTTGGCGTTATCGCTCTTGACCAGCCCCAGCCCGACGACGGTGCCCAGCAGCACGCCGAACAGCAGGATCCGGCTGGCCGGGCTCCACTGCCCAAAACCCAGTTGCCGGCGGTACAGGACCAGGATCACCGGCAGGACCAGGGCCATCGCCAGGATCGCCAGCAGGGCCGAGCGGGTGCCGGTCATCATGATCGCCACGATGTTGAAACCGGTGGTAAACGCCAGCAGTGCGATCTGGGCCGAGGCCCGGGCGCGCGCGATGAGCAGCACCGAAAACGGCAGGGTACACACCACGAACTCGGCAAAGAAGTTCCGGTTGACAAAGGTGGACGCCGGGTTGGGCCCCTGGGGGAAATACTTGAAGTCCACCCAGAACTGCAAGGCCGTCCAGAGGGAAGCGATGACCGCGCCCCAGTGGATACCCCAGGCCAGCACGGGCAAGCGCTCCCGGCTCAGCGTGTTCAGCCCCAGCCAGAGCAGCAGGCTGAAAATGAACCAGCGGATCGCCTCAACCGCGCCGAGATAGGTGTGCGACCACACCATGCTGCCCAGCGCGTAAGCCATCAGGGCCAGCGGCAGCCCCATCAGCGCGTGCCAGCGCAGGCCGTCGCGCCGGTTGCGCTGGTGCCAGAAGAACATCAGTCCCGCGCCCAGCGCGGCGAACGCCACCACGATGGACTTCAGGGTGTCCTGCAGCATCTCCTCGTGGGGCACGCCCAGAGCCGGTGCAAAAACCATCATCAGCGACAGCAGGATCACGGTCCAGTCGCCGCGCGTGATCTCAGAGGGCAATGCCAGCACGCCTGATGCACCGTTTCGGGGCGCCTGAGCGCGTGAAGGCGCTTCACGCGCTGGCGCATCCGCGCCGGAGGCGGGCTTCTGGGCGATTTCAGCGTCGGCTTTTCCGGTGCCCGCGAGGGGCGCCGGCTTGCCCGATGCGGCGTTGCGTCTTTTCTTGGTGGCCATGGAATCCGGGGTCACGTCCCGAGCGTGTTTCGGGGGGCGTTGGGGTCAATACGGAAGAGTGTCGCCCAGCGACAAACCGCGTATTGTCGCTGTTTCAGGGCCAGCCCATGGGCGCGGGCGGCCGCCCACCCAAGGATTCAGCGGATCCGGAACATTTCGACATGGGGAATTCCGGCTTCATCAAATTCCGGCCCCCGGGCCGCGAAACCCAGCCGGGCGTAGAACCCCGCAGCGCTGCGCTGGGCGTGCAGCAGCACTTCGCGATCGCCGCGCGACCAAGCGGCGTCCAGCAGGGCCTGGAGTACCTGGCGGCCCAGATTCGTGCCCCGCATCACGCGGATGACGGCCATGCGGCCGATCCTGCCTACGCCCGGTGCATGTTTCAGCAGCCGCCCGGTGGCCAGCGACTGGTCGAGGCGGTTGCGGATGACAGCATGCAGCGCGGTGGCGTCCGCTTCGTCCCACTCCATGTCCATGGGAATGGCCTGCTCCTGCACGAACACCTCGGTGCGAACCATTGCGGCGTCCGTGCCCAGCGTGGCCCAGTCGCCGGTGCGCAGCGTCACGACCGGCTGGCCCGCTTCATAGTCCTGCAGAATGCCGCGCAGCACGGCAGGGACCGGGCGCGAAGTCTGCGTGGCCGGATCGGCGAACACATAGACCAGCTCGCAGGTGATGAGCAACTGGTCGCCCCGGAAGATGGCGCCCGTGAACACCATCGACGAGGTGCCGATGCGCGTGTTTTTAAGGGCCACGTCGATCTGGTCGTCCGCGCGGGCCGAGGCGTGGAACTCCACCGTGGCCTTCTTGACATACAGGTCGCCGTCGAGTTGCAGCATCGCCGCCTCGTAGGGCAGGCCGATGGCGCGCCAGTAGTCGGCAATCGCGGTGTCGAAGTACATCAGGTAGTGGGCGTTGAAGACGATCTTCTGCATGTCCACTTCGGCCCAACGCACGCGCAGGCGGTGAAAAAACCGGAAATCTTGTCGTGTCATGGTGTGGTTTTCGTGAAAAGTTCGGTCAGGCGTGCTGAAAGGCGTGACGCAGCGCGCGGGCCGCGTCGTTATGCGCGGCGAGCGCCTCGGGGATGGCACGCCCCATGTTGATGAAGCCATGCACCACGCCGCGGTAGATTTCCAGATCCACCGGGACGCTCGCGAGCCTCAGGCGGTCGGCGTAAAGCACGCCTTCATCCACCAGCGGATCGCATTCCGCCAGGCCGATCCAGGCCGGCGCCACGCCATCCAGGTCAGGCGGGTGCCCGGTGTCGTCACGTCCGTCCAGCGGGGCAAAACGCCAGTCGTCGCGGTCTTTGGCACCGCGCAGATAGTGGCCGAAAAAGTAGCTGATGTGCGCCTCCTCCAGCATGAAGCCGTGGGCAAAAGTGTGGTGCGACAGGGTGTTCTGGTGGCCGGCGCAGCCGGGGTAGAACAGCAGTTGCAGGGCGAGCGGCAGGCCGGCGTCTCGCGCCATCAGGGCACAGACGGCCGCCAGCGTGCCCCCGGCGCTGTCGCCGCCGACCGCAATGCGCGTCCCGTCCAGCCCCAGCAGTGCCGCCTGATCGCGCAGCCATACCACGCTGTCCCAGGCGTCATTTGCAGCGGTCGGAAACTTGTGCAACGGTGCCAGCCGGTAGTCAACCGAGATCACGGCACAGTGCGCCAGATGGCTCAGGTGGCGGCACAACACGTCGTGCGTGGCCAGGCTGCCGACCGTGAAGCCGCCGCCGTGGAAATACAGGAGCACGGGAAGGCTCGCATCGCGGGTCTGCACTTCTGGCGCATAGAGCCGGGCCGCCAGCGTTTGACCATCCCGCGCGGCGAAATGCAGATCTTCCACACGCGCCAGCTTGTGCGGCGCCAGTTCCAGCACCCCGGCTCCGGCATCGTAGGCGGCGCGGGCCTGGTCAGGCGTGAGCGCATGCAGGGGCAGGCGGCCGGCGCGCACGATGCGGTCCAGCACGCCCCGCATCACGGGGGTCAGCAAGGCCCGGGGGTTGCGTGGGTGACTCATGAAAGGCGCGAAGTGTCGTTAAAGTACAAGCTTGGCATCCTACAGGGCACCCACCATGGCATTCATCTTCTACGTGACACAGATCCAGATCGATTTCGGCGCCATCGGACTGCTGAAAGCCGAGTGCGAGCGCGTCGGCATCCGCCGCCCGCTGATTGTGACTGACCCCGGCGTGAAGGCCGCCGGCATCCTGCAGAAGGCGCTCGACGCCCTGCCCGGCCTGCCGATCGCCGTGTATGACCAGACGCCCTCGAATCCCACCGAAGCCGCGGTGCGTGCCGCCGTGGAGGTATTCACGGCCCACCAGTGCGACGGCCTGATCGCGGTGGGCGGCGGCTCGGCCATCGACTGCGCCAAGGGCGTGGCGATTGCCGCCACGCACGAGGGGCCCCTGAAAACCTACGCCACCATCGAGGGCGGCTCGCCGAAGATCACCGACCGGGTAGCGCCGCTGATCGCCGTGCCCACCACCGCCGGCACCGGCAGCGAGGTGGCGCGCGGCGCCATCGTCATCGTGGACGACCACCGCAAGCTGGGTTTCCACAGCTGGCACCTGGTGCCCAAGACCGCCATCTGCGACCCCGAGCTCACGCTGGGCCTGCCGCCGCTGCTGACCGCCGCCACCGGCATGGACGCGATTGCCCACTGCATGGAAACCTTCATGGCCCCGCCCTTCAACCCGCCGGCCGACGGCATTGCGCTGGACGGCCTGACGCGCGGCTGGGCCCACATCGAGCGCGCCACGCGTGACGGGACCGACCGCGAGGCCCGCCTGAACATGATGAGCGCCTCGATGCAGGGCGCCATGGCGTTCCAGAAGGGCCTGGGCTGCGTACATTCGCTGAGCCACAGCCTGGGCGGCGTGAACCCGCGCCTGCACCACGGCACGCTCAACGCGATGTTCCTGCCGGCGGTGATCCGCTTCAATGCCTCAAGCGAATCCATGCTGAAGGAAAGGCGCCTGGACCGCATGGCCCAGGCCATGGGGCTGGCGTCCGGCAACGACATCCCGGATGCCATCCGCGCCATGAACGCCCGCCTGGGCCTGCCCACCGGCCTTGCGGCGATGGGCGTGACGGAAGACCAGTTCGACGACGTGATCAGGGGCGCGCTGGCCGACCACTGCCACAAGACCAACCCCCGCATCGCCACGGCGGACGAGTACCGGGAGATGCTGCGCGACTCGCTGTAAACCGCTGGCCGCCGCCGCCGGGCCTCCCGAGGCCTCGAATTATGGGTCAAAATGCTCATTCCCTAGCATGGAATGGTCGTTTTCTGCTATGGATTCAGCACCTTTGCTGCTTTGGACCAATGCCGTGCCACCC
>JAABRA010000029.1 GCA_011391155.1 Burkholderiales bacterium
CATTGAACTACCACGGAGCAAACCATGAAAACCATTCTTCTGGGCTGCATCGCCGACGACTTCACCGGCGCCACCGACCTGGCTAACAACCTGGTGCGCGCCGGCATGCGCGTGGTGCAGACCATTGGGGTGCCCGCCGGCCCCCTGGACGCCGAGGTGGACGCCGTGGTCGTCGCGCTGAAGTCCCGCACCATCGCGCCCGCAGACGCCATCGCCCAGTCGCTTGAAGCGCTGGCCTGGCTGCAGGCGCAGGGCGCGCAGCAGATCTACTTCAAGTACTGCTCCACTTTCGACAGCACGGCGCAGGGCAACATCGGCCCGGTGACCGAGGCGCTGATGGACGCGCTGCAGACCGACTTCTCAATAGCCACTCCCGCCTTCCCCGACAACGGGCGCACCGTCTTCAAGGGTCACCTGTTCGTCGGCGAGGTGCTTCTCAACGAATCCGGCATGCAGAACCACCCGCTCACGCCGATGACAGATCCGAATCTGGTGCGCGTGCTGCAGGCGCAGACGCGCCGCAAGGTCGGGCTGATCGACCACAAGGCCGTGGCACAGGGCGAGTCTGCCATCCGGGCACGCATCGACGCGCTGCGGGCGCAAGGCGTTGGCGTGGCCGTCGTCGATGCGGTGTCGAACGACGACCTGCTGCGGCTCGGCCCGGCGCTCAAAGGCATGCCGCTGGTCACCGCCGGCTCGGGCGTGGCCATCGGCCTGCCGGCCAACTTTGGGCTGACGCCTTCGCCGCAGGCCAGCGCCCTGCCGCCGGCCACCGGGCTGCAGGCGGTGGTGTCGGGCAGCTGCTCGCTGGCCACCAACCGGCAGGTCGCGCACTTCATCGCGGCCGGCCGTCCCGCCTTCGCGGTGAATCCACTGCGGCTGGCGGCCGGCGACGACGTGGCAGCCGAGGCGTTGGCCTGGGCCGCGCCCCTGCTGGCAAGCGGGCCGGTGCTGGTCTATTCGACGGCCGAACCCGGCGCGGTGAAATCGGTACAGGGACAGCTCGGCGTGGAAGCGGCCGGCGCGATGGTCGAGCGCTGCATTGCTGCCGTCACGCGCGGTCTGGTCGAGCGCGGCGTGCGCCAGATCATCGTGGCCGGCGGCGAGACCTCTGGCGCGTGCGTGCAGGCACTGGGCATCACGCAGATGCAGATCGGCCCGCAGATCGACCCCGGCGTGCCGTGGTGTCATGCCTTGACTGTGGGCGGTGGCCTGCACCTCACCCTCAAATCCGGCAATTTCGGCACCGACGACTTCTTCACCAAGGCCTTTACAGGGCTCGCATGAACGAATCAAAAGCCCGCGAAGAAATCTGCCGCGTCGGCCAAAGCCTGTTCGACCGTGGCTATGTGCATGCCACGGCGGGCAACATCAGCGTGCGGCTCGACGATGGCTTCCTGATCACGCCGACCGATGCCTGCCTGGGTTTTCTCGACCCCGCGCGCCTGGCCCGGCTCGACGCCGCGGGTCAGCAGACCAGCGGCGACCGCGCCAGCAAGACCCTCGCGCTGCACCGCCAGATCTACGGTGCCGCCATCGCGTTCGACCCCGCCACCCGTTGTGTCATCCATACCCACAGCACGCACTGCGTGGCGCTGACGCTGCGCCGCGGGGCGGGCGACGACGGGCAAGAACTGCTGCCTGCCGCCACGCCCTACTTCGTGATGAAAGTCGGCCATGTGCCGGTGATTCCCTACCACCGCCCCGGCGATCCGCTGGCGGCCGACCTCGTGGCGCAGGCCATCACGCGCTATGGGGATCAAGGCACGCCGATCCGTGCGGTGATGCTGTCGCGCCTGGGGCCCAACGTCTGGCACGACTCACCCGCCGCCGCCATGGCCACGCTCGAAGAGCTGGAGGAGACCGCAAAGCTCCTGCGGCTGAGCCCCACCCCGCCCGCGCCGCTGACGCAACACCAGATCGACGAACTGCGCCAGACCTTTGGCGCGCGCTGGTAACTCGTCCGACCCCGCTGGACTGCCAATTTAACGTCAAATTGGCATCATCCCAGCGTCAAATGGTCATAGTTTGCTACGTATTCTTTAGCATTTGAAAGCCCCGCCATGCCCCGTTTTGCCGCCAACCTGTCGATGATGTACCCCGAGCTGCCCTTCCTCGACCGCTTCGAGGCGGCCGCGAAGGACGGCTTCACCGCCGTGGAGTACTTGTTCCCCTATGCGTTCCCCAAGGAAGAACTCGCCGCCCGCCTCAAGGCCAATGGCCTGCAGCAGGTGCTGTTCAACGCGCCCCCGGGCGGCACCGACGCCGCCTCGATTGACCGCGCGTGGGCGGGTGGCGACAAAGGCATCGCCTGCATCCCGGGGCGCGAAGCCGAGTTCCGCGCGGGTGTGGCGCTGGCGCTGGACTACGCCCAGGCGCTGGACTGCCCGCGTATCCACCTGATGGCTGGCCTGCTGCCCACCGGGCAGACCCGCGAGACGGCGCAACCGACCTACGTGGCCAACCTGGGCTGGGCGGCGGCCGAGGCTGCGAAGCACGGCCGCGACGTGCTGATCGAAGCCATCAACATCCGCGACATTCCCGGCTTCTTCCTGAACCGACAGGACCAGGCGCACGCGATCGTGGCTGAGGTCGGCGTCCCCAACCTCAAGGTGCAGATGGACCTGTACCACTGCCAGATCGTCGAAGGCGACGTGGCCATGAAGATCCGCCAGTACCTGCCCACCGGCAACGTGGGTCACTTCCAGATCGCCGGCGTGCCCGAGCGCCACGAACCCGACATCGGCGAAGTGAACTACCCCTACCTGTTCAAGGTGATCGACGAAGTGGCGACGCAGTGCGGCTGGGACGGCTGGATCGGCTGCGAGTACAAGCCCCGGCGCGGCGGCGAGCCGGGCGGGACCTCGGCGGGGCTGGGGTGGTTCACGCCTGCACTGCGGGGCGCGTAGCCGCGCGGCAACGCTTCGTCCCTTAACCACGACCGTGGGCCTGCGCCCCGGTTCATCGCGTCACCGAAACCGGGCTTTGCCGGGTGTTTTCGGGGGCGTTTTCGCGTTTCAACGGTCGTTCCGGCGCATCCGTGGCCTCTATGTATCCGACCGCACAGAGATCCCCGTGGCGCGGGCCTAGCATCGATGCGTGGGTCTTCAAAGGACCTGCATGAGTCATCAAATTTGCAACGGAATCAAGGAACCATCATGAACAAGAATCAAGTCCACGGCGCAGTCAAGGATCTCGCCGGCAAAGTCCAGGAAGAAGCCGGCAAACTGGTCGGCAACAAAACCCAGCAAGCCAAAGGCCTGCAGAAGCAGGTTTCCGGCAAGGCGGAAGTCCACCTTGGCAACGCCAAAGAGGCCGTCAAGGACGCTGTTGATAATGTGAAAGCGGCAGCCGGCAAGCGCTGATTGGCGGCAGCGTGAACCTGAACCTCAGCCTGGCGCCGCTGATCGCCCTGGTGGCCGGGATTCTCATCCTGGTCATGCCCCGGTTATTGAACTACATCGTGGCCGTCTACCTGATCGTGATCGGGCTGATTGGCCTGTTCGGTGGCGGAGCGCTTCACCTGAAGTAGGTGCCCGGCCTCGGGCTCTGCGACTGAAGGTCATCGTTCCACGGCACCAGAAGCCATGTTCGTAACCGCATACGAAAGCCCGGCGGCAGCCAGCCCCGGCCTGCCCGAGCGCCCCGGGGTGAGGCCTGCCACGCTGGCGCTGACGGCACCGCACTGCTCCCGCTGCCTCCTGCGCGAATGGTGCCTGCCCGCCGGCACGCCGAGCCGCGTTGTGGGCTGCATGGACAAGCGCTTGTCCAGCCCGCGCAGGATCCGGGCCGGCGAAAGCCTGTACCGGGAAGGTGAGCCGTTCCACTTTCTTTTTGAAGTCCGCAGCGGCAACCTGAAGTCGAGCCTGACCCCCGAAAAAGGACAGGTGCGCGTCAGCGCCTTTCACATGGCCGGCGAACTGATGGGGCTCGATGGCCTGGCGGATGGCCGTCACGCCAGCACCGCCACGGCGCTGGAAGATACCGAGGTCTGCGCCATTTCCTACCCGCTGCTCGCTGAACTGGCGCAGGGCAACGCGCTGCTGCAAGGCGCGCTGATGCAGCAGCTCAGCCGGGAAATCGTGCGCGAGCTGCAACTGCTGGTGCTGCTGGGCAGCATGACATCCGGCAAACGGCTGGCGGCCTTCCTGCTGAACCTGTCGCAGCGACTGTCGGCCCGTGGCTATTCGCCCAGTGAATTCCGCATGAGGATGTCGCGCGCGGACATCGGCAGCTACCTGGGACTGACGCTGGAAACCGTCAGCCGAACCTTCTCCGCGTTCCAGAAACAGGGGCTGCTGGACGTGGATCAACGCCACATCCGCATCGTCAACCTGGCCGGCCTCGCCAGCATCGGCAATGCGCGGGCCCCCAGGGCATCCCGGGCGACCCGCGCCACGCCGGTGAACGCCTGAGCGCTTTGCGTCGCTCAGTGCGTGAGGATCTTCCATTCGCGGTGGGTGGCACGTCGGCGAGGAATGCCCGCAGAAACGACCACCCTCACCGGTTCCATGGGCTCAAATCATCGTCCGGGATGTGACAGAGGGGCAACCCCGGATGACCGTTCCCGCTGCGCTGCTGGGGGCCAACACGTATTGGCGGTCATCACCGAATCGCGCCGTCCCATCAATCCAATACCGTCGCCGCCCAGCCCGGCAGCGCTGCTACCAGTATTTTGGTGTCCGGCCCCCGGCAAACCGCCACGCGCACCGGCATGTTCACAATGTGCTGGTCAATCGGGCCGCCGCTGTCGTATAACAAGGCCAGATCGGCCTGCCGGACAGCCAGGGTCAGGTTCCTGATCGTGCGCGGGTAGCGGGTGAGGATGCGTTCGGCAGGGACGTCGTGGCCACCTTCCTGCACGCGCTGCCGTACCCGGGCCAGCAGGCGTTGCGGGTCGTCCAGGCACACCACCAGCAGCACCACGGCAAACCCGCTTTGCCGGGCTTCGTCGATCAGCGCCAGCTTGGACTCATGGGAAAAAACGGTTTCGCTGACGAAAGATTGCCCACTGCGCAGCAAGTTGGCGCGCCGTCCATCGGCCCATTGGCGCGCTTGTTCGGAGCGGGCCTGCGCATCGGTGATGTGCTGCAGGTGCGCGGCCTCGTGCAGGTCGGCGTTGACGAACTCCGCATCGGCCGGGATCAAGCCTTCGGCCACGGCCGCCCGGTAGAGGCTGGACTTGCCGGCGCCATTGGGGCCTGCCAGCAGGTAGAAGACCGGCTGGCCCACGCTCAGGCCGCCTTTTTCTGGGCCGCCGCCTTTGACCGGTTGTCCAGCACGACGTCACGCACCCGCGCCGCCAGGCTGCCGCTGACTTCCGCCGCCGCGAAGCGCGCTTCAATGTCGTCCAGCGTGTCCTTCAGCCGCCCCTGCCGCGCTGCCGCCTCATACCCCTCGATCGCCGTCTGCGCCTCCTGCACCGTCAAGCCGGTGTGCTCGACAACGCGGCCCAGGGTGGCCCAGTATTCGATCTGGCCGGCGACCGAGCGGCGCAGGGGCCCGGCGGCCTCGCGGGCTTGCTGCACCAGGGCGGCGGGGAGTTTGACGGAAGCGAAACCGGTGGGGGTGGTCATGGTGAATCTCCTGGATGGCGCATTTTGCGCCATTATGGAAATTTTGAAAAGCTTTTGGATCAGAAGACTGTGTCCAATTGACTCACCAATTCATAGCAAACTAAGGCCATTTCACGCTGGGAAAAGGCTTCAAAAGCTTGAAAATCCGGATGCGAGGCCTTGTAACGCCGTCCCGGACGGCTGGACCCCTCAGATCACCCGCACCCGGATCACAGGCGCCACCGCCTGGATGGCGGCGGTGAGGCCAGGATCCTGAAAGCGGGCTCAACGCCAGACCCGGGATAACAATTCGCTGGCAAGCGCAGAACCGCCCCACCATAAGAGAAATACGGAGGCCACTGCGGTTGCTGTCACCAGGTAGCCGGCCAGGAGCATCACGCCATCGCGCAGCCGCAGCCCCCATGAAATCAGGACCATGGCCAGGGCGGGCAGCACATTGTCAAAACTGATCATGGGCACGGGAATCGCCATCGAAAGCCCCGCGACAGCCAGCATGAAGCCGTTGAGCAGGCGCGCTGGCCGGTTGCTGAGAAACAGCCAGCGAGGCCGCCCCACGCGCGCGATGACATGCAAACTCCGGTTGACCATGCGGGCCAGCACCGCTTTGACACGGGCATTCAACTCAAGGTTTCCAAGCCAGCGCGGCAACGGTATCGGTTGACTGAAACACAGCCCGAGCGCAATCACGATGCACAAAGTACCCACCCCGGTCGCCATGCCGGGCAGCGCAATCGGAAACAGCAGCGGCGAAGCCAGCAAGCCCAGCCAGAGCAAGCGCTGCCGGTTGCTCTCGCCAAGGGTCTCGGCCAGCGTGCTGCCCATCGATGCCAGGTGCGCCGCCGCGAGCCGCTCCACGGCAGACTGCCGCTTTTTCAGTCGGTTCTCCGCAGTGATGGATGAATGGGTCGGCGAATGGGGCATGGTTTCAAAACACAGAGATCAGCTTGCTCAGGCGGATGGACGACTGCCGTCGTTCGGCACGGATCGCACGCATCGACTTGCCAGGCCATCCCGGCAACGATCGAACCTGAGTTAACGCATGGTAGAAGAAACGCGGCTCACAGATGTCATCGCCCATGGGATACC
>JAABRA010000030.1 GCA_011391155.1 Burkholderiales bacterium
GGCGAAGTTCTGCTTGATGGACTGCCGATTGACAGTTGGAACCGGGTTGAACTCGGACCTCACCTTGGCTACCTGCCGCAGGATATCGAATTGTTCGAAGGTAGCCTGGCCGAAAATATCGCCCGCTTCGGCGACATCAACTCAGAAAAAGTCATTGAGGCCTCCCGTTGCGCAGGATTGCACGAGATGATCCTGCGCTTCCCGAAAGGTTACGACACTCCGATTGGCGAGGCCGGTGCCCTGCTCTCGGGCGGGCAGCGGCAGCGCATCGGCTTGGCACGCGCCGTTTATGGAGACCCCGCTCTGATTGTGCTCGATGAGCCCAACGCCAATCTTGATGAAGCCGGCGAAGCGGCTCTGGTCAAAACCGTTCAGCGCATGAAATCCAAAGGCAAAACCGTGATCGTCATCACGCACCGCCCGGGTATTCTTGCCGTGGCTGATCGCCTGCTGCTCTTACATGACGGACGTGTCCAAGCCGAAGGGCCGCGCGACGCCGTGCTTGCAGCACTGAAAGCAGTCTCAGTCCAGCCCAAAACGGGCGCGACTGCTGCGACGACAACGGCCATCGTGCCGGCCTGAGCTTCGTTTTCCTGTCAATTTCATCCTATCGAGTCCGTCATGGAAAATCCTAAAACACTGCAAACCACCTCTTCAAACAAGACCGCACCCACACCAGCAAGCCCTACCGATGCGCCAGCCAAGCCCGAGAACAAGGCGCACCCCGGACGCATTGGTATTTGGGCACTGGGTTTGGGCCTTGTCGGCTTTCTGTTGTGGGCGGGATTGGCTCCGCTGGACGAAGGTGTGCCTGGTCAAGGCATGGTCGCTCTGGACACCAAGAGCAAGACCGTACAGCATCTCACTGGCGGCATCGTGAAAGAGGTCCTGATCCAAGAGGGCGATATCGTCAAGGAAGGCCAGCTTTTGATCAAGCTCGATGAAGCCGCCACCAAGGCAAATTTTGAGGCGATCCGTCAGCGCTACATGAGCCTGCGCGCCATGGAAGGACGCCTGCTGGCTGAGCAGCGCGGATTAAGCAAAATCGACTGGCACCCGGACCTCCGTGAAGCAATGGCCGACGCGCAAATCGCCCGCATGGTGCTAACGCAGGAACAGCTTTACGAATCACGCCGTAACAGTCTGCGCGCCGACTTGCAGGCGTTCGAGGAAAGCATTCAAGGCCAACGCGGTCTGCTACAGGCCTACACATCGATGCTAGGCAATCGCCGTGATCAGCTTGCCTTGCTCAACGAAGAGCTCAAGAACACCCGCGAATTGGTGAAAGAAGGCTACGCGCCGCGCAACCGCCAACTGGAGCTTGAGCGCATGGTGTCAGAGGCAAATTCTTCGATCGCTGAACTGCTTGGCAACTCCACACGAGCGCAGCGTTCGATCAGTGAGATGCGCCAGCGCGCGATTGTTCGCCAACAGGAATATCGCAAAGAAGTCGAGACCCAACTGGCGGATGTCGGGCGTGAAGTGCAAGCCGATGCGCAGAAATTTCAGGCGGTCAGCGATGATCTGGGCCGCACTGAAATCAAGTCACCAGCCTCCGGACAAGTGGTCGGGCTGGCCTTCCAGACCGTTGGCGGCGTGATCGGACCCGGGCAAAAGCTGATGGACATCGTCCCAGCGAACCAGTCCTTGCTTTTGGAGGCGCGAGTGAGTCCGAACCTGATTGACCGGGTTAGCGCGGACTTGCCAGTCGATGTGCGATTTTCCACCTTTGCAAGCTCTCCCCAACTGGTGGTCGAGGGCAAGGTCGCCTCTGTCTCAGGTGACCTGCTGACTGACCCCAAGAGCGGTGTCAGCTACTACCTCGCCCGTGTACTGGTCACACCAGAGGGGCTGGAAAAGCTGGGCAAGCGGCAAATGCAGCCAGGCATGCCGGTCGAGGTGATTTTCAAAACCGGCGAGCGCTCCCTGTTGACCTACCTGCTGCATCCGTTGACGCGACGCATGGCAGCTTCCATGAAAGAGGAGTAACTATATGACTGGCTCGAACGTCGTCAGCCCATCACTTTGGCTCAAACCCTTGATCGTGGGCGGCGCGCTGCTCAGCAGTTCAATGGTGGCTTGGCCGATGGATTTGCTGCAAGCCTATGAAACCGCAAAAATCAACGATGCCACCATCCTGGAGTCGCGGGCAACGGCGCAGGGTGTGCGTGAACGCCTGCCCCAGGCGCGCGCGCAATTGCTGCCCAATGTGTCCTTCAGCGCAGTGCGCAACAGAAACCATCTGATCAGCACTGTGCCCAATATTCTGGGTGTCGAAAAGACGACCGAGACAAGCTACCCCAGCAGCAGCAACACCCTGACGGTGCGCCAGCCGCTGTTTCGCACGCAGCAGACAGCGCAATACCGGCAAGCCAAGGCACTGGTGGATGATGCCGAAGCCACACTCGCGCAGGACGAGCAAAACCTTGCGGTGCGCGTCAGCACGGCTTATTTCGAGGCCATGCTGACCCACGAACAGCTCGGGCTGGTGCTGGCGCAACGCAAAGCGTACGCCACTCAACTTGACGCCGCCGCCAAATCATTGGCTCGCGGCGCAGGCACACGCACCGACGTTGACGATGCGCAGGCTCGCCTGGACATGAACGCAGCGCTCGAGCTCGAAGCCCGCCGGAGCATTGAATACACCCTGCGCCAACTTCAGACACTGGTCAACCAGCCGATCGACAAGCTGGCAACACTTGACCTGTTGAAGTTTGAACTGCAAGACCCGCAGCCCAACCGGGTGGAAGACTGGTACGAGCGCGCCGAACGCAACAGCCCCCAATTGCAGTCGCTCAGGGCGCAAGTCGAAGCGAGCCGGCAGGAGGTCGACAAGGCCAGGGCCGGACACTACCCAACGCTTGATGCGGTCGCACAGTGGTCAAGAAGTGACAGTGAGAGCGTGACCAACACCAGTCAGAGCTACACCAACAAAGTGATTGGCGTGCAACTCAATATGCCGATTTTTGCCGGTGGCTATGTGAACGCCACAGTGCGCCAGGCGCTGGCCGGACAAGAGCGGGCCGAGCAGGGCCTGGAGGCGGCGCGACGCGACCTCGGGATGCGGGTCTTCAAAGAATTCCGGGGTGTGGCTGAAAACATCCCCAAGATCAGGGCACTGGAGCAAGCGCTGCGCTCGGCTGATCAATCGGTGTTGTCCAGCAGCAAGTCATTTCAGGCTGGCAATCGCACCATTGTGGACGTGCTGGACGCCGAGCAGCGGCGCATGGTGGTGTTGCGCGACCTGGCGCAAACGCGCTATCTGTATCTGATCTCCAGAGTCAGGTTGCTGGCGCTGGTGGGTGGCGCCGATGTGGAAGCCATCACCGCCATCAACCAGGTCCTCAAGTCCTGAAACCTCCTGCCTGGCAAGCCCCACCCCGGCATTATTCAGTCGGTATCCCGGCGTGGATGTCGTACCAGCGCCTGCCTGACAACAAATCGATGTAATGCTGGCTAACCCGGTTTGCTTCGCTGCGATAGCGGTCGATGTCCCGGCAAAGGCGGCGACATGCCCCGATCAGCTGATCAGTGCCATGCGCCTCCAGCACAACCGCACCACGCGCCCCAACGGCCAAAAAGTCTTGTTCTGAAGCCATGCCCGAGGTCAGCAGCGCCGGCACACCGGTGGCCTGCGCTTCCCAAAAAACATTGGACGCCTTGGCGGCGTACGCCGTGGGTGAATAAGCGCAAAACACAACATCGGCGTCGGCCACGGCCGCATAGTAGGACTCATCCGGAATGTAGTCCAGAACTTGCACCGAGACGCGCTCAGACTGCAGGCGCAAAAGCTCCGACCGTCGGTGCGCGTCGCTGTCCGCACAGATCAGGCAAACATCCAGTTCGGGAACAGCGCGCAGCAACGCCGGCAGCGACTCGATCAAGAGCGCAAAGCCCTTTTCGGTCCTGGGAGGCCCGATAAACAAGAGGCTGATTCGAGCGTCGGCAGCGCGCGTGCGCCTGACCGGGCGCCAGCCAGAAGGTGTTGGCGCCACCTCGATCCGCTCCAGTCCAACGCTGCGCCATGCACTCGCCAGCGTGGCATGCTGAACCGTCACCCTGATGGGCAGCGCAGCGCGGGCCGCGCTGGAACCGATGCGAGACACAGCGTCCTTCGCGAGCGATTCAGCCAGCTTCCAACCGGTGGTGCCAAAATCGGGTTTCACATGAAAGTGCAGACCGATCGAGGCAGGAAAATGCCCGGGCTGCAACAGTTCAAGCCAGCGCGCCATCGCCAACAGCAAGGGCAATGTGGCCGAATGAAGCAAGAGCGCGGGACGCCGATTGAAGTCGAGCAGGGGCGACACATGCTGCAGCAAATCTTGCGCCAGTGTTGCCGCCATGCTTGTCGTGCGCTGCAGCCAATTCAACCAATCCCCTCGCCCGTCGACGTAAATCCCGCCCCGGAACACGGCCTCCAGCGGGAACAGGGCCGGCGCACTCCGGTGGCCCAGAAAACGCCAATCCAGCTGGGCTGCCCGGGCGTGCTCGTACAAGGCGCCATTGAGCTGTAGATGATGCCCTGGCTGCGCGCTGAGTCCAGGATCAATGACCACCACTGTCACAGGCTTACTGGTCACACCGTTCAGATCGATATGCACCGGCGCCAAGCCCTTGCTGGCGCGCTCCACGGCCGCGCAATACGCCGCCTCAAGCTGGCGCGTCTTGGATTCGGCGTCAAACACATCCGACTTCGGCACCTGCTCGGCTACAAAGCGTTTGACACGTTGCAAAGCCGCAGGCTCGCGCAACAACCGCACCGCCATGTTCACGTAGGCACGCACATCGGGCTGCTCCAGCAGGTGCAGCCCGGCCGCGCGCAACAGCCCGCCGCTCACCCGCCCGGCAAAGTTCTTGCCCTGCAGCGCAATCACCGGCACACCCGCAAACAGGGCATCGCTGGTCGATGTGTGCCCGCCATAGGGCCAGGGGTCGAGCATCAAATCACAGCACTGCAAGCGCGCCAGGTGCGCGTCCTGCTTCAAGGAAGGTGCGGCCAGGACGCGCCGCGGATCGATGCCAT
The DNA here is from genome assembly GCA_011391155.1 of Burkholderiales bacterium. Classification (GTDB taxonomy): domain Bacteria; phylum Pseudomonadota; class Gammaproteobacteria; order Burkholderiales; family Burkholderiaceae_C; genus JAABQG01. The sequence continues at coordinate 5,024 of JAABRA010000030.1, forward strand.
GCTGGCGGGTTGCCAAAGCGATATTCTTGCGCGCTGCCGGCCCTGGGTCCAGCATCCAGAGGATCGCATTTGGCACGGCCTGCAAAATCTGCATCCAGGTGGCCCACACCTCGGCGCGCACCTTGTTGACCGAGTTAAACATGCCCAGCACGCGCACATCCCCGTCCGGCAGCCCGACGGCTGAGCGCAGCACCACCGGCAGGGGCTGGCGGGCCGCGTAGTCGTTGATCTGGTAAGTGCGATGCAGGCGAATCACCTTTTCGGGGTAGAGCCGCTCAACCCCGGCGGGCACGGTGTAAGCGTCGCCCACCACGTAGTCCACCACGCGCCCGCCCACGCTGCCCGGCCAGCCAAGGTAGTCGATCTGCACCGGCGCCGGCCGGTGCGCCAATATGCCCATGCGGTTGGCGCGCGTGGGGCCGTTGAGCTCAACCAGCACGTCGATCTGGTGCGCCCGAATCAGGGCGGCGGCGGCTTCGTTTTCAAGCTGCGCGACCGAGTGCACATGGTCAAAATGCGACAGCACCTCGCGCCTGAACTCCGAGCCGTCGTCCCAGCCACTGCAATACAAAAAGAGCTCAAACGCACTGCGATCGTGGTGCCGGAACAAGCCGTTGGCCAAGCGTGCCGTCGGATGCTCCCGGATATCGCTGGAGAGATAGCCAACGCGCAAGCGCCGGCCCGGCACGGGCGCCGGCAGCGGCGCCACCACTTTGCCTGCCGGCTCAAGCAGCTGCGTGGCAGACCAATGCCGCACCACGCTGATGTTGACGGCCTCATCCCCGCACCACAACAGGTGGGTGCGCGGGCTTTCATTGAGCTCGCCCACCTGTCCGGCGGCATGCGCTGCCGTCATCTGCGCCATCAGCGCATCAACCATCGGCCAGTCGGCCGTTTTCAGCGCGATGTAGATCAGCGAATCGGCCCAACGCAGGGGCCGCCCCAGCTTCAAGTACGCCGCCTTGGCAGCCTTCATGGCCAACGCATCATCGCCAAAGCGAACCAGCAGATTGGCGCTCGTCAACACCTGCTCGGGCGTTGCCAGCTCATTTGCCAGCACATGGCGCAGCGCCTCGCGGGCACCCTGGTGCATACCCAGGCGATCCTGCAGCAAACCAGACAGCACCCAAGCCTGCGTCAACGACGCGTCCTGGCTGAGCACGCGCTCGACAAAGTCCAGTGCGCGCCGCGGGTTTTGCGCCTGAATGCGCTGGGCCACGCGCAGCAACAGCGCCTGCGGGGTAACTTTGGGCTCGACACTGCGCTCGGCCACGCCGTGCAGCCACTGCACGGCCGCCTCGATGCCCTGCTGCTCGCAAACCTGCAAGGCCTGCTGCACCAGCCCCTGCAGCGAAAACGGCGTCGTTGGCGGATGGGCGCCCGGCAATTTTTGCACCGGCTTGTTCCGTTTGTTGTTCATTCTGTAACCGTCCCCCGATTCAATGCAATTGCCGGGTTTGCGGCGCCACAGGCGTGATGCTTTCACTCACCCAGGCCGGCCAA
>JAABRA010000031.1 GCA_011391155.1 Burkholderiales bacterium
GTGATCGGCATCGTCGGGCTGGTTCTCGAATTCGTCCTGATCAAGCTGGCCACCGCATTTACTTTTGAAGAAGTGAAGTCCTGAAACCTTGCGGGACAGACCAATAGTTACACGCAGTGAACTTTGCTCTGTCCTCGACTGACTGGAAAACATCATGCAAAAATTCATAGAAATCTCCGGCGTTGAACAAACCTTCAAGACCCGCAAGGGCATGTTCCCCGCGCTGCGCGACATCCACCTGAACGTGGCCAAGGGCGAATTCGTCGCGCTGATCGGCCACTCCGGTTGCGGCAAATCGACGCTGCTGAACCTGATCGCCGGGCTGACGCTGCCGAGCCAGGGCGTGCTGTTGTGCGCCAACCGCGAGATCGCCGGCCCTGGCCCGGAGCGCGCCGTGGTGTTCCAGAACCACTCGCTGCTGCCCTGGCTGACCTGCTTCGAGAACGTCTATCTCGCGGTGGAGCGGGTATTCGGCGCCGGCGCCAGGTCCACCGGCGCGCCATCCGAGAACAAGGCCCAGCTCAAGGCCCGCACCGATGCGGCGCTGGCGCTGGTCGGGCTGTCCGCCGCCGCCCAGAAGCGCCCCGGTGAAATCTCGGGCGGCATGAAGCAGCGCGTGGGCATCGCCCGAGCGCTGTCAATGGAGCCGAAGGTGCTGCTGATGGACGAGCCCTTTGGCGCGCTGGACGCCCTGACCCGCGCCAAGCTGCAGGACGAGCTGCTGGAGATCGTCGCGCGCACGCACAGCACCGTGGTGATGGTCACGCACGACGTGGACGAGGCGGTGCTGCTGTCCGACAGGATCGTGATGATGACCAACGGCCCGGCCGCCACCATCGGCGAAGTGCTGGCGGTAGACCTGCCGCGCCCGCGCAGCCGCGTGGCGCTGGCCGACGACCCGCGTTACCTCGGCTACCGCAAGGCCGTGATTGACTTCCTCTACACGCGCCAGGCGCATGTGGAGAAAGCCGCCTGAGCGGCGCCCACCATGCCTGAAGCGGCTTTCAGCCCTGCCCCAGGCGGGTCAGGGCCTTTGCGTTTCAGCGGCTGCCTGTGATGTAGTGCTCCAGCTGCCCGATGATGAACTTCTGCTCGGAGATGATGTCCTTGACCAGGTCGCCGATGGAGATCATGCCCAGCAGCCGGCCATCGTCCACCACGGGCAGGTGACGCAGGCGCTTTTCCGTCATCAATTGCATGCACTGCTCGCTGGTCTGGCTGGAGCGCACGCACAGCACGGAGGTCGTCATCACGTCGCGCACCACGGTTTCCACGGACGTGCGGCCCATCAGGGCAATCTTGCGGGCGTAATCCCGCTCGGTAATGATGCCCACGATGGCGTCGCCCTCCATCACCAGCAACGCGCCAATGCCCTTGTCCGCCATCAGGCTGACGGCATCGAACACGCTATCGGTGGGCGCAACGCGATACACCTTGGCGTCGGGTTTGGACTTGAGAATTTCGGCAATAACCGTCATGGCGCACCTCCCTGGCAAGAACATATAGACAAGCCGCCATTTCAGCCCATCAGCGTCGCAAATGCAACCACAAGCCAGCGCCTGCGTTGCCCGCCACGCGCCGGTGTGCAGGGTCCGCGCCCATCAGCGCGACGATTTTCAGGCGCTGCCGGCGCGCACCTATAATGATAATGATTCGCATTTAGATGCAAAATCCTTAAACTTTCAAGGCACGACCACCGATGGCCCTTCAACGACGACCGATCCTCCAGTCCGCCGCCCTTGTGCTGGGCGCCTGGGCCGTGCATGGCCCCGCGCCGGCGCAGGCTGACGCCCCCCGTGCTGCCCCCGGCGCCACCGCGCTGCCCGAGGTCCGGCTGGCGGCGGCATGGCGGGCGCCAGCCGGCACCGGCAGCACCGCGACCCCAAGCGACCATGTCGGGATCCTGCACCTGGACTGGGCTGCAGGCCAGGTGCGCATCGCCGCCGAGCTGCCGGTGGACGGCCGCGCCCATGGCCTGCTGGCTGAGGCCGGCGGGGGCTTCCTGGCGGTGGCCAGTCGTCCGGGCCGCTGGTTGCTGCGCTGCGATGCGCAGGGCCAGGTGGTGCGCCGCCTGGCGATGGATCACGACACACCCACCCGCACCCTGGATGGCCATGTCACCCCCAGCGCTGACGGCCAATGGCTGTACACCCCGGAGACCGACCGCAGCAGTGGCGAAGGCTGGGTCTCGGTGCGCGACCGCAGCAGCCTGGCGCGGGTGGCGCAGTGGCGCACGCACGGCATCGACCCGCACCAATGCCTGACCGACGCCGACGGGGCCCTGCTGGTAGCCAACGGCGGTATCCCGCGCACGGCCACGGGCGAAAAGCGCGACCTGCACCGCATGGCGCCTTCGCTCGTGCGCCTTGCGCCGGCCAGCGGCGAACTGCTGGGCCAGTGGCGCCTGGACGACCCGCGCCTGAGCATCCGCCACATGGCCTGGAGCCGGCGCGCTGATGCCCCACTCCTGCTGGGCATTGGCCTGCAGGCCGAACATGACGCACCCGAGCAGCGCCGCGAGGCCCCGGTGCTCGCCGTCTGGAACGGCGAGACCCTGCGCATACCCACCCGCGCAGCTCTCGGCGGCGGCTATGCCGGCGACATCGCGGCCGGGCCCGGCGGCGGCTTCGTGCTCAGCGGGCAGCGGGTCCACCGGGGGGTGCTCTGGCACCCGGAGGCGCCCGACCAGTTGATGACCATTGCCGAGCTGCGCGAGGTCTGCGCGCTCAGCCCCTGGCCGCTCGAATCGCGACCTGGCGGCTTGGTGCTGGGCGCCGCGCGAGGCGTGGCGCGCTGGCATCCCCGCCTGGCCCCGGCCATGCTGGCCTGGCCCCGCGAGATGACCCCCGACAACCACTGGGTCGCGCTGTCCTGAGCACCGGTCAGGCCCGTGCGCGGTGTCGAGGGTGCACCCGGAGCTTGCCCTGAAGAAGGCCGCTGTCGCGCCTGCTTTTGTGCGGCGCACCAAAAAAGTCCCCCAGCCGCACCGCGCACCCCGAAGGGGTGCGAAAAATCGCGCCCCAACTTGGCACGGTTTTCGCACTACCTGGGTGAGTTTGACCCCTTCGTCCCACGGGACAGGGACCCCCGGTGGAAACGGACAGCTGCACAAGCGCTGCCTGCCCCCATCCGACGGACGGTTCCACCTTTTTCTGAAACCCCAGGAGTTTTCGATGTCCTATGTCCTTCCGTCCGAATTCGTCACCAAAATGGTGGATGCCGGCGAGTCCAAGATTTTCATGTCCACCCGCGACACCTTGATTCGCGCCTACATGGCGGGGGCCATCCTGGCGCTGGCCGCCGCCTTCGCGGTGTCCGTTACCGTCAACAGCGGCAACCCATTGATCGGGGCCTTGTTGTTTCCGGTGGGGTTTTGCCTGCTGTATCTGCTGGGTTTTGATTTGTTAACCGGCGTCTTCACACTGACCCCACTGGCCGTGATGGACAAGCGCCCCGGCTGCACCTGGGCGGGTGTGCTGCGCAACTGGGGCCTGGTATTTGTCGGCAATTTCGCCGGTGCGCTCACCGTCGCCGTGTTCATGGCCATCATCTTCACCAATGGTTTCACCGAGGCCCCCAATGCCATCGGCCAGAAGATCGGCGTGATTGGCGAGGGCCGCACCGTGGGCTATGCCTCGCACGGCGCGGCGGGCATGCTGACCCTGTTTATCCGCGCCGTCATGTGCAACTGGATGGTCTCCACCGGTGTGGTGGCGGCCATGATGTCCACCTCGGTCTCGGGCAAGATCATGGCCATGTGGATGCCCATCCTGGTGTTCTTCTACATGGGCTTCGAGCACAGCATCGTCAACATGTACCTGTTTCCTTCCGGCCTGATGCTGGGTGGCCAGTTCACTTTCATGGACTACATGCTGTGGAACGAAATCCCCACGGTGCTGGGCAATCTGGTGGGCGGCCTGACCTTTGTCGGCGCCACGCTGTACTCCACCCACTACAAGACGGCGCCCAAGCGTGCCGTACGCTGATTCATTGCAGATCGCCGTCGGCCAGCACAGCGACAAAGGGCGCAAGGAAGCCAACCAGGACTTCCACGGCCTGTGCATCCCGCGCGAACCGCAGCTCAGCGGCAAAGGCATTGCGATTGCGCTGGCAGACGGCATCAGCAGCAGCAGCGTGGGCCACATCGCCAGCGAGTCGGCCGTCAAGGGCTTTCTGTCGGACTATTACTGCACGTCGGACGCCTGGTCGGTCAAGCGCTCCGCGCAGCGCGTACTGGAGGCCACCAACGCCTGGCTGCACGCACAGACCCGGCAAAGCCAGTGGCGCTACGACCGCGACCGCGGTTATGTCTGCACCTTCAGCGCCCTGGTGCTCAAGTCCACCACGGCGCATATTTTTCATGTGGGCGACGCGCGCATCTGCCGGCTGCAGGGCCGCGCGCTGGAGCAACTCACCACCGACCACCGCGTGATCGTGGCGCAGGACGAGAGCTACCTCAGTCGCGCGCTGGGCGTGCAGCCGCAACTGGAGCTGGACTACCTCACCCTGCCGCTGGAGGTGGGCGATGTCTTTGTGCTGACCACCGACGGCGTGCACGAGTTCGTCGAGCCCGCCTTTGTCGCCGATGCGATAACGCGAGCCGGTGACGACCTCGACCGCGCCGCCCGCGCCATCACGGACGAGGCCCTGCTCCAGGGCAGCGGCGACAACCTGACCATCCAGATCATCCGCATCGACGCCTTGCCGGCACCGCAGGCGGCTGAAGTCACGCACCCGTCCCGCGGCCTGCTGCCGCCGCCCCTGCCCGGTGACGGCACCGTGATCGATGGTTTTCGCATCGTTCGTGAACTGCACGCCAGTTCCCGCAGTCACCTGTATCTGGCGCACGACACCGAAACCGGGCAAGCGCTGGTCCTCAAGATCCCCTCCATCGATCTGCGCGACGACCCGGCTTACCTGGAGCGCTTCATGCTGGAGGAGTGGGTCGCGCGGCGCATTCACAACACCCATGTGCTGCGCCCTTTTGCCCAGACGCGCCCGCGCAGCGCGCTGTACGTGACGCTGGAGTACCTGGAGGGGCAAACGCTGGCGCAATGGATGCGCGACCACCCCAGGCCCGAACTCGAAACCGTGCGCGGCATGGTCGAGCAAATAGCGCGCGGGCTGCAGGCTTTCCACCGTCTGGAGATGCTGCACCGGGACCTGCGGCCCGAGAACATCATGATCGACCCCCACGGCAGGCTCAAGATCATCGATTTTGGGGCCACCCGCGTCGCCAGCATGCAGGAAGCGGCCCCGGTGGGGAACCCCGAAGCCATGTTGGGCACACTGCAGTACAGCGCGCCAGAGTACATCCTGGGTGACGAAGCCACTCCCCGCGCCGACACGTTCTCGCTGGGGGTCATTGCCTACCAGATGTTGACCGGGCGCCTGCCCTACGGTGCACGGGCAGCCCGCTTGCGCACCCGCCGGGAGGTGAAGTCGCTCACCTACGACCCGGTGCGTGACCACGACCCGCAAATTCCCGTCTGGATCGAAGGCGCCCTGCGCAAAGCCGTGCAGCCCAACCCGATGCAACGCTATGCAGAAGTGGCTGAATTTGCCTACGACCTGCGGCACCCCAACCGCGAATTCCTCAGCCGCCGAAGCCCGCCCCTGATCGAGCGCAACCCGGTGGCTTTCTGGAAAGGGGTTTCCCTCGCGCTGGCCCTGGCACTCATCACCGTGCTGGGCCAGGGCTCGCTGATCCGCTAGACCCCCGGCCTTCCCGCATGCACCAGGGATGCGCCCCGCCCGCGCCCGGGCACTTTCCCCCCATTCAGGCGGTTTCTCCTATTTGGTGCACGCACTGCACAGAACGGTGCAAAAGCCTGGCACGGACTTTGCGCTGACAACGGTGTATCAATTTGGAGCGGCTCCATGAAGAAATCAAAACTGGTGATGATCGGCAACGGCATGGCGGGCGTGCGCACGCTCGAAGAACTGCTGAAGATCGCCCCGGACCTGTACGACATCACGGTGTTTGGCGCCGAGCCTCACCCCAACTACAACCGCATCCTGCTCAGCCCGGTGCTCGCCGGCGAGCAGACGCTTGACGAGATCGTGCTGAATTCGTGGGACTGGTACACCGACAACCACATCACCCTGCACGCCGGATGGAAGGTCACCCAGGTTGACCGCGTACGCCGGACGGTGCACGCCGAGAATGCTGCTGGCGAAAAAATCAGCGCCGAATACGACCGCCTGCTGATGGCCACCGGCTCCAACCCCTTCATCCTGCCGATCCCCGGCAAGGACCTCGAAGGCGTGATCGCCTACCGCGACATCGCCGACACCAACGCCATGATCGAGGCCAGCGAAAAATACAAAAACGCCGTGGTCATCGGCGGCGGGTTGCTCGGCCTGGAAGCCGCCAACGGCCTCATGAAGCGCGGCATGCAGGTCAGCGTGATCCATGTGATGCCCACGCTGATGGAGCGCCAGCTCGACGATGTGGCGGGCAAGCTGCTGCAGAAGTCGCTGGAAGCGCGCGGCCTGCGCTTTTACATGGGCG
>JAABRA010000032.1 GCA_011391155.1 Burkholderiales bacterium
CGCCGCCGAGCGCGCAAACGCCCCCCGGCTTCCATTTGCTGGCCAAGCCGAGCGGATCGACCTGCAACATCGATTGCACCTACTGCTTTTTTCTGTCCAAGGAATCGCTGTACCCAAACGACAAGCACCGCATGTCCGAGGCCACGCTGGAGGCCTACATCCGCCAGTTGCTCGAATCGCACCGCGTGCCGCAGGTCACGGTGGCCTGGCAGGGCGGTGAGCCCACGCTGATGAAACTCGACTTCTTTCGCCACGCGGTCGAACTGGTCGAGAAGCACCGGCTGCCCAGCCAGACCGTTCAACACACCTTCCAGACCAATGGCCTGCTGCTCGACGATGACTGGTGTCTGTTCTTCAAGCAGCACAATTTCCTCGTGGGATTGAGCGTGGACGGCCCGCGCGAGCTGCACGACACCTACCGGGTCGACCGCCGCGGCCAGGGCACCTTCGACCTGGTGATGCGCGGCTGGCAGTACCTGCGCAAACACGACGTGGACTTCAATATCCTGTGTACCGTCAATGCCGCCAATCAGCAGCATGGCCGCGCTGTCTATCGCTTCTTCCGCGACGAGTTGAAGGCGAAGTGGGTGCAGTTCATCCCGATCATCGAGCGCGCCACCGAGCAGACGATCCAGATCGCCAACAAGGGCTGGAGCGAGCAGCCCGGCAAGCAACGCCTGCTCTACACCCAGACCGGCAACCTCGTGACGGAGCGCACGGTGGGTGCCGAACCATACGGCAGCTTCCTCATCGACATCTTCGAGGAGTGGGTGCGCCACGACGTGGGCCAGGTCTACGTGCAGCTCTTCGACGTCACGCTGGAGGCCTTCTTCGGCCGCCACCTGCTGTGCATCCATGCGCCCACCTGCGGTTACGGGCCGGCGCTGGAGCACAACGGCGACCTGTATTCCTGCGATCACTTCGTCGAGCCCAAGTACAAGCTGGGCAACATTCACCAGACGCACATGCTGGAGCTGGTGGCGTCGGCGGAGCAGCGCAAGTTCGGCCAGGACAAGCGCGACACGCTCACCCAACAGTGCCGCAACTGCAAGGTGCTCAACTGGTGCAACGGCGGCTGCCCGAAAGACCGGTTTGCGCTGTCGCGCGATGGGGAGCCGGGCCAGAACTACCTCTGCCCGGGCCTGGAGCTGTTCTTCACCCACACCGGGCCGACTTTCAACGTCATGGTGCAACTGCTGCGGCAGAACCGCACGCCCGCCGAGGTGATGGCCTGGGTTGCCGCGCAGGATGCAAAGAGAGGGGCTTACCAGCCGTGTCCGTGTGGCAGTGGCAAGAAGTTCCGGTTTTGCCACGGCGACAGGGCGCCGAGTTCGCCCTTCAGCGGTGTCGATCGCGCAACGCCGGCAACGGCGGGCGGTGCGCAGGCGACAGTGATTGCTACGACGGTGCCGCAATGAAGGGCATTGTTTATTTAGGAACCGGGTTGCTTCGCGCTGCTCCGGAATTTGTGTCAGTAGGTTGAAAAAGGAGAAACGAAAATGGCAGACAAGAAACCCAACATCCTGATCCTCTGGGGTGACGACGTGGGCTGGTGGAACATCAGCTACAACAGCCGCGGCCAGATGGGCTACCGCACGCCCAACATCGACCGCGTGGCCAACGAGGGCGTGGCCTTCACCGACTACTACGCGCAGCAGAGTTGCACGGCTGGCCGCTCCGCGTTCATCACCGGCCAGAACCCGATCCGCACCGGGCTGACCAAGGTGGGCATGCCCGGCGCCACCAACGGCCTGCACGCCGACGACCCGACCATGGCCGAGTTGCTCAAGCCGCTGGGCTACGCCACCGGCCAGTTCGGCAAGAACCACCTGGGCGACCGCGACGAACACCTGCCGACGATGCACGGCTTCGACGAGTTCTTTGGCAACCTTTACCACCTGAACGCCGAGGAAGAACCCGAGCAGCCCGACTACCCGAAGGACCCGGAGTTCAAAAAGCGCTTCGGGCCGCGCGGCGTTCTGCATTGCAAGGCCGACGGCAAGGGTGGGCAGACCATCATCGACACCGGCCCGCTGACGATCAAGCGCATGGAGACCATCGACGACGAGGTGACCGAGCGCGCCCTGAAGTTCATTGATGAATCGCACGCGGCCGCCAAGCCGTTCTTCCTCTGGTACAACACCACGGCGATGCACTTCCGCACCCACTGCGCCGAAAAGCACAAGGGCAAGAGCGGCCAGGGCGACTACAACGACGTGATGGTCGCGCACGACGAGAACATCGGCGTCATGCTGGACAAGATCGACGCGCTGGGCATTGCCGACGACACCATCGTCATGTATTCCACCGACAACGGCGTGCACTTCAATACCTGGCCGGACGCCGGCATCACGCCGTTCCGCGCAGAGAAGAACACCAACTGGGAAGGCGGCTGGCGCGTGCCGTGCTTTGTGCGTTGGCCGGGCCATTTCAAGGCCGGTACGGTGCTCAACGGCATCGTGACGCACCAGGACTGGCTGGCGACTTTCCTCGCCGCTGCTGGCGAGCCAAACATCAAGGAGAAGCTTCTTGAAGGCCACCAGGCCGGCGAGAAGACCTTCAAGGTGCACATCGACGGTTACAACATGCTGCCGTACCTGAAAGGTGAGGTGAAGGAGAGCCCGCGCAATTTCTTCTTCTACATCAGCGACGACGGCGACATCATGGCGATCCGCGTGAATGACTGGAAGATGGTGCTGATGGAGCAGCGCGGCAAACAGCTGGCTTGCTGGATGGAGCCGTTCGTGAAGCTGCGTATTCCGAAACTGTTCAATCTGCGGCGCGACCCCTTCGAGCGGGCCGACGAGAACTCGAACACCTACTACGACTGGATGATCTCCAATGCCTTTGCCATCTACCTGATGCAGGGCGTGGTGGCCGGCATGATCGAGGGCTTCGTGAAGTTCCCGCCGCGCCAGAAGCCGGCCTCGTTCAACCTCGATGCCGTGATGCGCGACCTGGAAGCAGTCAGAGCCGATTGACCGGCCCGCTCCATCGGCTGCAGCGATGGGGCTGTGTCCTGCCTTCCGGCCGGGCGCGCTGATTCAGCAGACCCGGGCGCCGATCGATCGGTGGCCCGGGTCTTTTCATTGTGGGTTTCATGTTTTGGCCATGTCAAAGGGCCGGGTCTTGACCTTGCTCATCCTGCAACGGTCTTTGAGGTCTGGAATGAAGGGTTCATGAGTCTGGTCGAATTCGTCAGACTGCGGCACGCAAGTTGCACAATTCGTGCAGCCGCGCCGGGGAGATTTCCAGGCCGTTGGGCCAGCACAGCGCACCGGCATCGATGAACATGCGCTTGAGATATCCGGGTTCCCGCAACGGGTCCAGCAAGGGGCCGGTTCGCGCGGCCAGGTATGCCCCGGCGTCGAAAATGCCGTGCGTGTGGTCAGAAAATTCAATTTCGATCTTGAAGGTGTCGGCGAGGTGGGCGTTCAGTACCTTCACGACGGTCAACTCCCTGGATTCTGTCAAGCGGCCTGGTGCGTGCCGCGGTGCGTCAAATCCGGCTGCCCGGCCAGGAGTCCAGCCAAGGAAATGTCTTCGTTCAGGGCATCCCAGTGCAGCCCATGTTTGCTCAATTCCACTTGGGCGCCCTGCTCCGGCGCGGCCTCCAAAAGGCGGGGGAACCACGCCAGAGGGGCTGCGATCGTGCGGCTGTCAGACAGGCTCACCCACAAGGTGTCGGCGTCGAAGCGAACCGCTTCAGGCGAAGTGTTCATTCCAGGTCCTTTCAATGCGCTGTCGTCTTTTTGCTCAGGTCCCCGCCGAAACCGGCTCAACCGTGAGCTTGAAGCCGAGGGCGCGCATCACTTTGAACAGGGTATCGGTGCTGGGCGCACGCTCACCCGACAGGCTTTTGTAAAGGCTCTCGCGCGACAAGCCGGTGTCGCGGGACAGCTGGGTCATGCCGCGCGCTCGCGCAATGTCGCCCAGTGCAGCGGCGAGCAGGGCGGGGTCACCGTCCGCCAGCACCTGGCGCAGGTACTCCGCGGCATCTTCCTCATCGAGGAGGTAATTCGCCATGTCAAAAGGCCGGGTCTTGACTCTGCTCATCGTGCAACTCCTTGGCCATCTTTCGGGCCCGTTCAATATCTCGCGACTGGGACGACTTGTCTCCGCCACCCAGCATGATGATCAGCGTGCCAGCGCGCTCCACGTAGTACATCCGCCAGCCGGGGCCGAAGAACTCCCGCATCTCGAACACTCCGCCGCTCAGGGGTTTCACATCACCAAGCTGCCCGAGCGTTGCCTTGCGCAGCCTCAGCTGGAGCCGTATCCGCGTGGGACGATCCTTCAGGCCAGCGAGCCATTTGCTGAAGGCCTCGGTTTCGACAACGGTGTACATGGTCTGAATTGTAGCCGGCTGGCTACGTTTTTCGGCTTGAACCAACTTTGGCGTGGAGGAGCAGGCCCTGTACTGCCTCGATACTGCGCAATGCGCCGCCAGCATGAATGACCGCATGGCAATTGGGACAGACCGGAACCAGATCAATTGCCGGGTCAACGTCTCGCTCGCCCACGGCCATGGCCATGGGGTTGAGGTGGTGCACATGCAGGCATTCGCTGAATTCGGCACCGTAGATTTGCGCGAAATCAAGACCACAAACCCTGCAGGTCGGCGGGGCGTTGGCAGCGAGGCACAGCTCGCGGGCGCGCAGGTTGCGGCGACGGACTTCCATCGTGATGATCGATTCGCCAGCTTCCGTCAGGGGCGCATGCCCGGTTCGCTCATCCAGTTCAAGGCGGTCCGTCGCCAGCGCCTGCACCTCAAGCTCGCCAAGTGCTTCGACCACCTCGGGTCGAAGCTGCCAAGGGAAGCCTTTGCCCAGGCCCGGTGTCCCCTTCATGGCGAGGATGCGCCACGGCCTTGGAAACAACTGGACGGCTTCCTCGGCAGTCAGATTCATTGCACCCAGAACCGCCATGCCGGCATTCGCAAGCGCATTGTTGACGGTGACGGCGTGATCGACCCCAAGCTGGCGGCGGATCAGGCCGGCGGTCAGTGTGTGCTGGGGGGCGTCCCGAAGCGTCCGCAATACAGTCAGCTGGAACGCAGGCAGGGCAGGCAACACGTCTGCGAGCGCGGCGCGATAGCGCGCGGACACGTGGGGCGGCAGGGACGGGCTATGCGACATGCTTTGACTTTTTAGGGTATTCAAACGGTGTCCACATTCCGTCGACGCTTGGGTTTGGCACTTGCCGCTGGCAGCAGACTCGTATGGCGCTGATACAGCTCGAACAAAAAGGCGACGCGCTCGGCGTCGGACTTGTAGCTTTTCTTGCCGCCGCTGGCCTCGTAGGCCTTGTCCACGGCGGCGTCGAGCTTCTGGTGGGCCTTGAGTAGCTCGGGCGGCATGGTCAGCGGGTCGTACAGGTCGGCCAGCGAGGCGGGATGTTCGCCGGTCTGGAATTTCGCACGGGCGTCGAGCACGGATTGCGCTGCTATTTCGATAGCTGATAATGACCTGGTGACGCTGGGAAGAGGCCTGTTTTGTTCAATTTCTTCGTCTTTGGGGCTTTCAGGGCCTTTGGCAGGCGCCGGGCGGGCTGAACCCAGGTCGGGCCAGGGGAAGTTGTTGTAGACGATGGTGTTCGAATACCGGAAATCGCTTTTCATTCGACCGCAGGTGGTGCTGACCCAGGCCATGTGCATTCGCGAAGTCATTACGCCGAAGTGGAACAACGTGGCTTCTCCGACGAACTGGAGCGTGTTGCTGCAGATGACCTCGGGGGGCACAAAGTCCATCGGAATGTATTCGCGGCGCTCAGAAGACACCTCCGGTACGGCCAGGTAGGTGGTCTGGGGCTGTGAGATCTGCCGGAAACGCGTGGGGTACGCCGCATAGGCTTGGGTCGTTGGTGCCTTGCTTTCGCTGCGGAACTTTCGCACCGCTTCAATGCGGTCCAGCACTCGCGGCAGGCTGCGCAGTTCGGCGGGCGAGGCATCGACCAGCCAGAGGCAGTAACGCTTGACGCCATCAATGAAGTCGCCACCGCTGATGAACGGCCGGACGAACTTTTCGGCTTTCGGCTCTTCGACCAAGAAAGCGTGACGTTCTTCCGCAGTAAACAGCAGGTGCCCGCCATCCGTCGGTTTGTTACCCCAGCGCATGCTTGGAACAGCACTGATCGGTGTCGGTCGATTGGGGAGAACGACGTTCAATGCATCGACGAGGTAGGGGTTGATGTTGCTCGCCGGCACCGCGTGAGGTTCACCCCGGATGTTGTCGTACTCGTAAATCACCTTTCCCGGCCTGTCCTCCAGTCCGAAGCCGATGATCACGCAGTGCACGGCGGCCTTGCCGCGCGCCTCGTTGGTCCAGCTGAAGGTGCGGTGGGCGAAGTGGATGTGCATGCCCTGCGCCAGCAGCCAGCCCCAGAGCACGCCGACCTGCTCGCCCTGGACGATGCTGTTGGTGGAGACAAAGGCGCAGCGGGTGGTGCTGGTGGTTTGGGTGCCGTGCGTGTAACCCGGCAATTGGGGGTCAGAGCCCGATTTCGTTGAG
>JAABRA010000044.1 GCA_011391155.1 Burkholderiales bacterium
GTGGGATTCGAAGGCGTGCCGCCAGACAGCGCATTCAGCGTGTTGGTGGCGTTCTCGTCAAAGAAATAGGCGTAGGTCAGGCCGGCGCCCAGGTAGGGCCGGAACGCCGCCTTGGCCTCGCCGAACCGGTACTGGCCGAACACCGTGAATGGCAGGGCCTTGACCGTGCCGATGGTGCCGACACCGGCAATGGCGCCAGCGCCCGTGAGGGTGTGCTCGAACGGCAGGGCCGCCGGCACGTCGACCGACCAGTTGTCGGTCAACATGTAGGTCAGGCCGCCGCCGAGTTGCACGTCACTGCTCACGTCGGTCTGGGTATTGGGAAAGGCGGGCGGCGAAAGGTTGCCGCTGGACACCTGCGGGTAGATGCCGGTGGCGCCCGCGCGGGCCATCCAGGTGCCGGCGGACTGGGCGTGCGCGGCCGAACCGGCGACCAGCGCCAGGGCCATCAGGGAGAGCTTGAAATTCTGTTTCATGGGGTTTTCTCCTTGAAGGGGTTACAGCCAGCCAGCCTGGGCCATCATCTTGGAGGCGAACTGCGACAGCAACTGGTGGCCGTAGGGCGTGGGATGCACATCGTCAGCGAAACCATAGCGGGAAACATCCCCCGTGATCACGTTGCTGGCGTTGCAAATCAGCGAAGTTCCGGGGACTGAAGGCGGATTGCTCAGGGCATTCGGACCGCAGGCCGGGGTGGAGACGTTGGTCAGGGCGTACTGCGCGGGATTCTCGAGCATGGCCTTGAATTCAGAATAGAAGTCACCGACGACGACCCCGGAAACGCCCGCCAGCTGCGCGGCCAGTTGCGCGTTGAAGGCTGTGGTCATGGCATCGATCAGGCCCCGGGTCTGGGCGTCAACGCTCATGCCAAACGGTGTTCCGGCGACGAAAGGCATGTTGATGACCAGCACCTGTCTGGCGCCCTTGCCGACCACCAGCGACTTGATCAACCCGCCCAGGGTGGCGCCGGCCGTGGCGACGTTGGTCACGGCGGCCTCGGGCGTCTGCGCGCCGCCGGGTTTGCCGAAAAAGGCCAGTTCCATGAAGACGTCGTTCGCGCCGGCCAGCACGGTGACGAGTTCCTTGCCCGTGTAGCTGCCCCCTGAGGCGGCGAGGTGCGCGGTCATCTGATCCTGAACGGGCTTCGTGGTGAAGCCCAGGTTGATCTGGTTGAACGGTGCTGCCTGCAGCAGGTAGGACTGGACGCCCAGCGGGTTGGTGACCCGGGCGCCGCCCTGGGCGTAGTTGAAACAGCCTGGCTTGGCCGTGGCGGGAGCCCCTGTCAGACCCGTCTGCGGTGAGGGCGACATGCCGGTCTGAGCGGAGCATGTCGTGGCCACCGGGAGCAGGGCTGCAATGCGTTCGGTCCAGATCTGGCCGCCCGTGGTGCCGTTAACGGTGAATCGACCAGCGCCGCCGGTCGCTGCGCCCAGTCCCGCAATGCTGCCCACGTTGTAGCTGCCGATGTCGCTCAGGCTGTCGCCGAAGGACACCATCGCGTTGATGCCGACCTTGTTCGACGGCCCGTCCGAGGTTTCGCCGCCGCTGCAAGCGGCCAAAATGATGGCCGCGCCTAGCGCTGCCAGTTTCCATCTGATGTCTTTCATGCCCGGTGCTCCTGGTAAAAAATAGAACGGTCGTTCTTTTCTGCAGGCTTAATGGTATCCGGGACCGGCCTGCGCGCACATCGGGTAAATACCAAGAATCGCGTGCTGGGCCCCCGGCGTTTCCGCCTCAGCAGCCCGGCATCGCTCGACGCGGCCCGCGCGCCTCAGTAGCCCGGCATCGCCTCGACACGGTCCCCGCGCCTCAGTAGCCCGGCATCGCCTCGACACGGTCCCCGCGCCTCAGCGATAGCGCAGCTTCATCCCGAGGATGGCGGCGGCCAGCACCAGCGTGATGGCGTTGGCCACCACCACCGGCCAGGCGCCGGCCAGCCAGCCGTAGACCAGCCACAGCGCCACGCCGGTAGTGAACACGCTGTACATGCCCAGCGAGATGCCGCGCACGTCACGCGTGCGGAAGGTCAGCCAGGCCTGCGGTACGAAGCTGCAGGTGGTGAGTGTGGCGGCGACGTAGCCGATCAGGTCGGAAGGCGGCATGTGGACAGGAACTCCAGCGCAATATACTCTGTAAATAAGAGCAAACAATGACCTTTTGATAATGGGAAGAGGCCATTTTGATGCCTATTTTTCACTTTACGGGTCCCGCGCCACCCAGTCCACCAGCTGGTCCAGCGCCGGGCGCGCGGCGTTGGCGTTGTCATGGTTGATCAGCGCCACCAGGCTGTAGCGCTGGCCGCTGCGTCCGTTCACGTAACCGGCCACCGCCGCCACATCGCGCAGCGAGCCGGTCTTGAGCCAGGCGTTGCCCAGCGCCGGCGAGCTGCCGTTGCGCTCGCGCATGCGCGCCACGGTGCCGTCCACGCCCGCAATCCCGAGCGAATCGGCAAACGGCGCGGCGAGCGGTCCGCTGGCGGCGCGGCGCAGCAGGGCGGTGAGCGCGGCCGCGCTGGCGCGCTCCTGGCGCGACAGGCCCGAGCCGTTGTCCAGCACCGGCGCGCCCTGTTCGCCAAAGCGGTCGCGCCACCAGCCTTGCAACTGCCGGCGCGAGCCCTCGAAGGTGCCGCCACCCGGCGCCTGGGCGGACAGCGTCAGGAACAGTTGCTGGGCCATCACGTTGTTGGAGAACTTGTTGATGTCGGCCACGATGCTGGACAGCGGCAGCGATTCGGCGCTGACCCACAGGCGCGCCCCCGGGGGCGTGGGCCCTTCGCGCACCTGGCCCGCCAGCGTGCCGCCGGCCGCGCCCCACATCGCCTGCACCACGCGCGATGCGTAGGCGCGGGGCTGCACATAGGCCACCGGCCACAGGCGTTCGCCACAGGCGCCGGGGTAACGCCCGGCAAAGTGCACGCGCTGCGGACTGGAAAAGTCGGCGCGCAGCGCGGCGCGCCAGTCGCCACAGGGGCCGCCGGCCAGCGCCAGGTCGGCTTGAATGTCCACGCCGGCGATCGGCGGCTCGCTGCGGATCACGGCGCGGCCACTGGCGGCGTCGGGCGTGAAGGTGAAGACCAGCGACTTGAAGTTCACCAGCAGTCCGTCGGGCGACGCGTTGTAGGGCCGCAGCGGCTCGTCGTCGAAATCGGCGGGGTTGCGCTCGGGCACCTGGAAGATGGCGTTGTCCAGCACGATGTCGCCACGCACCTCGCGCACGCCCTGCGCGATCACCTGGCGGAACAGGGCGTCGAGCCGCTCCAGCACCAGTTTGGGGTCGCCGCTGCCGCGGATCACCAGGTGGCCGTCGAGCACGCCGCCGGCCACCGGGCCGTCCACATAGACCCGGTTGGTCCACGTGAAGTCCGGACCCAGCAGGTCGAGCCCGGCGTAGGTGGTGATCAGTTTCATCACCGAGGCCGGGTTCATGGACGCTTCGGCCCGGTGGCTCAGGCGCGGTGCGGGCCAGGCGGCGGCGGTGGGAGCGGTGGGCAAGGCAGCGCCCCGCACCGATCCGGCCTCGGCCAGGGCGGCGGGGCCGGCCGCGGGCAGCGCCGTCACCATCACGCTTACCGCCTCACGGGGCACCCCGGCGCGCGCCAGCGCCTGGGTGAATTCGGGCGGCAGCGCGCTCTGCGCCCGAGCCGCACCCGCAGCCATGGCACCGGCCAGCGCTATCAGCATGGTGCAGCGAAGTGAGGCGTACAGGCGGAACATGGTTTTCCAGTCTACAGCGCCACAGCGCGGCGCGGCCTGCCCGCCGATAATCCACCCCATGCGCTTTTCCCCCAAGACCGTCGGCATGGCCTCCGCCGTGATCACCGTGGTCATCTGGACCTCCTTCATCGTCATCGCCCGGGCCTCCGCCGACCCCAGCCGGGGCGCCACACTCACGTCCTTCGATATTGCCCTGCTGCGCATCCTGGGGGCCAGCAGCATCCTGTTGCCCTGGGGCGCGTGGCTGGTGCGGTCGGGCCGGGTCAGCGGGGGGAAGGGTGGCACGGGTGGCCAGGGCTGGCTGGGCGTTTCGCCGCTGCCCTGGCGCACCACCGTGCTGACGGGTTTTTTTGGCGGCCTGCTCTACGCCATGCTGGCCTACGCCGGCTTTGTCTACGCGCCGGCCGCGCACGCCTCGGTGTTGATGCCGGGCAGCCTGCCGCTGTGGACCGCCCTGCTGGCCGCATGGGTCCTGCACGACCGCATCACGCCGGCGCGCGCGCTCGGGCTGGCGTTCATCGTGGCCGGGGGCCTGCTGGTGGGCGGGGCCAGCCTGCTCAAGGCCTTCGAGGGCGGCGACGTCTGGAAAGGCGACCTGCTGTTCATGACGGCGGCGCTGTGCTGGTCGGTCTACAGCGTGCTGGCGCGCCGTCTCGCCCTGGATGCGGTGCGCGCCACCATCGCCATCACCTTCTTTGCCTTCATCAGCTACGTGCCGGTGTACGGGCTGCTGATCGCCACGGGCGTCGTGGCCACCCGTCTGGGCGACGTGCCGGCGGGCACGGTGGTGTTCCAGGCGCTGTTCCAGGGCGTGGGCTCGGTGGTGATCTCGGGCATCACCTTCACCCAGATGATCCGGCACTTCGGGCCGGTGCGCTCCACCATGATCACCGCGCTGGTGCCGGGGCTGTCGGCGCTGGGCGCCGTGCTGTTCCTGGGTGAGCCGCTGTCGGGCACCTTGCTGGCCGGGCTGGCGCTGGTGACGCTGGGCATCCTGTTCGGGGTGCGGGCAGCGGGCGCAAGGGCTCCTGTAAAAGTAGCTGACAATGACCATTCCACGCTGGGAATGGCCCAAAAACATTCGAAATAGCCGTGCCATGAAGCTTCTGGCCTTCGACACCAGCACCGGGGATCTCTCGATCGCCGTCAGCCGCACGGTGCACGGCCGCACGCAGGTCTGGACGCACACCGGCCCGGGCGGCGCGATGGCGTCCAGCACGCTGATTCCCGCCATCATGGCGCTGTTGCTGGAGGCCGGGCTGAGCCTGCGCGAACTCGACGCCATCGCCTTCGGTGCGGGGCCGGGCTCGTTTACCGGCCTGCGCACCGCCTGCGCGGTGGCGCAGGGGCTGGGCCATGGCGCCGGTGTGCCGCTGCTGCCGGTGGACACCCTGCTGGCGGTGGCGGAGGAAGCGCGCCACGCGAGCGCCCCCGACGCGACGGCGTTCAACGTGGTGGCGGTGCTCGATGCGCGCATGGACGAGGTCTACACCGCGGTTTACGCGTGGCGCGCCGGGCAATGGACGCAGCCCGGCGGCTGGGAAGTCATCAAGCCCGAGGCGCTGGTGGCGGCTGACCGGACGGGTGACGCCGGGCCCGCGCAACCGTCAACCGCGTCAACTGCGAGCGCGGTCGGGGCCGGTAGGGCCGATGCGGCGCCGCCCGTCGCCCCGGCCTGGGTCGTCGCCGGCAATGCCTTTTCCGCCTATGGTGAGCGCTTGCTTCCCGGCTGGCCCCGTGTGCACGCGCTGCCCACCGCCACGGCCCTGCTGCGCCTGGCCCCCGCCCTGCTCACCGCTGGTCAGGCCGTGGCGCCGCAAGACGCCTTGCCGCGCTACATTCGCGATAAAGTGGCCAAGACGAGCGATGAGCGTGCGGACGAGAAAGCCGCCGCCTTGGCCCTGCCCCCTGCCTGATGGTTGCCGCATGAATGCCGTTCTCCAGCCCCTTGAAGCCCGGTTCGAGCCGATCGATGCCGTGCGGCTGGACGCCGTGCTGGCGGTGGAGCATTCCGCCTACGCGCACCCCTGGACGCGCGGCAACTTCACCGATGCGCTGGCCTCGGGCTACGAGGCGCAGGCGCTGCTGGCCGGTGACATCGTGCTCGGTTATTTCGTCGCCATGAAGGGGGTGGACGAGGTTCACCTGCTCAACATCACGGTGGCGCCCCAGTTCCAGCGCCAGGGCTGGGCGATGGTGATGCTCGACGCCCTGGCGATCTGGGCCCGCGGACAGCAGGCCGGATGGCTCTGGCTGGAAGTGCGCTCCGGCAACCATCGCGCCCAGCAGATATATGAAGCGCATGGTTTCCGCCGGGTCGGCGTGCGCAAGGCCTACTACCCCGCCGGCCACGGCCAGCGCGAGGACGCGATCGTCATGAGCCTGAAGTTATGAGCGCCGCCAGCGTTGTGCGCGCAGCGACAAGCGTGGGAGCCAAACGCCGCAGCGCCGGGCCGCACCAAGCAAGGCGGGCCCCCTCTGGGCTGAGTGCCGCGGCTCCGCATGTGCCTGCGCACATCCGGACGGCACGAAGGGCCAGCGCCTCTGGCGCGGGCATGTACAGCGCAGTACGCGCAGCGACAAGCGTGGGGGCCAAAGGATGAGTCTTCAACTGGACGCCCGCCAGCGCGCCATGCTGGCTGAAATGGGGGTTCGGGTCTGGACGCCCGAGCCGGCGCCCGCACCGGCGCGCGCCGAGGATGCTCCCCGCCGCGCCCCGCCTGCAGCGGCCTTCGTGCCGGCCCCCGTGCCCGCCCGCGACGCTGCTGGGGAAAATCCTGAATCAATAGCAAACAATGACTATTCGACGCTGGGAAGCGGCAAAAAAGAGTCAAAAACTGCGGCAACAACCCGTCCCGCGGTGGTTTTCCCCGCTGCGTCGATCGCATCCGTGCCCGGACCGACTGCTGCCTTGCAGGCGCGCCCGCCGGGCATCGCCGCGATGGACTGGCCCGCGCTGCAGCACGCCGTGGCCCAGTGCCAAGCCTGTGGACTGTGCCAGGGCCGCACCCAGACCGTGTTTGGTGTGGGCGATGTCAGCGCGGACTGGATGGTCGTCGGCGAAGCGCCCGGCGAGCAGGAGGATCTGCAGGGAGAACCCTTCGTCGGCCCGTCCGGCCAGTTGCTGGACAACATGCTCAAGGCGATTGGCCTGAGCCGCCGGGCCGGCGCGGATGCCCCGGCCGCGCCCGGTTCACCGGGCGCACCCGCGTCGCTGCACGGCGTGTACATCGCCAACGTGGTCAAGTGCCGTCCGCCCGGCAACCGCAACCCGCATCCCGACGAGGTGGCGTTGTGCGACGCCTACCTCGCGCGCCAGGTGGCGCTGGTGCGTCCCAAAATCATCCTGGCCATGGGCCGCTTTGCGGTGCAGTCGTTGCTGCAGACGAACGAGCCCATTGGCCGGCTGCGCGGGCGCGTGCACCATTACCAGGGCGTGCCGGTCATCGTCACCTACCACCCCGCCTACCTGCTGCGCAGCCTGACGGAAAAATCCAAGGCCTGGGCCGACCTGTGCCTGGCGCTGGAGGTGATGCAGCAGGCTGGCAGCAAGCGCTGACGGCGCCCCGAAGGGGGCATGATCGCTAATGAATCCATAGCAAACTATGACCATTCAACGCTGGGAATCGGCCTGAAACGCCTGAACTCCGGTTGAAACGGGGCCCGGGCGGCGTATGATCATTTTCATCGTCACGAAACCGGAGAAAACACCATGCCCAACACTGCACAAATCATCGGTTCCGGCCCGCACAAGGTCATCTGCCTGAACGGCTGGTTCGGCCACGCGCGCGGCTGGGGCCCCTTGCTGCACAGCCTGGACACCCGGCATTTCAGCTACGCCTTCATGGATTACCGGGGCTATGGTGCGCGCCGGGGCAGCGGCGGCCCCTACACCGTGGCGCAGATCGCGCACGACACGCTGGCGCTGGCCGATCACCTGGGGTGGCAACGTTTCAGCCTGGTCGGGCACTCCATGGGCGGTGGCGCCATCCAGCACGTGCTGGCCGATGCGCCCGATCGCGTACAGGCGCTCGTTGGCATCACGCCGGTACCGGCTGGCGGCGTGCCCTTCGACGAAGCCGGCTGGGCCTTTTTCTCCAGCGCCGCCCATGATGCGGCGGCGCGCAAGGGCATCATCGACCTGACCACCGGCAACCGGCTCACCGAGGTCTGGCTCGACGCGATGGTCAAAAGCTCACTCACGCATTCGGACGTCGAGGCCTTCGACGCCTACCTCACGGCCTGGGCAAAAACCGCCTTTGTCGAACGCATTCAGGGCCAGACCCTGCCGGTGCTGGTGGTGGCCGGCGAGCATGACCCGGCCCTGGGCGCCGAGACCTGCAAGGCCACCTGGCTGCAGCACTACCCCAACGCCCGCCTCGAAGTCATGGCCAACGCCGGGCATTACCCGATGGACGAAACGCCGGTGGCGTTGGCCACGGTGATGGAAAAATTCCTGCGCACGGCACTGGCAGCATGAGCCGCCGGGGCGAAGGGACGCCAGTGAGCCCGCGCAACCCTGGGGATCCGGGCCAGGCGACGGAACGCTTCAGCGGGCTGACGCGCCTGGCGGCCGGCGCCACGATCGCCCTGGTCCTGTTCGCGATCATCGGTTTTTTGCGGGGACCGGGCGCAAGTCTCGATGCCCTGCGCGAGGCCGCCGCCCGGCGCGACAGCGCCGAGATCGCGCGTCGCATCGACGGGCCCGCGCTGCGCCACAGCCTGGGGCGCCTGCTGCTGCAGCAGACTGGCAGCGCCCTGCCCGGCGATGGCGGCAACGACCGCCAGTTGCTGAGCCAGTTCATTGTTGCCGGCGCGCTCGTCAGGCCGCTGGTCGAAACCCTGGTGGCGCCCGACGGCATTGCCGCGCTGCTTGAGGGCCAGATTGCGCCGCGGCCGTTGGCGCCCGGCGGTGCGGGGTCTGGCCCGCGCACGCCGCCGAAGATGGCCTGGGCCTGGAACGGCTTTTCCACCGCCAGGGCCACCGTGATGACCCCGACCGGGGACCCGGCGCTGGTGCTGGTACTGCGACGCGACGGGTTCTCGTGGCGGCTGGCGGGGGTGGAGGCCACGGCCACACCTGCGGCGTCGCTGCGGCAGACGCGCTGAAGCATCGCGGACCCAGGGCGTCCTGGGTCCGGCAAGGCGGGCGCTGCGCCGGGAGCCGGCGGCCCCCGCGACAGCGGGCCCGGGCGTTCAGGCCGTCAGCGTGGAGGCCAGCGCCGTCGCTTCGCGCGCCAGGCGCGTCACCCGTGCCCAGTCGCCTTGCGCCAGTGCATCCGCGGGCGTGAGCCACGAACCGCCGACCATCGCCACGTTTGGCAGCGCCAGAAAGCTGGTCAGGGTCTGCGCGCTGACGCCGCCGGTCGGGCAGAACATCACATCGGGAATCGGTGCGCCGAGCGCCTGCAGCATGGCCATGCCGCCGGCCTGCGCGGCGGGGAACAGCTTCATCAGCGAAAAACCGTGTTCGCGCGCCGCCAGCACTTCGCTGGGGGTCATCACACCGGGCATGAAGGGCAGGCGCGCCGCCCGCACGGCCTCGACCAGGGCGTCGGTGCAGCCCGGCGACAGGGCAAAGGCGGCGCCCGCGTCGATCACACGCTGCACATCGGCCACGCGTGTGACGGTGCCCGCGCCCACATGCATCTGCGGCACGGCGCGGGCTACCGCTTCGATGGTGGCCAGCGCGCTGGCGTGGCGCAGGGTGATCTCCATCACGTCGATGCCGCCTTCGAGCAGCGCATGCGCCAGCGGCACGGCCTGGGCGGGATCGGTCAGCACGATCACGGGCACGACGCGCGCGGTGAAGGCGGGGCGGTCGAAGCAGGTGCGGGGGGATGCGGATGAATCGTTCATGTTCAGCATGATTTCAAGCGTGGGGCGGGGTTGTGCGTGTGCGTGGCGTTTTAGCCCAGCAGCGGCGACGCACCCGCCTCGGCGGTCGCGGCGTTGCGGCGGAACAGGCCGAACAGTTCGCGGCCTGTGCCGTGGGCGTTGGCGCTGAGGTCCGGCACCCGCGGCGCTCGCGCGGCCAGCGTGGCGGCATCAACTTCCAGCTCCAGAATGCCCAGTTCGCAATCCAGCATGATCAGGTCGCCGTCCATCACGCGGGCAATCGGTCCGCCGCCCAGCGCCTCGGGGCTCAGGTGGATGGCCGAGGGCACCTTGCCGGAGGCGCCCGACATGCGCCCGTCGGTCACCAGCGCCACCTTGAAGCCCTGATCCTGCAGCGCGCCCAGCGGCGGCATCAGCTTGTGCAGCTCGGGCATGCCGTTGGCCTGCGGCCCCTGGTAGCGCACCACGGCGATGAAGTCGCGCTGCAGGTGGCCTTGCGCGTACAGGGCCAGCAGGTCCTGCTGGTCGGCCACGACCACGGCGGGCGCGCGCACCACGCGGTGTTCGGGCTTCACGGCCGAGACCTTGACCACGCTGCGACCCAGGTTGCCCTTGAGCAGGCGCAGGCCGCCGTCGGCGCTGAACGGGTTGCTGGCCGGGCGCAGCACGGCCAGGTCGCCGCTGATGGTTGGGGCGGGGCGCCAGGCCAGGACGCCGTCGTCCAGCCACGGTTCCTGCGTGCCGTGGGCCAGGCCGGGGCCCATGATGGTGTGCACGTCGGCGTGCAGCAGGCCGGCCTCCAGCAGCTCGCGCATCAGGAAGCCCATGCCGCCGGCTGCGTGGAAGTGGTTCACGTCGGCCGCGCCATTGGGGTAGATGCGCGCCAGCAGCGGGGTGATGTGGGAGAGTTCGGCGAAGTCGTCCCAGTCGATCAGGATGCCGGCGCTGCGCGCGATGGCCACCAGGTGCAGTGTGTGGTTGGTGGAGCCGCCCGTGGCCAGCAGGCCGATGATGCCGTTGACGATGACCCTCTCGTCCACGATGTCGGCCAGCGTCAGCGGTGCCACGTCGTCGCCGCCGACCAGGCCGACGGCGCGGCGCACGGCCTCAAGCGTCAGCGCGTCGCGCAGCGGCGTGCCGGGGTTGACGAAGGACGAGCCCGGCAGCTGCAGGCCCATGATTTCCAGCAGCATCTGGTTGGAGTTGGCCGTGCCGTAAAAGGTGCAGGTACCGGCGCTGTGGTAGGCCTGCGACTCGGCTTCGAGCAGGGCGTCGCGGTCCACCAGGCCTTGTGCGTACTGCTGGCGCACTTTGGACTTCTGGTCGTTCGACAGGCCCGAGGTCATGGGCCCGGCGGGCACGAATACGGCCGGCAGGTGGCCGAACTGCAGCGCGCCCATCAGCAGGCCCGGCACGATCTTGTCGCAGATGCCGAGGAACAGCGCGGCGTCGAACACGTTGTGCGACAGCGCCACGGCCGTGGCCAGCGCGATCACGTCGCGCGAGAACAGCGACAGCTCCATGCCGGCGGCACCCTGCGTGATGCCGTCGCACATCGCGGGCACGCCCCCGGCCACCTGCGCGGTGGCACCCACGCTGCGCGCTGCGACCTTGATGCGCTCCGGGTAGTGTTCATAAGGCTGGTGCGCCGACAGCATGTCGTTGTAGGCGGTGACGATGCCCACATGCGGCGCGCGGGCCTCGCGCACCTTGAGCTTGTCGTTGGCGGGCAGCGCGGCAAAGGTGTGCGCCATGTTGGCGCAGCCCATGCCGGCGCGCTGGCTGCGCCCGGCCTTGTGCTGGGCCTGCATGGTGGCCAGGTACTTCTGGCGGTGGGACTGGCTGCGCAGCGTGATGCGTTGCGTGACGTGAAGCAGGGTGGGGTGCATGGACAGGGTCTTTCTGGAAAATTGGGCAATGGAACCGCGCAACCGGTGCTCAGGCACCGATCCACGCAGCCATGGGCGCGGCGTCCTGGCACAGCAGCAGGGAGATCGGAAGCTGGGGGTCGGCGCCCTGCAGGGCGCGTGCGTACACCGCCTGCTTGGCCGGGCCGGACAGCTGCAGTGCGAGGTGGTGCGCCTGCAGCAGGGTGGCGAGAGTGAGCGTCAGCCGCGCGTGATTGGCGTCCAGCGGGCGCACCCAGGCGCAGTGCGCGGCGGTGGTCAGTGCGAGGGCCGTGCCCGGCGCCCCGGGGAACAACGAGGCGGTGTGGCCGTCCAGCCCCATGCCGAGCACGGCCACGTCCACGGGCCAGGGCAAGTTTGCCAGCCGCGCTTCGGCCTGCTGTTGCAGGGCCCGCAGTGCGGCGTCGTCCAGCGCGGACGGCAGCGCGTCGAAGAACGGGACAAACCGCGCTGCCGCCGCATCGCCCTGCAGCAGATGCTGGCGCACCAGCGCGGTGTTGCTGTCGGCGTGCGTGGGCGGTACGCAGCGCTCGTCCACCAGGATCACGGTCACGGCGGCCCAGTTGAGCGGGGCGCGGCGCAGGGCCTGCAGGAAAGGGATGGGCGAGCGTCCGCCGGACACCGCCAGCAGCGCGCGGCCCCGCGGGTCGATTGCTGCGCGCAGCCGCGCAGCCACGTCCCGCGCCAGGGCTTCGGCCAACGCGGCCTCGGTGTCCAGGCGGTGTTCGACCGGCATCTCAGGCCTCTTCCATCCAGGCCGAGTCTTCGCGGGCCATCAGCGCCGACGACGCCGCCGGGCCCCAGGTGCCTGCCGTGTAGGCCTTGGGCCGTTCGTTGAGCACTTTCCAGCCTTCGATGATGGGTTCGACCCAGGTCCAGGCGGCTTCCAGCTCGTCGCGGCGCATGAAGTGGGTCAACCGCCCGCGGATCACGTCCATCAACAGGCGTTCATAGGCTTCGGCGCGCCGGCCGGTGAAGGCGGACTCCAGGTCCAGGTTCAGGCTGACCGGCTGCAGGCGCATGCCGCTGCCGGGTTCCTTGGCCATCATCTGGAGCTGGATGCTTTCTTCCGGTTGCAGCTGGATCACCAGGCGGTTGACGGACTTGCGCGGTGCGTCGGCGAACAGGGAGAAAGGCAGGTCGGCGAACTCGATCACGATTTCCGAGCGGCGCTCCTGCATCCGCTTGCCGGTGCGCAGGAAAAACGGCACGTTGGCCCAGCGCCAGTTGTTGATGTAGGCCTTCACCGCGACGAAGGTCTCGGTGACGCTGTCGGCCGGGACGCTGTCTTCCTGCAGGTAGCCCGCGACGCTTTCCCCCTGCACTGCGCCGGCGGTGTACTGGCCGCGCACGGTGTCGCGCGCCACTTCGGCCACGCCCATCGGCCGCAATGAGCGAAGCACCTTGAGTTTTTCATCGCGCACGGCGTCCGGGTCGAGCGATACTGGCGGCTCCATGGCCACGATGCACAGCAATTGCAGCAGGTGGTTTTGCAGCATGTCGCGCAGCGCGCCGGTGCCGTCGTAGAAGCCGGCCCGACTGCCGACGCCGACACTTTCGGCCACGGTGATCTGAACGCTGCGGATGGCAGGGCCGCGCCACAGGGGCTCGAAGATCGTGTTGCCAAAGCGCAGTACCATGAGGTTTTGCACGGTCTCCTTGCCCAGGTAATGGTCAATCCGGAAGATGCGCGATTCCTCGAAGGTGTTGCCCACCACGCGATTGATTTCCTGGGCGGACGCCAGGTCGTGCCCCAGCGGCTTTTCCAGCACCACACGGCTGCGGGCATCGATCAGGCCGGCGGTCGAAAGGTGGGCGCAGATGCCTGTGAAGAGGCTGGGCGCGGTGGCGAGGTAGAACACCCGGTCCGAGCCGGCGTTCAGGGCCCCCGCGAGTGTTGCGTAGGCGGCTTCCTGGGTGACGTCCACGGCGGCATAGTTCAACCGCGCCAGGAAGTCCTGCCAGACCTGCGCATCAAAGGCCTTCGGTTCAATGAAAGGGACGACCTTTTCCTGGATGAACGCCAGAAAGGCTTCGCGGCTGAAGGCCTGTCGCCCGACGGGATGAATGCGCGCGCCCTGCGGCAAATTGCCGTGCAGGTGCGCCATGTACAACGCGGGCAGCAGCTTGCGCACCGACAGATCGCCGGCGCCTCCGAAGATCACCAAGTCCAGGGAAACGGGGGCCGTGCCAGAAGTATTTTGGAGCGTCATGGCATCCTCGATAAAATTTTATTACCTTGAAAACTGATTATTGATGTAATTTTATTACGTTCACAGCTTGTCGATCGAATAGTCCATCGGGCCGAGGTCATGGTCGAAAGCGGGGGCCGCCGGTCGGCGCTGGGGCGAAACGAGGCCTCCAGAAACCCGCGCGGAACCTGCCGGATCGATTGCTGGAGGTGGCGAGCCGGCCGACAATGCCCCTGAACCTGCCGGGGATGCCGTCGGTCAAGGCCGGTTCAGGCCCCGGCAGGTGCCAGTCAGGGCTTTTGGGCCTGGATGCATGTCAGCCCGGCTGATTCGCTGCCGCCGCCGCCATTCACGGTCATGACGCCGCGAACGTAGTCTGTCCACGACAGCGCGCCCTGACCGTAACGCGCCGTGATCTCAACGAAATACGCGCTGTACCGCGGTGATACGACGTTCATCAGGTCATTGACCGACAGCGCCCCGAGGTGCTTGGTGCCACATTCGCGCTGGACTTTGGCGACGAAGGCGTCGTTGGCAGGACTGGTTTTGGAGGTGCCCGTCGCACAGGCCGTGAGGGCAAGCAGCAGCACCGCAGCGGCGAGTCTTCCGCAAGTGCGGGTCGCGGGGGTGGCCGATGGCGCAAGGCTGGCGTGGCGTGGCATGGTGATCCTTGGGTTCCTGCGTCCGGCCGACGCGTCCGACGGATGGCGGACGCCTGGCACAGGCGGTACTGGTCAATGGTGGAGGTGGTTTGAAAGCGGTTTCATCAGCATAGAGGATTCGGCGCAAGCACGTCAATAGCCGTGACCCGGTGTTTTCCCTAGTGGGGCTGGGACGATGGGGTCATTCAATCCCGAGGCAGAACCGCGATGCCGTGCGGGTGCCGCTGGATGAGGTCGGAGATCGCCGGATGCACCCGAGCGGGCCCGCAAATGGCTGCAGCGCACGAGCGAACCCCTTAAACTGCGCGCATGAATCCGTTGCAGACTGGACACCAGCCGAACCTCCTCTACCGGTTGCATCCGCAACGCCTGCCCCCCAAAAAACCCCCGGAGCGCGAATGAACAGCAGGACCGAAAAAGGCACCCATGCACCACCGGCGCCAGGTTCCGCGAGCGGACCGGTCACCATCGAAATGGTCGCGCGCGCGGCCGGAGTTTCCCAAAGTACGGTATCGCGCATCCTGAACGGGACCGCGGTGGTCAGCGAAGCGAAGCGCAAGGCGATTGATGACGCCATCGCCACACTCGGTTTTGTGCCGAACCCCGTGGCGCGTGGGCTTGCCGGAGGACGAACTTTCAGCGTTGGGGTGATTACCCAGGCCATCGACAGCCCTTTTTACGGCGCGGCATTGCGCGGCATTGAAGACGAACTGGAAGTGCTGGGATACAGCCCGCTTTTTGTCAGTGGACACTGGAACGTGGCCGTCGAAGCACGGTGCCTTGACGTCCTGCGCTCGCGCCGGGTCGACGGCATCATCGTCCTGACGGGACGTCTGACGGACCAGGCGCTGGCGTCCTGTGCCCGGAGCATTCCGGTCGTCGTGACGGGGCGCACCCTCATGGCGCCCGGTCTGGCCTCGCTCAATTTCGACAATTTCGAGGGAGGGCGTCTGGCAACGCAGCACCTGATTGAACTCGGGCACCGGCGCATCGCCTTCATTGCTGGCGACCCTGAGCATCCTGACGCTGTCGAGCGCCTGCATGGATACCGGGCGGCGCTCGAAGCGGCCGGAATCAGGTTCGGGCGCGAGATGGTGATATCGGGGGGGTTCAGTGAAGCCAGCGGCCTGGACGCTGTGGATCGCTTGCTGGCCACCGGGCAGGAATTCAGTGCGATTTTTGCAGCGAACGACCAGATGGCCTTCGGCGCTGCCCTCGGGCTCCAGCGCCACGGCTTGCGCGTCCCCGATGACGTTTCCCTGGTGGGCTTTGACGACCTGCCGGCTTCGTTGTACGCCCATCCTCCCCTGACGACCATCCATCAGCCGGCTTACGAGCTTGGCCGTCTGGCGGCGTCGGCCGTGCTCCAGTTGCTGGCGGGCAACCAGCCCGTCGTTGAAATGCCAGCGCCGCTGCTGATGGTGCGGGAATCCAGCCGACAGCGGCGGGACTGAACGTCTTCGAGCGGTTGAATTCCGCCCGGCCTTTCCCTGCCGGCGTGTACCCCCCCCGGGATTTCCCTCGGTCGACCGAGCGCCGTTGGGTTCTACAATCAAATGAAAGCGCTTTCAAAAGCCTTTCGAGGCCCTCCTTGCCATCGACATCCATTCCGGATAGATGCGACGACCGGCGCTGTTTGAATCGGAGACATGGATGGCGCAGAAAGCACGGAGAGTGGGGTCGGTTCGGGCTGGGTCTGTCCTGTGCCGTCCCTGTGGGAGCGCAGCCATCCCACGGTGGAGATCAAGGCAGTCAGCCGACAGTGTGGTGACCATCACATCGCAATGACCGCCGCATGAACGACGCAGCCTGATGCCCGGTTGGCCGCTGCCAAATCCTGAACCCCCTGCAAGAACATCACAAACGATGCATTCCATTGAACCTTCCGGACTGACCCAGAAATTTCCGCCCGACTTTGTCTGGGGCGTGGCGACGAGTGCATTCCAGATCGAAGGCGCGGCTGCCGAGGACGGCAAGGGGCCCTCGATCTGGGACCGTTTCTGCCGCTTGCCCGGCGCCATTGCCGATCACAGCGATGCCGACCTGGCCTGCGACCACTATCACCGTTGGGCCGAAGATCTGGATCTGGTCGCCGGCCTCGGCGTGGACGCCTATCGATTCTCGGTGTCGTGGCCGCGGGTGCGCCCGGACGGCGACGGCGCCTGGAACGGCAAGGGTCTGGACTTCTATGAACGCCTGGTCGATGGACTGCTGGAGCGCGGCGTGAAACCCTACCTCACGCTGAACCACTGGGACCTGCCGGATGCGCTGCAGTGCCGTGGCGGGTGGGCCGAGCGCAACACCGTGCACCTGTTCGTTGAATATGCCCTCGGAATGCAGGAGAGACTGGGGGATCGCGTGGCTGCGATCACGACGCACAACGAGCCCTGGGTGATGGCCACGCTGGGGCATGAGATCGGCACCTTCGCGCCGGGAATCAGGGACCGTGCGGTGGCGATGCAGGTGGCCCACCATTTGTTGCTCAGTCACGGCCTGGCCCTGCAGGCGTTGCGAGCCCAGGGGAGTTCGGCCAACCTGGGCATCGTGCTCAACCTGTCGCCGGTGCATGCCGCCACGGACACGGAAGCCGATCAGGCCAGTGCGCGACTGGAGGATGGCCGGCTGGTGCGGTGGTACATGGACTCCTTGTTCAAGGGCCGTTATCCGCAGGATGTGATCGACTTTCTGGGGCCGGACATGCCGCGCATCGAGCCGGGCGATATGGACGTCATTGCGACACCCATGGATTTTCTCGGCATCAACTATTACTCCAGAAGCGTGATCAGTGCTGCTGGCCCATGGGATGTGCACAGCAGTGGACGGACGGTCACGGACATGGGCTGGGAAATCTATCCCGAAGGCCTGACGGAGCTGCTGTTGCGCCTGCACCGCGACTACCCGGTGCCGCCGATGTACGTGACCGAGAACGGCGGTGCGTTCAAAGACCAGTTTGAGGAAGGTCGCGTCCGCGATCCGCAACGCACGGACTACATCGCCCGCCATATTGGCGCTGTCGCAGACGCCATGCGCCAGGGGGTGCCGATGGCAGGGTACATGGTCTGGAGCCTGCTGGACAACTTTGAGTGGGCTTCGGGCTTTGAAAAGCGCTTTGGCATCGTGCATGTCGATTACGCCAACCAGCTGCGCACACCCAAGGACAGCGCCCTGTGGTACCAGCGGTTCCTCCGGGCCCAGGGCGCCTTGCGTAGCCAGGCTGTTTCGGACACCACCAGGGCCAGACGCGGGCGACGCGATGTGGCCATAGCGGGAGCTTGAGATGGGGCAGGTCTCACCGCTCGACAACCGCATCGCGGTCTTCAACAAAGGCAGCGTCGAACAACCCGGCCCGTCCATGGAACGCTACAACCGCCCGGTCAATACGTTTATGGCGGCGTTCATCGGTGCGCCGCGCATCGACCAGATCGCGCGCCCGCCCCCTGCCGACGCAGCGGCGCCGCACTGCGCCTTGTCGGACGCGTTTGCCGGCCGGACCGTCGCACTGGCCCCCGATGCCGGGTGGGCGATGATTTTCGGCGCCGATGACCGGCTCATCAACTAGAAGCCTGGAGGTATTCGTGGCCCCTTCGAAACGCAAGAACCCCTGGCGGCTTGTCTGGAATGACGAGTTTGACGGCGATCGCATCGATCCGGAGAAATGGGACTTTGATATTGGCAATGGATTTTTTGATTACAAGAGCCATGCCTGGATCGTGGGCTGGGGCAATGAAGAGTTGCAGTACTACACCCGAGAACCCGAGAATGTCTCGGTCAAGGATGGCCTGCTGACCATCCGGGCCGTCAAGGAATCGCTGCACGGCTGCGGCTACACCTCGGCGCGCTTGAAGACCCGCAGGCGCGACGGCACGGTGTTGTTCGCCACGTGCTACGGGCGCGTCGAGTTCCGGGCCAAGGTGCCCTGGGGCAAGGGACTGTGGCCGGCGCTGTGGATGCTGCCGGTGGACGACAAGTACGGCGGCTGGGCGGCCAGCGGCGAGATCGACCTGATGGAGATCGTCGGCGAGAAGCCGCACGAGGTGCTCAACAGCATCCATTTCGGCAGCACCTACCCCAAGCGTTCGCTCATCACCACCGTGCACCCGCTGCCCGAGGGCAGCCTGGTGTCCGACTGGCACACCTACGCCGTGGAATGGGAGCCGGGCGAGATCCGCTTCTTTGTCGATGGCCTGCAGACCTGCACCTACGACCACTGGTGGAGCTGCAGCAGGCTGAAGGACGGCGCCGGTCTGGAGGCCGAGAAGGCAGCCGACGTGAACCCCTGGCCGGCGCCCTTCGACCAGCCGTTCTATCTGGTGATGAACGTCGCCGTGGGCGGCAACTTCCCCGGCGCGCCGAACGAGGCCACCCGCTTCCCGGCCGAACTGGTGGTGGACTACGTGCGCGTCTACGACAAGTTTGGCGGCTACGGCCCGGTCAAGGCCATCGGCAAGGGGCAGTTCCCGTGGCAGGTGAAGCCCGCACCCAAGGCCAGGCCGGCCCGCAAGAGACCCGCCAAGACACTCGCCAAGACAACCGTCAAGACGGCCACAAAGGCCACAAAGGCCACAAAGGCTACGAAGGCCGCGCCCAAGTCCCGCGCCAAGCCGCGCTGAGAAAGCCCACCATGTCCAGACGAGGATCCTCCCCCGACAGCGTGCTGTCGCAGACCATGACGCAAGCCCGGGAGCAGGGCGCGTGGCAGCAGCAGCCGCAGCACCTGCGCTCGGGTGCGCAGCCGTTGGCCGGTGCACAGCAGTCCGGCCGCTGGGCGCGCTCCGGCCCCGAGGTCTGGACGAGTGAAACGCGCGATGCGCTCAGCGCTGAATTCCGCGCCACGCTGCAGCGCGGCATGCACGGCCTGTGCTTCAGCCCTTACCTGGAAGGCCAGCAGCCGGGCGACCCGATCAGCGAGGAACAGATCCGCGACCGCTTGAAGATCATGCGTCCGCACGCGCGCTGGATCCGCAGCTTCTCCTGCACCGACGGCCACGAGCAGACGCCGCGCATCGCGCATGAACTGGGCTTGAAGACGATGGTCGGCGCCTGGCTGGGGACCGACGCGAAGATCAACGAACGTGAACTGCAGGGCGTGATCGAGGTTGCGCGCGCCGGCCATGCCGATGTGGTGGCCGTGGGCAACGAGGTGCTGCTACGCGAGGACATGAGCGAAGACGAACTGCTGGCCTGCATCCAGCGCGTGAAAGCGGCGCTGCCGGGCGTGCCCGTGGGCTATGTCGACGCCTATTACCTGTTCGAGCAGCACCCGCGCATCACCGCCGCCTGCGACGTGGTGATGACCAACTGCTACCCGTTCTGGGAGGGCTGCCCGCGCGATCAGGCGCTGGCCTACATGCAGACCATGGTGGCGCGCACGCGTGCGGCGGCGCCGGGCAAGCGCGTGCTGATCAGCGAGACCGGCTGGCCCGACCAGGGCAGCGCCTTCCAGGGCTCGGTGCCCTCGCGCGAAGGTGCGATGCAGTACTTCGTCGACTGCTGCCGCTGGGCCGAGGAGGACGGTATCGAACTCTTCTACTTCGCCGCGTTCGACGAGGCCTGGAAGGTCGGCGCCGAAGGCGATGTCGGCGCCTACTGGGGGCTGTGGGACAAGGACGGTGTCCTCAAGTTCGGCTGACCACCCGATGACCACCATGCCGAAGCTGCCGAAATTGTTGAACTTGCCGAAAGGCAACGCCATCTGCTATTCGGGTTACCGCGATGGCCAGAACCCCGGCGACAAGTCCTACCCCTCGCTGGACGAGATCCGCGAAGACCTGGCGATCCTGCGCCGTCACTGGCCACTGCTGCGCTTGTACGACTGCAGCCCGCACGCCGAACGGGTGCTGCAGGTCATCGAGCAGGACCGCCTGCCTTTCCAGGTGATGCTCGGCGCCTACCTCGGCGCAGAAATGAACAATTTCGGTTGCCCCTGGGGCGCCACCTACACGGAAGAACAGCTTGAAGCCAGCCGGACCGAGAACACCGCGGAAGTCGAACGCCTGATCGTGCTGGCCAACCGCTACCCCGGCATCGTGTTTTCGGTGGCCGTTGGCAACGAGGCCACGGTCGACTGGACCGACCACTTCGTTCCGGTGCCGAAGATGATCGAGTACGTGCGCCGCGTGAAGTCGGCCGTGAATCAGCCGGTCACCTTCTGCGAGAACTACGTGCCCTGGCAGCACAAGCTGCGCGACCTGGTGCCCGAAATCGACTTCGTCTCGCTGCACACCTACCCGGTGTGGGAATACAAGCACATTCACGAGGCGCTGGACTACACCAGGGACAACGTGCAGAGCGTGGCGCGGTTGTATCCCGACAAGCCCATCGTCATCACCGAAGCCGGCTGGTGCACCAACAGTAACGGCCGCGGCATGCACGCCGAGCACGCGGTGCAGGAACTGCAGGCCATCTACTACCAGGACCTTATGGGCTGGACCCGCGCCGAAGGCTTGCTGTGCTTCGTCTTCGAGGCCTTCGACGAGAACTGGAAGGGCTCGCCCGACCCGCTGGAACCCGAGAAGCACTGGGGCCTGTTCACGGCGGACCGGCGGCCCAAGCTCGTGATGCAGCCGCTGTACCCTGAATTGATGCCCGCCGAGGACCCGTACCGGCCCCGCCAGGCCAGAACCGAAAGCACGACATGACCGCACCCCCCGCCACCGCATCCCACAAGGTCCCGTTCGGGCAGAAGGTCGCCTTCGGCCTGGGCATGCTGGCCAACCAGATGTTCCCGGCCGCCCTGGGCATTTTCATGGTGGTGCTGGTGCAGGACATGGGTTTCCCCGGCTGGATGTGGGGCGTGCTGTTCTTCCTGCCGCGGGTCTTTGATTCGGTGACTGACCCGATCATGGGCTTCATCTCCGACAACACACGCTCCGCCTGGGGCCGGCGCAAGCAGTACGTATTCATCGGCGCCATCGTGATGGGCATCTCCTTCGTGGCGATGTGGCAGCTCCACCGCGCCGACGGCGTCAATTACAACTTCGTCTATTTCCTGTGTTGGTCGATTGTGTTCTACGCCGGGCTGACGCTGTTCAGCATTCCGTATGTGGCCATGGGCTACGAGATGAGCGACGACTTTCACGAGCGCACCAGCATCATGGCTGTGGCGCAGTGGATCGGCCAGTGGGCCTGGGTCATTGCCCCCTGGTTCTGGGTGGTGATGTACGACCCCAAGTGGTTCGAGAACGCCGATACCGCCACGCGCACGCTGTCCATCTGGGTGGGGGTGATCTGCATGCTGCTGGCCATGGTGCCCGCCTTGTTTCTGCCCAGCCGCTCGACCAGGGATGACACCCACCTCGTTTCCCTGACCTGGGCCAACTTTGGCGGCGGCATGCGGGAGATTTTGATGGGTTTCAAGGAATCCTTCGGCTACCGGCCTTTCCGCCAGCTGTGTTACGCCACCTTCCTGATTTTCAACGCTTTCAACACGGTGGCAGCGTTCTCGTTCTTCATCGTCGTTTACCACCTGTTCAACGGCAACACGGCGGCGGCCTGGATCTGGCCGACACTGTTCGGCAGCGTGGGCGCGCTGATCACCACCTTTGCCGTGATTCCCACCGTGGCCTGGATGTCGAAGAAGATGGGCAAGAAGAACGCCTTCATGCTGTCGCAGGGGATCTCCGTCATCGGCTATGTGCTGCTGTGGTTCTTCATGGTGCCCGGCAAGCCCTGGATGTTCATGTTTGCGCTCCCCTTCTTCTCGTTCGGCATCGGCGGCTTGTTCACGCTGATGATGTCGATGACGGCGGACGTCTGCGATCTCGACGAACTGGCCACCGGCAAGCGGCGCGAAGGCATCTTCGGCGCGATCTACTGGTGGATGGTGAAGTTCGGCTTCGCCATCGCCGGCCTGCTTAGCGGCGCGATCATGTCCTTCGTCGACTTCACCCCGGGTGCGGCCATGCAGCCTGCGGGCGCCGTGGATGGCCTGCGGCTGTTTTATTCCGGCGTTCCCATCTTCGGCACGCTGCTGGCCATGTGGATCATGCGTGACTACGACCTCGACGAGAAGCGGGCCACCGAAGTTCATGCCGAACTCGAGCGCCGCAAGCAGCGCGCCAGCGGATCCTCGTCGCAAGGATCGGGGGCCCGGCCTTGGCTGGCAGAACACGGCTTGCTGCTTCCGGGCGCCGAGCCTTCGCCGCTGGCAGGCAAGACGACCGACGAGCTCCGCGCGCTGTACGCCGAGCAGTTCCAGCGCGGCTTGTATGGCCTGTGTTTCAGTGCCTACGTCCAAGGCCAGGGCGCGGGGGATCAACTGACCGAGGCGCAGGTGCGCAGGCGCATCGACATCATCGCGCCCCACACGCGCTGGCTGCGCTCCTTCGCCTGCACCGAGGGGCACGAACTGATTCCCCGCCTGGCCCGCGCCAAGGGGCTGAAGACGATGGTGGGGGCCTGGATCAGCCACGACCGTGACCGCAACGAACGCGAGATCGCCGGGCTGTTGACGCTGGCCCAGGCCGGACTCGTCGACATCGCCGTGGTGGGCAACGAGGTGCTGCTGCGCGGCGACCTGCCCGAGCAGGAGCTGCTCGCCTACATCGCACGCGTCAAGGCCGCCATGCCGGACGATGTGCCTGTGGGCTGCGTCGACGCCTACTTCCAGTTCCTGGAGCGGCCTGCGCTCACGGCTGCCTGCGACGTGCTGCTGCCCAACTGCTACCCGTTCTGGGAGGGCGCCGACATCGCCATGGCCGCGCAGTACGTGCGCCGCATGCATGGGCTGGTGAAGGCTGCCGGCGGCGACAAGCCCGTCATCGTCACCGAGACCGGTTGGCCCGGAAAGGGCCAGGCCGTGGCTCGGGCCGTGCCTTCGGCCGAGAACGCGATGCGCTTCTTCATCGACATCCAGCAATGGGGCCGCGGCGAGGGGGTCAAGCTGTTCTACTTCTCGTCCTTCGACGAACCCTGGAAGCTCGGGGCTGAAGGCGAAGTGGGCACGCAGTGGGGTCTGTGGGACAAAGACGAGCGCCCCAAGTACGGGGCCGAAGGGCATTGAGCATCCATGAATGACGTGCGATGCCCGTTCGATCAGGCCGGCCGGCCCGACCCGATGGTGTCCGAAAAGCATGGGGCCTGATCACCGTGGATCGGCGAACCCGGCACCTGATGCAGTCCGTGTTTCAGGCGTTGCTGCCTGAGCCCGCCCGGCCACGCCCGGCCTGGCGCAACGATGTGCAGGCCATCCCTTCAATTTCCTATGAGCGCCTTCATGCACACCCCTTTAACCTCTCTTGAAGGCGACGGCTTTCACATCGACAACTTCAACGAGAGCCGGCCGTTCTCGAGTTTCCTGCCGGGCATTGCCGGTGAGTATGGCAAGCCGCTGTGGGTCTTCTATGCCAACCGCGGGCAGTGCATTTCAAGCTTTGGCGTGCGCGACCGCAACGGAGCGATGCTGGAATTCCATCCGGCCAACAAGGCCTATGCGCTGACTTCGCTGTATGGTTTTCGCACCTTCCTGCGACTGCAGACTTCGGGAGGGCCGGTGCTGTATGAGCCGTTTCAGCCGTGTCCCGGCGAAGGTGTCGAGCAGCGCCTTTGCATACGCCCGCAAGAGATCGAGATCGAAGAGACGCATCGGTCCCTGGGTCTGCGGGTTCGGGTGGTGTACTTCACGCTGGCGGGCGAGAAGCTGCCGGCACTGGTGCGCTGCGTCACGGTCGAGAACCTGGGCAGCGCTGCGATCCGCGCGGAGGTGCTGGATGGCCTGCCCCAGATCGTCCCGTACGGGCTTGAGGAGAAGCTGCTCAAGCAGATGTCGCGCACCATGGAGGCGTTTGCCGAAATCCGGTATGTGGACGACAGCCTTCCCTTCTACAAGCTCAAGGTGGAGCCTTCGGACAAGCCGGAAGTTCAGTGGATCACTGGCGGATTTTTCACGTTCACCGTGCAGCAGGGTCGAGCGATGCCGGTGATCGCCGACCCCGATCTGGTGTTTGGCCAGGACACCAGTCTGCGCACGCCGGCGGCCTTTCTGCGGGAGCCGCAGATCGAGCCCGGCGATGGGCGGCAGGAGACCATGACGGGATGCGCGTTTGCGCAACTGTTCTTGTCGCTGGAGCCGGGTGCTTCGAGTGTCTGGGAATCGTATTTTGGACAGGCGCCCGATTGGGAGGCAGCGCGTGATTTCCGCGGCCGCGTCCTGGCGCAGGCGCAATTTTCCGCCAGCAAGCGCGACGAGAACACGCGGCTCATCACGCAGCTGGGCGCAAAGTTCGCACTGCTTGCCGGCCCCGAAAGACTGGACCCGTACACCCGCCAGGCGTTTCTGGACAACACCCTGCGGGGCGGGCAACCGGTGGTCATCGACGGCCCCAAGGGTCCCCGGGTCTTCCATACCTTCACGCGCAAGCATGGCGACATGGAGCGCGATTACAATTTTTTCGAGTTGGCGCCCACCTACTGGTCGCAGGGGAACGGCAATTTCCGCGATGTGAACCAGAATCGCCGGTCCGGGAACTTCATCTTCCCGAGGATCGATGCCTCGAATGTCGAGACGTTCTTCAACCTCATCCAGCTCGACGGCAACAACCCGCTGGTCATCCGGTCCGAAAAGTTCAGCGTCTCCCCCGCGGGCTTGCTGGATTTGCGGGAGATATGGCCGCACAGCCACACGCCCGAATGGGCACAACTGCTGAACCAGCCCTTCAGTCCGGGGCAGCTCATGGAAGCGCTGCTGGCCAGCCACGACACTGCCGATGCGGCCAGAACCCGCTTCGATCAGGTGCTGGGGCTGGCCGACAAGATCCAGGACGCGGCGCATGGCGAAGGCTACTGGGTGGATCACTGGATCTACAACCTCGATCTCCTTGAGAGCCAT
The DNA here is from genome assembly GCA_011391155.1 of Burkholderiales bacterium. Lineage (GTDB taxonomy): Bacteria > Pseudomonadota > Gammaproteobacteria > Burkholderiales > Burkholderiaceae_C > JAABQG01. The sequence continues at coordinate 25,138 of JAABRA010000044.1, forward strand.
GCGGCGTTGTACCCGGACCGGCTGCAGTCCTTGCTGCTCGAGCGCCAGGATTTCACCTATTTCGACAATGATCACCGGGTCCAGCCCCGCGCCAGGAAATACGTCTTGCGCAAGGAAGGCACGGTTCGGCAACTGCACGCCGTGGTCCAGGACGCCGAAAAGGCGGCACTGATCGCGCGGCGCAAGGAATGGCCGAATGCCATGCGCGCAGCCCTGGGCCAGGGCGAGATCTACCGGACCACCTTGCTGGCCAAGATTCTGAACCTGATGGCCATCAAGGCGTGCCTGCTGGATCCCTTTGGCGTCGGCCTTGAGATGGAGGCTGAAAAGCCGGGGTGGTGCGATGCACTGAACGGCTTGCCCGGCCTCATCGGCTCTTCAACCCACGAGGCGTTTTCGCTAAGGCGCTGGATCCGTTTCGTCCGGGCCGCAGTGCTCAATCATGTGGGCCCGGCCGGCGCGGTGTTGCTGGCCGATGAGGTCGCCGCACTGGTGCGCGAGGTTTCGGCCATTCTGCATCAGGTTGATCCGCAGCAGTTCCTGCCAAGCTGGGAGCGGCTGGCCACGCTGCGCGAGCATTTCCGCGAGCGGACCCTCATGGGCGTGGCCGGGACCGAGACGCGCCTGTCAGGCGCCGAAATCCTGCAGTTTCTGGATGTCACCGACGTGGTCCTGGAGCGCGGATTGCGCAAGGCTGTCGATGAGCAGGGCCTGCCGGTCAGCTATTTCACCCATGAAATTGCCGGGTTTGAAGTGCTGCCGCCGGGCCCGCACGCGCCCCAGACCGATGATGCGCCCGGCACCGTCCATGTGAAGGCAGTGCGCTTTCAGCAGAAAGCAGTCAGCGCCTTTCTGGAGGGCTCGGTGCACGCGCTGCGCGCCCTGACGGATCCTGCCGAGGCCGTGACGCTGTATCGCGCAGTGCGGCAATCGGAGCTGTTTGATGAAAAACTCGGCATGTACCGGGTCAATGCGCCGCTGGACCGGGAGAGTTTCGAGATCGGGCGCAGCAAGATTTTTTCACCAGGCTGGCTGGAGAATGAATCCATTTTCCTGCACATGCACTACAAGTTCATGCTGGAGACCCTGCGCAGCGGCTTGGCGCAGGAGTACTTCGAGGATCTCAAGACCGGACTGGTCGCGTTCCATAAACCCGAGGTCTATGGGCGCTCGCCGTTGGAGAACTCCTCGTTCATCGCCAGCAGCCGCTTCCCTGACGCTAACGCGCACGGTGCCGGTTTTGTGGCGCGGCTCAGCGGTGCAACGGCCGAGTGGATAAGCATGGTGCTGCACATGGGACTGGGCGCCACGCCGTTTCAGCTGGTGGATGGCGCACTGAGCTTTGAGCCCCGACCGGTGCTGGCCGCCTGGCTGTTCACGTCCGCACCCGCGGCCGGGTTCGGGCCTGACTCCTTTGGCTTCAAGCTGTTCGGAACAACCTGGATCGTCTACCACAACCCGAAGCGGCGCAATACCTTCGGCGATGATGCGGTCGCTCCTGCCGAATTCACGCTGCAGTACACCGATGGTCGCGTTGGCAGGCACGAAGGCCGTGCCCTGCCGCAGGCGTTGGCCGCTGAACTGCGCAACGGAGAACTCTCCAGCCTGGTGATACGGCTGGATTGAAACAAGGTCAGCCGGTGATCAGGTAGGTGGCGATGGAGCGAGCCGGCAACTCGGTGACCGCACTGCTGCCCTGCATGCGCAAATGGAATCGGATGGCCTGCCCGGTGCGGTTCATCGCGACGACGGCGGTGGCGCCGTCCGGGTTGACGAAAGCCGTTGTTTCCAGATCCTGCTTCGACGCGGCACTCAACACGCGCCGGGCGCCGGGTTTGATGAAGCGGCTGAAATGCCCGATATAAAAGTAGGAGCTCTGCCGCATGATCGCGTCCTGGTCCGTATCCACCAGTATCGGCGCGCTGCACAGGTTGCCCACGTGGTTGGGTCCACCGTTCTCGTCGAGCATCAGGTTCCAGTCGATCCAGCCGACGGTCCAACGGTTCAGGTCATTGATCATCGAGTGCGCGTAGCGCTCGCCCAACTCCCACGCACCGTGGTGCGGACCGCCCTCCTGGCAGCCTTCGGTAAACAGCAGCTGCTTGTCAGGCCAGGCGTCATGCAGATACTGAACCTGGTCGAAATGATTCTCGCCATACCAGTGAAAGCCCGTTCCCCAGACGTAACGGGCTGCTCGTGGGTCGGCATAGACGACGCTGGCGCGCTCGACCATGCGGTCGCGGTTGTGGTCCCAGATCACGATCCTGACATGGCCCAGCCCCGCTTGCGCAAGCTCGGGTCCCAGGAAGTCGCGCACGAAATCCCGTTCTTCCTCGGCGCTGTAGATGCAGGAGTCCCAGCGCTGCGTTGCCGCAGGCTCGTTCTGCACGGACACGGCCCAGACCGGCACGCCCTCACGCTCGTATTCTTCGATGAAGCGCACATAGCAGCGCGCCCAGGCCTCGCGAAACTGTGGGAGCAGCTTGCCGCCATGGTTCATCTGCCCGTTGGACTTCATCCAGGCCGGCGGGCTCCAGGGCGAGACCATCAGCTTGATCGGTTGTCGTGCGATCCCTTGTGCGGCCTTGATGAAGGGCAGGAGCGCCGCGCGGTCGCGCGCAATGCTGAAGCTGCGCAGGGCGGTATCCCCCGGCATCTCGACATGGGCATAGTTGCCCAGCGCGAAGTCGCAACTGTTCATGTGCACGCGGCAAAGCGTGTAGCCGTGGCCTTCTTCCGGGTTGAAGCAGTCTTGCAGAACTTCGTCGCGTCGCGGCGGGCTGAGCTTCTGCCAGGTCACGGCCGCCGCTTCGGTGAAGGCCCCGCCGAAGCCTTCGAGGGTCTGGAAGCTTTTGTGAGTGTCCAGCCAGAGTGAGGGCAGCGGCTCGCCGCCGTCACCCCGGCTGATCGGGCGCTGCTCGGCCAGGCGGGCTGGACCGTCGCGCGCTGTCAGGAAAAAGCGGATCACGGGAGAACGGCCATGACCAGACCCCGGTGCAATCAGTCCTTCGAGAAGTAGATCCGGTCGACGGCGATGGGCGGCAAACCCGTGGTTCCCTGGGCCTTGCCGGTCTTGTCGAAACGGTCTGCAATGACGAAGCGATGGATGACCATGGAGAGGTCACCCTGCGTGCCCTTGACGATGTCCTTCAGGGGAATCGAGACTTTGCACCAGGAACCGTTCCTGCAGTAGCCGTAGTCGCCTTCGGAAAGTGTCAGGTAGGCATCCGCCGTCCCACCATCGGTCGTGCCCAGGAAGAGGCCCAGTTCAATTTTCCCAGGATAGGTCGTATTGACCCAGAAATTGAGATGCCCGGCGGCTGCATACTGCTCCAGATTGGCTGAAGCGTCCGGCTCGGAGCCATAGAACATGCCCCAGCCCCAGACTTTGGGCGTCGGCGTGATCTCGAAGCTGTTGGGCGAATCTTCCGGGGCCGAGGTCGTTGAAATGAACTTGCCAACCGAGGTCGTTCCGTCCCAGGCATTCCAGGTGAGCGCTCCTGCCGTCGGCGGACGCACTTCTGACGTGGTCGGGGGCGCGTCCGAGAAAAGAACGTACTTGTCTTCGGTGATGGGATCGTTCACGACCGGGGGAATGAAGTAGACGGCGTCGGAGGGCTGGTAGCTGCCCGGCGCGTACACCCAGGTGCTGCTGGGCGGGTTCAGCGCCTGGATCACAAACCGGGCTCGGCGCTCCTTGTCGAAGAGTCCCCACTTGTCGTCGGACTGCTTCCAGGCTTCGTCAAAGGCCTCAAAGTAGAAAACAGCCTTGGGTCCCGGCCCGGTTCGTCCAGCGGCGGCCCAGGTGAGCAGGCGGTCGTAATACATCTTCTGGTTGACCGGATGGGCGCGGAATTTCAGGGAACCGACATCGACCGCGTTCCAGCCGGTCTCTCCGATCACGATCGGCATCGCACTCAGAAACTTTCCATCGAGATAGCTGCGTACGGCGTTGTATTCATTTTGGGCCGAGGCGATGGCGGCGTCCATCATCGCCGTGGCGCGTTGGTTCACGCCGTCGGCCCCGGGGATGGCCTCGACGCCCAACTGTTTCCAGTCCCAGACGGTCGGGTTGAAGACCGTATCCAGCTCCGGATAGGTGTGCATGGACGCAAAGTCGATGGTGTCCAGGACGACTCTCGGTGCGCTGGCGTAGAAGGCCCAGTTGTCGTCGGTGGTGACGGGTTGGGCGATGCTGCTGCGCACGGTCTTCAGATAGCCCGCCATGGTTTCCGGATCGATCCGGTTGAAGGACCAGTACACCATGGTCTCGTTGCCGACGCTGACGGCCAACACGATGTCGCTGTACTTCTGGGCCAGCGCAATGGTGCGCTGGATCTCGGCCTGGTTGAAGGCATCGTCGCCGCTCTGCACGTAGGCGCCGAGCATCATCTTGATGTCCAGTTTGTATTTGCGAATGACGGCAAGGGTCTGGCCGGCCACCTTGTCGGAACTGTCGAAGAGGCGGATCAATCCGAATCCACCGGCGATCAGCAAGTCGAGGTCCTGCTTGATGTTGGCTTCTGGAATGGCCTCTCCCGGCAGGCCGTCGACGCTCAAGGCGGTGCGGTAGGGCGAGTATGCAACCGCCTTGCGGGTTGAGAATTCCGGACTCAGGGGGCGGAACGCATCGCGGGTGGAGACCACGGTGCCGCTTTCGCTTCCTCCGCAAGCGATCAAGACCAGGGTCGCAATGAGGGCTATCAGTGCGCGTGTCAGCCGGGCCGGGTGAATGAACATGGTGAATCCTGTGCGTGTCATGGGGTGCTTTCGGTTCGTCCAGCGTTCAGAAGGTATAGGTCGTTCCAAGGCCGACCCAGTTACCTCGGCTGCTGACCCGGGAGTCAACACCGGTGTAGCCGGAATTGCTGGGGTTTGACATCGGTGACAAACCATATTGACCGTAGATCACACCGCCCACAAAGCCATAGACGAGGAGTCCGTTGCCAAAATCGTATTGCAGACCGATGTCGCCAATCGTTTCGGTATTGCTCTGGCCGCGTTCGCTCGGATTGGACGTGCTGGCTTTGCCCAGATTCATCACACCGGTGGAGGCGGTCCATTTGCCCATGCGGTAGCGCAGGCCCAGCATCACGTCGACCGAGGCTGCCGAGTATCCGGGGTTGGGCACGCCATTGCGGGCGCCTCCCCAGTCGACGTTGAACATGCTGTTCCACTGGGAGGGCAGCCCCGGTTTCGTGATGACGGCGTAGGCGCCACTCCACCAGTTGCGCCGGATGCCGCCGGATATCTCGATCTTTGAATCCACCTGGTAGCGTGCCATGGCCATCAGGATGCCCTGGCTTGAACCGCCCAGCTTGTCGTCATCGGCCGGGTCATAGGTCAGCCCTGAAAAGGGGCTTTGGCCCCAGGCCGATGGTGTGCCATTTCGCGAGTCCTGGAGCATCGCGTCGATCACCAGGTCGCCGCGATGGAACTGTGCGTAAAGCTCCAGGAAACTGGGCTTGTTGATCTTGAAGGCGGTGTTGCCAAAGGAGTAGGTGGCCTCGAGCGTCAGATCCCCGTCGGCAACATCAAGCAGGCGCGAGGTGTAGCGGATGGCGTTCTTCAGCAAGCCGTAGCCGGCGCCGCTCTGAGCCCAGGGAAAGGAAAGGCCGACGTTGGTTCCATAGGGATAGTCAGCCACGCTCCAGCCTCGCGTGGGCATGCTGCCGACCTTCAAGGCGCCGTACTCCTCGTGGCTGAGGCCAATATTGGCCTCGTAGTAGTAGCCAGGGATGTCGACGCTGCCATCACGCCAGCGCTGGCTCAGCATGCCCGTCAGTTTGAAGCCCTCGGGGAGGTTGATCTTGACGCCAAAGTAAGGCTGGACCAGTGTCACATGCCGGTTCGCTGTCGTGATGGGCGCCCCCGGGATCACTGCGTCTGCCCATTGCCTTTGTTTGTCTTCATTGGCTTCCCACTGGCAGTCGATACATTGGTTGTTGCCGCGCTGGATTTCGGCCTTGGCAAAGCCGGTCACGAAAAACATGTTGTCGGGCCCGAACTCAATGGCCTGGCTGGCGGTCGACATTGAAAGGGCCGTAAGGGCGAAGCCTGCCCACGCCAGTCTGCGAAAGCCGGCCCCGACGGCGGGAATACTTCGGTCGGCAGGTCGGCGAGGTGCTGGGACTGTTTTCATGATGGGTAGGTGTCCAGAGTTCTGAAAGCGGTTTCATGAGGATATAGGACGCTGCAACCCAACGTCAATAGTTCACGACGGGTACTTTCCCTAGGTAGGCGACAGACCGATGACCGCAGGTCGCAGGCATCTCGTTGTGGAGCATCCTCCCTGCGGTTCATGACTAAGGGTAAACCTGCGGATGATTTGTGAAAGCGCTTTCATTATGATGGTGGATTGCGGCTGTGGAGCCGCTGCGAAGGAACGAAGATGAAGTTCATATCAGGCTTGGGCGTTGGGATGTTGGTCGCTATGGGCTTCCTTGCCGAAGCCTCGGCCCAGCCGGTCAAGGTGGGTGCCGGCACCTACCATTTGTCGCCCAAGAGCGGCGACAAGGCGCCACCAGCCGCGCCGCATCGCACCGAGGCGATGCTGAAGCTGGCCGCACCGACGAACCAGTGGTATTCGACGTTGATCTTCAACCCCAAGCCCGAGGCGCTGTTCGCGCACCCGCTGACGGTCAAGACCACACTGGCTGGCCTGGAACTGGCCTTGCCCAGCAAGCAGGTGGTGCCGACCGAGTTTCGCACGACCGAGATCCACTACATGCACCGCGACGCGCTGCTGATCGCGCCGACGGCCTTCGAGCCGGGCCCGGCCAAGCTGGCGCGCGCGTCGGACTGGGCGGTTGACATCGCGATGGACCGCGGCGCCGACCAGATGCGGGTAACCACTGCCCACGGCAGCCCGTACGCCCATATCACGCTGTCACGCGGCGACGTCCGCATCAAGCTGCCGTCGGCCGGCGAGCGATTCGCCGGCGACGCCGATGCGCGCGTGCTCGCCTTGCGATTATCGGGCAAGTCGTATGCGCTGTTCGGCCCCACCGGCGTGCGCTGGGAGCAGGTCTCGCCCACGGAATGGGTGGGCCGGCTGCCTGCGGGTGCGGGTTACCTGTCGGCTGCGGCGCTGCCGGATGACCGCCTGGAGAGCCTGCAGCTGTTGACCCGCCACGCCTACGCTTTCCTGCAGGATACCCGCGTCGATTGGCGTTTTGATCCCGCCAGCAGCAAGGTCGAGACCACCTTCACCGCCAAGACCCGCGTGATGGAGGGTGCCGACAACGGACCGCTGCTGGGGCTGTACCCGCACCAGTGGTTCAACAATGCGTCGGTGGCCGACAAGCTCGGCCCAGCCTATGACAGCATCCGCGGCAAGATCCGCCTGCTGCCAGCCAGCCAGTTCAAGATCGAACGCAGCTACACCGGCGTGCTGCCGCACTGGCTGGGCATCAAGGAGGGCCCGGGTGCGGCCCAGGTGGCCGACATGCTCAAGGTCGACCTGCGCAGACGCCGCGAACTGATCCCGATACGGGAAAACAAGGACGACTGGCGCGTCAGCGCATACTGGCAGGGCAAGGGCCTGACACGCGCCACCCAGCTGGCAGCGGTGGCTGAGCAGCAAGGCGACATCGACGCGCGCGACCAGTTGCTCAAGCTGGTCAAGGAGCGCATGGAATGGTGGTTCGGCGGCGCCGGCCGTAGCTATTTCCACTACAACAAGGAGCTGGGGACGGTGGTCACCTATCCGGACGAGTTCTTTGCCACTGCGGAGATGAACGACCACCACTTTCACTACGGCTACTGGATCCGCGCCGCAGCCGAGATCGCGATGCGCGACCCGTCCTGGGCGGCCAAGGACAATTGGGGCGGCATGGTCGACATGTTGGTGGCGGACATCGCCACGCCGCAGCGCGGGCGCGCCGACTTCCCGTTTCTGCGGCCGTTCGACCCCTACTCCGGTTTCTCGATGGCATCGGGCGTCGGCCTGTACGACTTCGGCAACGGCCAGGAATCTACTTCGGAGGCGATCAACGCCTGGGCCAGCCTGATCCTGTGGGGCGAAGTCACCGGCAACCGTGAACTGCGTGACCTCGGCATCTATCTGTACACGACCGAGATCGATGCCGTCAGCCACTACTGGTTCGATGTCCATGGCCTGGTGTTCCCGCCCGAATACAAAAATGTCGAGGCCAGTTGGGTTTTCGGCGGCAAATACGCGCACAAGACCTGGTGGACCGACGAGCCGCGCCAGACCAAGGGCATCAACCTGCTGCCGGTGACCACCTTCTCGACCTATCTGGGGCGCGACCCGGCCTACGTGAAGCGCAACGTTGCCGCGCTGAAACCTGAAACCGACGCCTACAACGCAGTCGGCAAGTTCCCGCCCAATCCGCCGCCCAAGGACGTGTGGCAGGACGTTTTCGCCAAGTACCTGGCGCTGGCCGACCCGGCGGCGGCGCTGGCGCAATGGGACCGCTATGGCAGCGTGGAGGCGGGAGAAACGCGCACCCATACCCTGCACTGGATGCTGAGCCTGCAAGACATGGGTATGCCTGATTTTGGCGTGACCGCAGACACCACGCTCTATAGCGTGTTCAAGCGCGCCGATGGGCGGAAAACCTATTTGGCCTACAACGCCACGAAGGCGCCCATCGACGTGCGCTTCAGCGACGGCAAGACGTTGACCGTGGCGCCGGGCACGCTGGGGCGCACCCAGTGACGGCTTGCGTCGACGCGATGTTTACGATGTTTATCCAATGACGCTGCGTACCCTCCCCTGCGCCGGGGCGCTGCTCGTCGTGCTGACCGGCTGTGGCGGCGGCTCGTCGGGCGTTGGCGCCGAGGACGCCGCCGCACCACCCGCGTCGATTGCGACACCGGCCCCCACCCCGACGCCGTCACCGGATCCAGCCCCAGTAGCGCCTACTCCTGCGCCCACGCCTGCAGACGCGCTGCCCGGATGGACGCTGGTCTGGGCCGACGAGTTCGACGTCCCCGGCCTGCCGGACGCCACCAAATGGGAGCATGACACCGAGCGCAACAGGGTGGGCTGGTACAACAACGAGCTGCAGTATTACGCGCGAAACCGGCTGGAGAATGCGCGCGTTGAAGATGGGAGACTGATCATTACGGCGCGTCGGGAACGCTTGTCCACGGCCAGTGACTTCGGGGGCCAGAATTTCACGTCGGCGCGGCTGCTGACGCGCGGCAAGGCCAGTTGGACCTACGGCTTCATGGAGGTTCGCGCCAAATTGCCTTGCAGCCTGGGCACCTGGCCGGCGATCTGGATGCTGGGCACGCGCGGCGCATGGCCCGATGACGGTGAAATTGACATCATGGAACAAACCGGCCAGAACAAGGGAGAAGTCCTGGGCACCATCCATACCCGGGCTTACAACTATTTCAATGGAAGCCTCGGGCCAGGCCAAGGTGCCAGGACCATGGTGGCTGACGGGTGTACGAAATTCCACAAGTACCAGTTGACATGGACCGCTGACAAGATCGTCATCGGCGTGGACAACAACAATTATTTTGAATACGTTAACCCGAGAAACGGCGACTATCGTCAGTGGCCGTTCGACAACCCCCAGTTCCTGATTCTGAATTTGGCGATAGGGGGCGACTTGGGTGGGCCGGTGCCTGCAAGTTTTATCGCGGATCAGCTGGAGATTGACTACGTTCGGGTTTTTTCGAAAGCGTCAACCAGTCATTGAGACGGTCTGCCCTACCGCGGGGACGTCCTGTTCGCGCGTATCGCGCGCAATGTGCGGCTCACCCATAAATCGAGCGCTGCCAGTGACAGAACTCAATGGGCCCCGCGTTCAACAGCTTGCGCGGGACCCACTCCTGCCACTGCAGTGGCTCAAGCTCCCCAGATTGAATCCAGCAGCACCTGATCCGCCATCATTCCAGTCAGGGTGATGGGGTTGGCAAAGACATGGTCGATCACTTCCTGGGCCTTGTCTTGGGTGGACGCATCGCCGGTGACCCGGGTCAGCAGGGTATTGATCGCCGTATCAAAGCCTTCTGCCGGCATGATGGAGAGCTGGTTGACGTAGTACATCGCCGCTTCATGCCGGTGGGTCAGCAGGGACCGGTCTTCTTCGCCGCTGGTGGTTGCATACGCTCCCAGGATGAGTTCGCCCACGAAGGCGCCGCGGTCGTTGAGGTCGGTCACGCCCAGGCCGTCGAGCTTGGCGGTCCACCAGTCCCAGCCGCCGGCATCGGGCTGGCGCCCGAAGCTGTTGACGTAGACGGTCTGCACGAAGTCCCGGTTGCTGCCGGTGGCCGGGAACAGGGCCTGGGCTTCGGTGCTCCAGGCGAAGTCTTTGGAGATGGTGGCGAAATCGCGGCCTTCTTCCAGCAGCCGCTCTTGCCAATACTCCAGACCGGAGACATCCGGGGCCCGGCCGAAGAAGGCCAGGTACAGGTCGGTCAGGCGCCCGAGCTGCAGTTGGGCATCGCCGGAGACCAATTCGCTCAAAGCGATGGTGGTATGGAAGTTCGTACCGAACCGGGCCCACTCGACGTCATTGAGCGCCAGGCTGTAGGGTGTCCCCGTGCCGTAGCTGCCGCTGACTTGGCCGACGCTGCCGGCCAGGCTGAACACGTTGGGGAACATGGGCAGGATGACGGTGTCCGTGCCTGCGCCACCATTCACGCTGGCGTTGCCGAAGCCGGGGGTGAGGGTGTCGTCGTTGGCTCCGCCAGTGACGGTATGGCCTTGGGCGGCGACTGGCTGGGCATAAGCCACATCGTCAAAGTAGTAGGTCTTGCCCGATCCGCCGCTGCCAAAGGCAAAGAACACCGAGGCCTTGTTGAAGTTATAGGCGTCGTTGAATGCGGCTGTGCCGGTGGCGTGGTTGGCGAAGTTGAAGTTCAGGGTCTGCCAGCCACCGGCGACGGTGGTGATGGCTTCCGCCTCCACGCTGTGGCTGGGGGCGGCGGTGTCTTCGAGCTTCAGGCGCACAACCGTGCCGGCATCCGGCGACCACACCCTCATCGTCATGGTCTTGTTGGCGGTCGTGATCATCTCGCTGGAGCCCAGTGCCAGGAAGGTCGTACCAGCCCACTCCGCCGCGCCCGCGCTCTTGACGACCTTCGCGGCCTGACCGGAGCCGCCAGTGGGGGGCGCGGTTTCCAGCGCAGATCCAGCGCCGCCGAAGTCAACCAGGTCGTAACCCGAGGTGTCGCCGGAATCGAAGGTCACATGGACGGTTGAAACGACTGGTGCCAACGACGGTGCCGGCGTCGGAGTGGGTGGCGCTGCGTTGTAGCTCACATCATCGAAGTAATAGGTCTGGCCCGTGCCGGCGCTGCCAAAGGCGAAAAAGATCGAGGCGCGGTTGAAGGTGAACGCGTCGTTCAGGGGTGCTGTCGGATTGCCGCCATTGGTGGCCGCATTGGCCATGTCGAATGTCAATGTCTGCCAGCCGCCGGCAACCGTCGTGGTGGTATCGGACTCGATGGTGTGGGTCGGATCAGCTTTGTCTTCGAGCTTCAGGCGCACAACCGTGCCGGCATCCGGCGACCAGACCCTCATGGTCACGATGTGGCTGGCGGGGGTGATGAACTCACCGCTGGCCAGGTCCAGGAAGGTGGTGCCTGCCCAACCTTCGGAGGGCGCACCGGCCGCACCCTTGATCACCTTGATGGCCTGACCCGAGGCGCCCGTGGGGGGCGTGGTTTCCAGCGCAGATCCGGTGCCACCGAAGTCAACCAGGGCGAAGCCTGAAGTGTCCCCGGAATCGAAGGAAATGAGAGTAGTGGCCACAAGTTGCTCCAGTCTGTTGATCAATGGTGATGGCGAGCTTCACGCTGCCTTGCATCGTGATCAGCCCTAACGGAAAGCTAAAACCGCGGTCAAATTGAGAAAAGCATCAATGTTGAAAGCGCTTTCAAGAGATGCCTGATTGTGAAGCGTCTCCAGCGTGTCGGGGCCCGGGGAAACCCTAGGACGCGCTTCTTTGGGCGGTCCGGATCAAGGGATTGACCCAGGGCAGGGGTCGCGTGGCGCATGGCCAGGTGTTCCTCTTCAATCGCTACCGATGGGTTGCGAGAGACCCGGCGACACCCGTCGACAAAGAGCGATCAGTGAAAGTGCAAGCGCGAGGACCGCATTGCCGAGGCAATGCCGGCGACGACGGTAAGGGTAAGTCCTAGCCTTGTTTGAGGGTATCCCCCAGTTTCAGCCCCTGTTCAAGAGTCCCGTGAGTGTTTATGATCCATGAAAGCGCTTTCATGTAGCTTCGGTGTTGATAGCTTTTCGACCCATTTCGACCCATCCCGCCTTCTCTTCAGGAGTCCCGCAATGATTCAGCGAACGAAACCTTTTTCCTTGTCCGTGTGCGCCGTCGCTGCGGGACTGCTGGTCAGTGCCTGTGGTAGCGGCGATGCGGAACCGCCGCCCGACCGGTTTCCCCCGACCGTCACGATCACTGACAACGTGCCTGCGGCGACGGCCACGGGGCCGGTCACGTTCACCTTCACCTTCAGTGAAGACGTGGGAGCCAGTTTCGTCGCCGATGACGTCGTGGTAGCTGGCGGTGCCAAGGGCGCTTTCGTGATGGGCGCGGACGGCAAATCCGCCACCCTCGTGGTCACGCCCGCCGCCAATACGAGCGCGACCATCGAAGTCAATGTTGCCGCTGGCAAGTTCACCGATCTCGCCGGCAACACCAACACCGCCGCGGCAACGGTCACGCAACCCTACAACACGGTCGTGGACACGACGCCGCCGACGGTCGCGATCACCGACAACGAGGCCGGTGCGACGGCCACAGGTCCGGTGACGTTTGCGTTCACCTTCAGCGAAGATGTCGGCACCAGTTTTGAACTGTCGGATATCGTGGTCACTGGTGGAAGCGCCGGGACGTTGACCAAAGTCAGCCAGACCCAGTACAACCTCATCGTGACGCCAGCCGCCAACACCACCGGCACGCTCGGCGTGAGCGTTGCAGCGGGCAAGTTCGTCGATCTGGCCGGCATCGCCAATACCGCCGGTGCAACGGCATCCCAGGCCTTCGACACCGCCGCCCCGCCGCCGGCGGCCGGAACACTGCTATTGTCCTTCGACGAAAACCCGCCGGCTTTCACCGACATGGGCGCCTATGGCGGGGCGCTGCCCGATGTTGTTGCGGGCCCGGCCGGCGGCACCGGCAATGCCCTGAAGATTCTCAAGCCCGCCTCCCCCGATACCTGGGGCGGGGTCTATTTCGGTGTCACGGCCATTCCCTTCACCGCCACCCGCAAGACGATCACCGCGCGCGTCTATGCGACGAAAGCTGGCGCCGTGTTCAAGTTCAAGGTGGAGTCCGGCAACGGCGGACCCGCGGTGGAAGTGGCCGCTGCGGCCACCGGCGCCGCCAATACCTGGCAAACCGTGAGTTGGGATCTCAGCGGCGTCGATGTCGCCAAGGCTTACACCACCGTCGCGATCACGCCCGACCAGGATCTGGTGACGACGGGCCAGTCGTACTATGTCGATCAGATCACGCTGGCCGCCGCCGCAGCTCCGCCTGGAGGCGGCACGGACTGCGGCACCACCGCGCCAACCTGCGCACCGACGACGGTCATCCCCGCGGACGCGGTCAGGATCTACACCGAGACCGTCTCCGCCGCCGGTTTCAATCCGTACCCGAACTGGGGGCAGGCGACTCAGTTCAGCGAAGCAACGCTGGCTGGCAACAAGTCGCTGAAATACACGAACCTGAACTATGAGGGCATCGAATTCACCGCCGTCAACGTGTCTGCCAAGGGCAACGTTCATTTTGATTTCTGGTCGCCTGACCTGACCAGCGTGAAGATCTCCCTGATCAGCCCGGGCAAGGAGAACCCCGTTACGCAGGTGCTGACCACCAAGGGCTGGAACAGCGTTGACATTGACCTGAGCCAGTACACGGTTCCGGATAAGACAGGGATTAACCAGATCAAGCTGGAGGCCGCAGGATCTGGAACGCTCTACGTCGACAATATCTATTTCTGGGGCACGGCCACAGCCACGCCCCCTGGTACCACGCCCAACCCGGGCGCTGCCCAGGGCTCGGCGGGTCCGGTGACGATTCCCGTCCTGACGGCGTCCCTGTTCGGTGACTTTGCCGCTGCCGGCGACGCCCTCTTCGCGGGCGACTACATTGGTGGGAAGGACTCCAATGGCAATAGTTCCAAGTGGGACACGGCCACGACCAACGGCCTAGCCAACAATGGAAACATCGGCTACTTCCAGGACACTGCACTGAGCAACTCGGCACAGAAACTGGAAGAAAACGGCTGGGTTGCAGGCCTCACCGACAACGCCGGTGGCGTGCCGAGCTTCTTCCGCTATTTCATCCTGACCAAGCCCGCATCGACCTTCACCAATTCCTACATGGGGCTTTTTGCGAACGCTCCGAAGAACGGCACGGTGAACGTCAGCAGCTACGGCAACATCAAGTTCAGGTTGTGGGGGCCGGCGGAGATGTACCAGGTCCCCGGCTTCAACCCGACGCTTGAAATGACGCTGACCGGTGCCAAGGTGGCGGGTTGTACGAGCACCGGCTCAGGCGGCACCGAGATCAAGAAATCATTCGTGGCGAACCAGAAAATCGGCGCTGCATCGACCTACAAGCTTCCGCTGGCGGCCTGGACAGTGGTGGGTGTCTGCGGCGTCGACACGAACGCGAATGCCGTTGCCTCGGTGCTCGGCGCCCTGGCGCGAGTTGTGGTTTCCGTTCCGGGAACCAGCTTCAACTTCACGACCGCGAATGCCGGGGGAACCACCGTGACCTATGCGACCGGCGTGAACCTTGGCCCGATTGCCTTTACCAACAACTGAGACCGCCGCACACAAGTTTCCCCGCCGGGCGGGACCATTCCTTCAAATCAGGCTGGAGTGAACGCGAGTGAAACGGAGGACCTCTAGACGCTGCCGGGCGCTTGACGATCGCACGTCTGCAGTGCGGTGCGATCAAAGCGTCTCGCTGATACCCGGTGCGAAGTGCTCTCCATGCCGCTGGGGAGCGACAGCTTCGCTCGTGATCGGGGCGGATGTGCACGCCAGCAACGCAGCGCCGACGGTTCATCACCGATACTGCAGCCAGTGCAAAAACTCCGCAGCGCAGCGCCTTGGGCTCGGCTGGTCATGGTTTGCGCCGGGTCAGCGTGCTGGTTCCGGCCTGCTGGCCGACCCGGTGCCCAGTGCCTGCCTCCTTGCCACGCCATGACCATCGACATCCCATCATTCCCCCGCCTGCTCGGTGACATTGGCGGCACGAACGCCCGCTTCGCCTGGCAGGAACGGGCGGATACCCCACCCGCCGACGTGGCAACCTACCTGTGCGCCCAGCAGGCGACCCTGCTCGACGCCATCCGGCACTATCTGGCCGGGCATGGCAAGCCGGCGCCGCGTGGGTGCGGACTGGCCATCGCCACGCCGATCACGGGCGACCGGGTGCAGATGACCAACCACCACTGGTCGTTTTCGATCAGCGGATTGCAGCGGGACCTGGCCCTGGAACGCCTCACGGTGATCAACGACTTCACCGCGCTCGCTTTGGCCTTGCCCACGCTGACCGCCGAAGACCTTCACCCGGTCGGCGCGGGAACGCCTGCGACCGATTGTGCGATCGCCGTCCTGGGACCCGGCACCGGGCTCGGCGTATCAGGCTTGATTCCCGCCGGGCCGGGCCGGCGGGTGCCGATCACCGGCGAGGGCGGCCATGTGAGCCTTGCGGCGGCCGACCCGCGCGAAGCCGCCGTGGTGGAGCGCCTGAAGCAGCGGTTCGGCCATGCCTCGGCCGAGCGGGCCTTGTCCGGCCCGGGTCTGGTGAACCTGTACGAGGCGGCCTGCGCGCTGGCCGGGCGCAGCGTGGAAGCGCTCGGGCCGGCCGATGTGATCGCGCGCGCTCGCAGCGGCAACGACCCCTGCTGCGTCGCTGCGCTGGACCTGTTCTTTGGCTTTCTGGGCAGTGTCGCGGGCAATCTGGCCTTGACGCTCGGCGCACGCGGCGGCCTGTATATCGGGGGCGGCATCGCGCCGCGCCTGCTGCCCGAACTGGAACGCTCGACATTTCGCGAACGCTTCGAGGCCAAGGGGCGCTTTCGCGACTACCTGGCTGCGATTCCGACCTGGGTCATCCATTCCACCGTGTCGCCCGCCTTTGCCGGCGTGGCGCGCGCGCTAGACATGCCCTGAGCCCGGATGCTGCGGGTTTTCCGGATTTATGAGCGAAAACAGACCTAACCCAGCGTGGAATGGTCGTTTATAGCTATTGAATCAGGATTGTTTCCCGGTAGGCCTTGCGCTGCGTTGAGACGCCGGAAGCAGTACCGACGCAATCGCCAGCACCATCAATCCCACCGCGGCCCAGTCCTGCCAGTGCAGCACCTCGCCCAGCCATAGCGCACCGCTGAACACGCCGACCACCGGGATGAACATCACGCTCAGGGTCGAGGCCACGGGCGGCAGCCCGCGCGCCAGGTAGAGCCAGGCGGCCTGGGCGAAGACGAAGACGCCCAGGGCGTTGAACACCACCGCGCCCCAGCCCTGCGGCGACGGCCAGCGCCACAGGCTGCGCTCCAGCGCCAGCGACAGCACGGTCAGCACGACCGTGGTCATTGCGGTCATCCAGAAGGCGATGGCCAGCGTCGGCGCCGGCAGGGTGGTGCGGCGCAGCATACGGGTGCCCACGGCCCAGGTCGCGGCGGCGGTCAGCATCATGAACACCCCCAGCGGCTTGCCCGCCATGGCCGTGAGCTCGTGCCACAGCAGCAACGCCACGCCCAGCGCTGCAGCCGCCACGCCGCCCCAGGCGCGGGTGCTGAGCCGGTCGCCATACCAGAGCGCGCCGATCACCGCCGAGAAGATCGGCATGGTGTAGCCCAGGATCGCCGCCCGCCCGCTGGACAGCGACTGGATCGCCACGATGGCGAGCGCATGCCAGAAGAACATGTTGAACACCGCCAGCTTGAAGAGCTCCGGCCAGTGGCGCCGCTCGATGCGAAACGGCACCTTCAGCGCCACCAGCACCGCGCCGAGCACCGGCAGGCCCAGCACCATGCACAGCGTGCGGAAGGTCAGCGGTGGGTAGCCGGTCACGCCCAGCTTCATGATCGGCCAGTTGATGCCCCAGACCAGTGTCAGGGCCATCAGGATGACGAGTTGGCGTCGGGAAAGTGCGTGCATCGGGCGATGGTAGTGGCAAGAAGTGGCAACCGTAAAATCGGGCCCATGACCTTTCTCGACATGCTGCGCACCGCCGCTCGCCACAACGGATCCATGCTATGCGTCGGGCTGGACCCCGAGCCCACGAAGTTCCCCGGGCGGCTCAAGGGCGACTCCAACAAGATCTACGACTTCTGCGCAGCCATCGTCGACGCCACGGCCGATCTGGTGATCGCCTTCAAGCCGCAGATCGCGTATTTCGCCGCCCACCGCGCCGAGGGCCAGCTGGAGCGCCTGATGGAGCACATGCGCCGCGTCGCACCGCAGGTGCCGATCATCCTGGACGCCAAGCGCGGCGACATCGGTTCCACCGCCGAACAGTACGCGATCGAGGCCTTCGAGCGCTACGGCGCCGACGCGGTGACACTCTCGCCCTTCATGGGTTTCGACTCGGTGGCGCCCTACCTCAAGTACGAAGGCAAGGGCGCTTTTCTGCTGTGCCGCACGTCCAACCCCGGCGGCGACGACTTGCAGAACCAGCGTCTGGCATCGGTCGAAGGCCAGCCGCTGCTGTACGAGCACGTGGCCCGGCTCGCGCAAGGCCCGTGGAACCTCAACGGGCAGCTCGGCCTGGTGGTCGGCGCGACCTATCCGGCCGAGATCGAGCGCGTGCGCGCCCTGGCGCCGACGCTGCCGCTGCTGATCCCCGGTGTGGGTGCGCAGGGCGGCGATGCCGCAGCC
>JAABRA010000034.1 GCA_011391155.1 Burkholderiales bacterium
CATGGTGATTTCCTTTGTTGGGATGGTTTCGGTTCAGTCCTGGGCGAGACAATTCTTGACGTTCCAGCCATACAGCCATTCCATGGCGTCGTAGAAGCGCTCGGGCGTGCGGCCCTTCCACAGGTCGTTGCGCACCAGGCGCTCCACGCCCTTGGCGTGGTACAGCCGGCCCATCTCGCGGCCGGATAGCACGATGCGCGCCGTGCGGGCCACGCGCGACTTCTGGTACAGCGCCAGCGCCTGGGTCCAGTCGTTGTGGTTCACGCGCAGGGCCTCGCCCAGCGTCACCGCGTCTTCCAGCGCCATGCAGGCGCCCTGGGCCATGTACTGCGTGGTCGGGTGAGCGGCGTCGCCCAGGATGGTGGCGCGGCCGAAGACCCAGGTGTCGATCGGCTCGCGGTCGGCCGTGGCCCAGCGCTTCCAGGTCTTGGGCAGGTCGATCAGCTGGCGCGGCCTGGCGGCGATGCCCTGGAAGTAGCTTTGCACTTCTTCCTTGCTGCCGTCGGTGACGCCCCATTCCTCCTTGTTGCGGCTGTGGAAGGTCACAACCACGTTGTACTGCTCGCCGCCGCGCAGCGGGTAGTGCACCAGGTGGCAGTTCGGGCCGACCCAGATGCTGGCCGCGTTCCACTGCAGGTTCTCGGGGAAATCCTTCTTCTCGACCACGGCGCGGTAGACCACATGGCCGGTCACGCGCGGCGGGTCGTTCACGTACTGCGCGCGCACCACCGACTTGCCGCCGTCGGCGCCGATCAGCGCCTGGCCGGTGTAGGTCTTGCCGTTGGTGCAGTGCACCGTGACCGTGGCGTCGGTTTGTTCGACGCGGTCCACGCGGGTGTTGGTGATGAACGCGACCTTGCCGGTTTCCTGCGCACCTTCGAGCAGAGAGTTGTGGATGTCCTGCCGGTGGATCACGGCATAGGGGTTGCCAAAGCGCTTGAGGAAGGCCTCGCCGGTGGGGATCTTGCCGACCTGGTATTCGTCCAGCGCGTCGTGCATCACCATGTAGTCGGTGTAGACCGCGCGGCCGCGCGCTTTGTCGCCGATGCCCAGCGCGTCGAAGGCGTGGAAAGCATTGGGGCCGAGCTGGATGCCCGCGCCGATCTCGCCGATCTGCGGCGCCTGTTCCAGCACCGTCACCTGGAAACCCTGGCGCACCAGCGCCAGCGCCGCCGCCAAGCCGCCAATGCCGCCACCGGCGACCAGCACCGGCAAATGGGTTGTCTCACTGTTCATGGATCACCTCGTTTTGAAAGATAGTAAGCATACATATTATTTATTTCGAAAAAATTAGGGTTTACCCTTATCTGGGGGTTCGCCCTTGCGGCGCCAGGGAAAAGCGACCCCGCAAAGGCGCCAGCTAGAATTTCGACCTTCATGGACTTCAGTTAGCCCTATCGTGTCCGACCGTCTCGCGGTGCTGCTGCAGTACCTGTTGCCCAAGAAGGCCCTCACGGCGTTTGCCGGCGGGTGTGCTGCCTCCCGCGCCACGGGGTGGACGCACCGGGTCATTCCCTGGTTCATCCGGCGTTACGGCGTCAACATGGCGGAGGCCGCCAACCCCGACCCGCGCAGCTACGCCACGTTCAACGATTTCTTCACCCGTGCCTTGCGTCCGGGCGCCCGCCCGCTGGCCAGCGCCGACTGGGTGTGCCCGGTCGATGGCGCGATCAGCCAGTTCGGACCGATCGAAAAAGACCAGATCTTCCAGGCCAAGGGCCACCACTACAGCACCCGCGCGCTGGTGGGCGGCGACGCGGCGCTGGCCGCGTTGTTCGATGACGGCCACTTCGCCACGATCTACCTGAGCCCCCGGGACTACCACCGCATCCACATGCCCTGCGACGCGCGCCTGACGCGCATGATCTACGTGCCCGGCGACCTGTTCTCGGTCAACCCGGTCACCGCGCGCGGCGTGCCGGGGCTGTTTGCGCGCAATGAGCGCGTGGTCTGCGTGTTTCACACACCGCACGGCCCGTTCGTGCAGGTGCTGGTGGGCGCGACCATCGTCGGCAGCATGGCCACCACCTGGCACGGTGTGGTCAACCCGCCGCGTACACCGGATGTGCGCGAATGGCGCTATGCCGAGGCCCCGGTGGACCTGAAGCAGGGCGACGAAATGGGCCGCTTTCTGCTGGGCTCCACCGTGGTCCTGCTCTGGCCCAAAGACACCCTGCAGTTCAACCCCGCATGGGCACCCGCCGGCGCGGTGCGCATGGGCGAGCCGATGGCGCAAGCCACGGCGTGAGCCTTTCGACCCGGCTGATCTCGCGCAAGCCTTCGTGCCGGAAAAAGCTGTACGGTGGAGCCACTGCGACATGGCAGTCCCACGACCACAACACCCTGGATTCCCGCGTTCGCGGGAATGACAGATTTGTAGCAACGACGTCAATCCATTCATCCCCATGACCACACTCGGCACCCCCCTTTCTCCCTCGGCCACCAAAGTCATGCTGCTCGGCGCCGGCGAGCTCGGCAAGGAGGTGCTGATCGCCCTGCAGCGCCTGGGCGTGGAAACCATCGCGGTGGACCGCTACGACAACGCCCCCGGCCACCAGGTGGCGCACCACGCGCGCACCATCACCATGAGCGACCCGGCCCTGCTGCGTGCGCTGATTGAAGAAATGCAGCCCGACCTGGTGGTGCCCGAGATCGAGGCCATCGCCACGCCGATGCTCGAAGTGCTGGAGGCCACCGGCGTGGTGCGCGTGATTCCCACGGCCCGGGCCGCGCGCCTGACCATGGACCGCGAAGGCATCCGCCGCCTGGCGGCCGAAACCCTGGGCCTGCCGACCAGCCCCTACCAGTTCTGCGACACGCTGGCCGAGTTGCAGGCGGCCATTGATGGCGTGGACGGCCAGGCTGGCATTGGCTACCCCTGCATCGTCAAGCCGGTGATGAGCAGCTCCGGCAAGGGCCAGAGCAAGATCGATGGGCCGGCCGATGTGCAAAAGGCCTGGGATTACGCCATGGCCGGCGGGCGCGTCGCCCATGGCCGCATCATCGTCGAGGGCTTCATCGACTTCGACTACGAAATCACGCTGCTGACGGTGCGGGCGCGCGGCGCGTCTGGCGAAATGCAAACCCATTTCTGCGAGCCCATCGGCCATGTGCAGGTCGCGGGCGACTACGTGGAAAGCTGGCAACCGCATCCCATGCAACCGGCCGCACTTGAAAAAGCCCGCCAGATCGCCAAGGCCGTGACCGACAACCTGGGCATCGGCCTGGACGGGCAATCCACCGGCCTGGGCCTGTTCGGCGTGGAGCTGTTTGTGAAAGGCGACGCCGTCTGGTTCAGCGAGGTCAGCCCGCGCCCGCACGACACCGGCATGGTCACCATGGCCACGCAGTGGCAAAACGAGTTCGAACTGCATGCCCGCGCCATCCTGGGTCTGCCGGTCAACACCGCGCTGCGTTGCCCTGGCGCCAGCGCCGTCATCTACGGCGGCGTGGACGCCGTGGGCATTGCCTTCGACGGCGTCGACGAGGCCCTGCGCGTGCCCAACACCGACATCCGCCTGTTCGGCAAGCCCGAGAGCTTCAAGAAGCGCCGCATGGGCGTGGCGCTGGCTTTCGATGCCGATGTCGAGGTCGCGCGCACGAATGCCAAGCTGGCGGCGTCCACAGTCAGGCCGCGCCCGGCCTGAGCCGGAAAATATGCGTCAAAATGGCACTATCCCAGCGTGAAATGGTGATAGTAAGCTATACAAATAAAAGCAGATATTCGGGAAACGATTTCAGGGTTCTGGCCGCGTTGCCGGTTCGCCACCCTGCAGTTGTCGTCGGAGAAAAAACGCTACGCCCAGAATGGCGATGCAGGCCGCCTGAAACAAGACCAGTTCCGGCCACGTGGGTGTTTCCAGCTCGAAATACATCGGCTGACCCTCGACGATTGCCCCCGAAAGCTTGAAAAAGGCCACACCCAGCGAAATGGCGAAATACAGGCTGACGAAAAGGACAATGGCTGCCAGCGCGAGCCTGGCGACCCCCCTGGCGGCGTTCATGCGGCCTCCTGATTCCGGCGCCGTACGCCTGAATCCGTCGTTCGACATTGAATGCCGCCAGGACAAATACGCATCAGTTTCTACTTGCAGGCCGTTGTGCCGTTGTAGTGCAGGCGCATGACGCTCTTGCCGCTGTCCAGCGCAAGGACGCTGTCTTTCCAGGCCATCTGGTAATTTGTCTCCTCGCGCCCATTCATGTTCTTGGTGACCAGCCTGTTGCCTTTCAGTGCGTAGGTGCCCATCAACGTCAGTGCGCCCGATGAGCGCATGGGGCTGACGACCTCCCACCGTCCGCTCTTGCAGAAGAGGAAAACCTGGACATTGCCGCCGCGAATGCCCCAGTCGATTTTCCAGGCGGTGCCGGGTATCACCGGAAAGCCATTGGCCATTGGGGGTGGCGTGCCATGGGCTGGGCCCACAGCGCTGCCGGGTGCGGACCCACTGCCGCCCACGGGCCGCAACCGGTCTGGGGGCACGGACTGAATCACGCCATCTGACTCGTACCGCACCTTGTACTGCCCCGCGTTGATTTCAAGGATTTTCGCGGTGTACCACTGGCCCTTCTTCCATTCGGCCTCGACCCGGTCTCCGACCTGGGGCGACGCTGTCTGCGCAATGGCCGCAAAGCTTGCCAAAAGGCCGATGACGGCGACCGCTATCCAGGGCCATCTGGAGCCTGTCGGGAGGTTGGGGGTTGAAAACCGCATTGCCGTGTCCTCCAGGTCCATAAGAAGGACCGTTGGATCACTATAAGGACATTCGTCAGGCCCGGCTGAACCTGTCGAAAAAGAATCGGTATGTCGTCAAATCCTGAGCAGGGTGGTAGTCAAACCATGGCGGGCCTGGTGGACAAAAAGCTGCGACGTTGCCGGGGAGCTGCCTCACTCGTGCCGCAGCGCATCGATCGGGTCCATGCGCGCCGCGCGCCGCGCCGGGAAATAGCCGAACACCACGCCGATGACGGCGGAGAACACGAACGACAACAGGTTCACGCCGGGGTTGAACAGGTAGGGTACCTGCATCACCCCGGCCAGCACCATGGAGGCGATGGTCGCCAGCACGATGCCGATCAGCCCGCCGAGCGCGGCCAGCACCACGGCCTCGATCAGGAACTGCAGCAGCACCTCGCGCTCCAGCGCGCCAATCGCCAGGCGCAGGCCGATCTCGCGGGTGCGCTCGGTCACGCTCACCAGCATGATGTTCATGATGCCGATGCCGCCCACCAGCAGGCTCACGGCGGCCACGGCGCCCAGCAGCATGGTCATGACCTTGGTGGTGCCCGACATGGTTTCGGCCAGCTGCTTGGTGTCGAGCACGTTGAAGTTGTCCTCGTCGGTGCTGGAGAGCTTGCGGCGCTCGCGCAGCAGCTCGGTCAGGCTGGCCTTGACGCGATTGGCGTCGCTGCCGTCGGCCATGGACACCAGCAGGGTGTTGACGCGGGTGTTGCCAGTGATGCGCCGCTGCAGCGTCTTGATCGGCACCAGCACCACGTCGTCCTGGTCGTTGCCAAAGGCGCCCTGGCCCTTGGAGGCCAGCAGGCCGATCACGGTGCAGGAGACTTGCTTGACGCGCAGCTGCGCCCCCACGGCGGCGGTGCTGCCGAAAAGTTCGCGCCGCACGGTCTCGCCGATCAGGCAGACCGCCGCGCCCGCGCGTTGTTCGTCGTCGGAGAACTCGCGGCCCTGGCCGACCTTCCAGTTGCCGGTCTCCAGCCAGGCGTTGGTGCTGCCGATGACGCTGCTGGTCCAGTTGCGCCCGTTGGCGACCACCGTGGCGCCGGTGCGCGCCTCGGGCGCGACGGCGGTGATGCCGCCGATCTGGCTCAGGATGGCGGCAGCATCTTCTTCCTTGAAGGCGGCCGCACCCCCGCCGCCGCCGCCCATCATGCGCTGGCCGGGGCGCACCTGCAGCAAATTGGTGCCCAGGCTGGAGATCTGGTTCTGCACCGCCATCGTGGCGCCGTTGCCCAGGGTGACCATGGTGATCACGGCGCTGACGCCGATCACGATGCCCAGGATGGTCAGGAAGGAGCGCATCAGGTTGCGCCGGATCGAGCGCAGGGCGAGCAGCAGGGTGTTGAGCAGCATCAGGCGGCCTCGCTCGTCGGGGCCAGGGGCGCGGGCCGGCTCAGGCCGGCCGGGTTCGGGTTGGGCGTGTCGCTGTCCACCAGGCCGTCGCGGAAATGCACGATGCGCCGGGCAAAGGCCGCCATGTCGGCCTCGTGCGTGACCATCAGCACCGTGATGCCGTGATCCACGTTCAGGCGCCACAGCAGGTCCATGATTTCCAGGCTGCGCTGGGTGTCGAGGTTGCCGGTGGGCTCGTCGGCCAGCAGCACCGCCGGCTCCGTGACCATGGCAC
>JAABRA010000035.1 GCA_011391155.1 Burkholderiales bacterium
CGGCCACGGCCTGCGCTTGTGCGGTGCTGGCCGCTTGTGCCCAAACCGCAACGGTGCCTGCGCAAACGCCGGCCACACCAAAACCAGCACCCATCGGGGCCGTCAAAGGCACGGCGGCGCAGCACACGGCTGCATCTGCCGCCGATGTAACGCAGCGTGCCGCCGTGGTGCTGCCCGCAAGCGTGACGGGCGGCGCGCCGTATGTGGGCACGCTGGCCAACGCACCCAAAGTCACCCCAGGCAAGGCGCCCGTGGTGGTGTTTTTGCATGGCTCGTCGGGGCTTGGGCTCAAGGCCATTGGCGAATGGCAGTTGTACCTGGCCAGCCTGGGTGTGGCCAGCATCGCGCCTGACTCGTTCGCGCTGCCAGACCGCATCACCTACACATCCCCGGTCGGCAAAGACGTGTACGAAAAAATCCACGCCCTTCGCGCGTCCGAGATTCCTCTGGCTCTGCAAGCTTTGCACAGCGCCCCATGGGCCGACACCACGCGCCTGGTGCTGGCAGGCACCAGTGAAGGCGGCCCTGCGGTGGCGCGCCATGTCGGCAACGAGTTTGCGGGTCGCATGCTGTATTCATGGAGCTGTGAAGACAATTATTTTGTGGAAAGCCACCGCACCGCAGCCCTGACACAGCCCGTGCTGAACGTGATGAGCTTGACTGACGTGTACTTCTCACCGAGCAACCCCTGGCTGGGCAATAGCGCCGCCAAAGGCTTTTGCGGCGACGCGCTCAAAGACAACAAGCTGGCCGTGATCGTGCTGATCCCGGGTGCGCCACACACGCTGCTGAATTTGCCTGCGGCGCGCAATGCGACGGCCAGCTTTGTTCGCGAGGTGCTCAAACCTTGAATGCAGAAAGGCATCAAGCCCAACCCTCCATCAGGCAGCACTTCGGACCCAATTGGGGGTAATTGAGGTCCAACTGCCTGCACGCTGGAATTTTTGAGCCACGACGGCCCACTTCGATCCGTGGCAGACCTGTTTTCGTGGTTTTTACAACCAATTTGGCCAATTCCCAGCGTCTGATGGTCTTTAATAGCTATTGAATTCATAGTATTCACGGTTCCCTCCCCGCTTCCGGCACCCTATTCCAGGCCGGGCTCAGAAGGTATTCCACGAAGTTCCGTCGGCCCTTATAGTGCAACCCTTCCCTTCAGCCCCTCCGCACCCGAAAGCACCCCATGAAAACCAAAGCCGCAGTTGCCTGGAAAGCCGGCGCGCCCCTGACCATTGAAACCGTCGATCTGGACGGCCCGCGCTTCGGCGAGGTGCTCATCGAGATCAAGGCCACCGGCATCTGCCACACCGACTACTACACGCTCTCGGGCGCGGACCCGGAAGGCCTCTTCCCCGCCATCCTGGGGCACGAGGGCGCGGGCATCGTGGTGGATGTCGGCCCGGGCGTGACCAATCTCAAGAAGGGCGACCACGTTATTCCGCTCTACACGCCGGAATGCCGCCAGTGCAAGTTCTGCCTCTCGCGCAAGACCAACCTGTGCCAGGCGATTCGCGGCACGCAGGGCAAGGGGCTGATGCCCGACGCCACCAGCCGATTCAGCCTGAACGGCGAGCCGATCCTGCATTACATGGGCACCAGCACCTTCAGCAACTTCACCGTAGTGCCCGAGATCGCGCTGGCGAAGATCCGGCCGGACGCCCCTTTCGACAAGGTCTGCTACATCGGCTGCGGCGTGACCACCGGCATCGGCGCGGTGATCTTCACCGCCAAGGTGGAGGCCGGTGCCAACGCGGTGGTGTTCGGCCTGGGCGGCATCGGCCTGAACGTCATCCAGGGGCTGAAGATGGTGGGTGCCGACAAGATCATCGGCGTGGACCTGAACCCGGCGCGCGAAGCCATGGCGCGCAGCTTCGGCATGACGCATTTCATCAACCCCAAGGACGTCGAGGCGGCGGGCGGCAATGTGGTGGACGCTATTCAGCAGCTCACCGACGGCGGCGCGGACTACAGCTTCGAGTGCATCGGCAACACCAAGGTGATGCGCCAGGCGCTGGAATGCACGCACAAGGGCTGGGGCCAGAGCGTGATCATCGGCGTGGCCGAGGCCGGCGCGGAGATCAGCACGCGGCCGTTCCAGCTGGTCACCGGGCGGGTCTGGAAAGGCTCGGCCTTTGGCGGCGCGCGCGGGCGCACCGACGTGCCGAAGATCGTCGACTGGTACATGGAAGGCAAGATCAACATCGACAGCCTGATCACCCACACCATGCCGCTGGAGAAGATCAACGAGGGGTTCGATCTGATGCAGCGCGGCGAGTCGATCCGCGGCGTGGTGATCTTTTGAAACCTTGGCAGAAAGACCGAAGTGACGCGTAGCGCACAAGCGCTGTCCCCAACCAGACGCCTGCGTCGCAGACCGCAGCGATGCGCAGCGCATAGGCTCCGTCCACAAACTTCACGCTCCAGATGACCACTTCCAGAGAACCCGAACAGCTCAGCGAGCAGGCCTGTTTCGGCGGCGCGCAGCGCTTTTACCGTCACTTTTCCGAAGAGATCGGCCTGCCGATGCGCTTTGGCATTTTCCTGCCGCCGCAGGCGCAGCAGGGCCCGGTGCCGGCGCTGATGTTTCTGGCAGGGCTGACCTGCAACGAGGAAACCTTTGCCATCAAGGCGGGCGCGCAACGCCGCGCCGCCGAACTCGGGCTGGCGCTGATCACGCCCGACACCAGCCCGCGGGGCGCCGGCCTGCAGGGCGAGGCCGACCACTGGGATTTTGGCGTGGGCGCGGGCTTCTACCTCGATGCCACCGAGCCGCCCTGGAGCGGCCACTGGCGCATGGAAAGCTACTTGATGCAGGAGCTGATTCCGCTGATCGGGCGTTGCCTGCCGGTGGACGCAACGCGCCTGGGCGTGTTCGGCCATTCGATGGGCGGGCACGGCGCGCTGACCCTGGCGCTGCGCCATCCGGGGCGGTTCAGGTCGCTGTCGGCGCTGGCGCCGATCTGCGCGCCGAGCCAGTGCCCGTGGGGCCACAACGCCTTCAACCGCTATCTGGGCCTGGACACGACCACCTGGGCGGCCCACGACGCCAGCGCGTTGATGGCGACGCAACGTGAAGCGCCCTACCCGGCCGGCATCCTGATCGACCAGGGGCTGAACGACCAGTTTCTGGCCGAGCAGTTGCACCCCGAGGCGTTCGAGGCGGCCTGCGCCACGGCCGGCCAGCCGCTGACCCTGCGCCGCCACGCTGGTTATGACCACGGCTACTACTTCATCCAGACCTTCGTGGCCGACCACCTGGAACATCACCACCGGGAACTGAGCGCCTGAAACACGCCGCAGGTCACGACTTCAGAACAAACGCCCCTGCCCGACTGCGCCAGCGGGCCTGAACTGGCGCATGTCCATTTCCACCCGTTGCGACCCGTAACCCAGGCGCGCGCAGGCCTTCTCGAAGCGCTGGTGCACCAGGTCGGCCCAGACGCCGTAGCCTTTCATGCGCGTGGCGAAGTCGGCGTCGTAGGTTTGGCCTCCGCGCATCTCCTGTACCCGTGCGAGCACGCGCTGCGCGCGGTCGGGGTAGTACAGCTCCAGCCACTGGCGAAACAGCGGCGCCACCTCCCACGGCAGGCGCAGCACGGTGTAGAAGGCGCGGCGCGCGCCGGCGTCCCAGGCGGCCTCCAGCACCTGCTCCATGTCGGTGTTGATGAACGGGATCTGTGGCGCCACGCTCACGCCCACCGGTATGCCTGCTTCGGCCAGCGCCTGGATGGTGCGCAGGCGGCGGTGCGGCGCGGCGGCGCGCGGCTCCATCTGGCGCGCCAGCTTCGCATCCAGCGTGGTGATGGTGACGTAGACCGCCGCCAGCCCCTTTGCTGCCATCGGCGCGATCAAGTCCATGTCGCGCTCCACGCCGCTGCCCTTGGTGATCAGCGAAAACGGGTGGCGGGTGTCCTGCATGACCTCGATCACCGACCGGGTCAGGCGCAGTTCGCGCTCCACCGGCTGGTAGCAGTCGGTCGCCGAGCCGATGTTGAGCAGACTGGGCAGGTAGCGCCTGGCACCCAGCTCGTTGCGCAGCACCGCGGCGATGTTGCGCTTGGCGATGATCCTGGTCTCGAAATCCAGCCCCGGCGACAGGTTCAGGTAGCTGTGCGTGGGCCGCGCATAACAGTAGCTGCAACCGTGTTCACAGCCCCGGTAGGGGTTGATGGACAGGTCAAAGTGGATGTCGGGCGAGTGATTGCGGGTGATGACGGATTTCACGTCTTCGAAGATGACCTGGGTGGGCACGGCCGCGCCCGATCGCTCAGCCGTTTCGTCCAGCGACTGCCAGCCGTCGTCGAAGGCCTCGCGCGCGTCGCCGGCAAAGCGATGCGCTAACCGCGTGGCCGCGCCCCGGCCCTTGATGGCGCTGACGGGCAGGATGAATTCGGACATGGCGGGACGCAGCGGACTGCAGAACTGTGTTTTCATACAGTTTATCGGCTTTGTCGATCCCCTGCCGAAGCATTTTCTTGCCGGGTTTCCCGATACGTGACCTTGCGCCGACCCGGTGGGACAATCCCGCCCATGACCACGCCGCCGCCCTCGCCTGCCCTGCTGTGGGACATCTTCTGCCAGGTGATCGACAACCACGGCGACTTGGGCGTTTGCTGGCGGCTTTCGGCGCAACTGGCGGCGCTGGGCCACCGGGTGCGCCTGTGGGTGGACGACGCCTCGGCCCTGGGCTGGATGGCACCGGGTGCTTTGGAGGGTCACATTCCAGGCATCCAGGTGCTGCCCTGGACGCGGCCGTTCGACGTTGGCATGCCGCCCGACCGCCTCGCAACCCTGCCCGTGGCCAATGTGTGGATCGAGGCGTTCGGTTGCGAAATCGCGCCTGAATTCATAGCGGCTCAGCGCCATTCCACGCTGGGAAGGGGCCAAAATGATTCAAAAACCCCGGTCTGGATCAATCTGGAGTACCTGTCGGCCGAATCGGTTGTCGAACGAAACCACGGCCTGCCGTCACTCGTGAATCAAGGCCCCGGCCAGGGGCTGACCCGGTTTTTCTTCTACCCCGGCTTCACGCCAGGCACCGGCGGCCTGCTGCGCGAGCTCGACCTGATGAAACGCCAGGCAAGTTTTGACCGGGCCGCCTGGCTGGCCGGTCAGGGCGTCGCGTGGCATGGGGAGCGGCTGGTGTCGCTGTTCTGCTACGAACCCGCCGCGCTGGGCGCTTTTTTGTCGCGGTTGCGGGCCGACCCGCGCCCCACCCGGCTGCTGGTCACCGACGGACGAGCCCAGACTGTTGTCAAAGCCTGGTTTTCGCATCAAATTGGCACTATCCCAGCGTCGGAAGGTCAAGGTTCGCTATCGATTTCATACCTTCCAGCGCTGACGCAGATTCACTACGACCACCTGCTGTGGGCCTGCGACCTCAACTTCGTGCGCGGCGAGGATTCACTGGTGCGCGCGCTTTGGGCCGGCCGGCCCTTCATCTGGCAGATCTACCCGCAGGACGACGGCGCGCACGCCGCCAAGCTCGAAGCCTTTCTCGACTGGCTGCAGGCGCCGCATTCACTGCGGCAATTTCACCGGATCTGGAATGGCACGGACGCCGACTGCGCGGGTGCGGCCCTCCCGGCGCCCCCCCCGACGCTTCTCCGTGCGCTACCCCCGGCCGACGCGCCTGATTGGGCTGACTGCGCACTCGCGGCCCGCTCCCGCTTGCTGGCGCAGGACGACCTGGTGACCCAATTATTGGGTTTCATCGCAAAAAAACGCTAAAATTCAAGGCTTTGCGGAATCTGCCCGGGCTGGCCCCGACACCTGCCGCCCCCGCCGCCACCAACCTGTAGGTCCCTGCCGGTTCAGCGGTCCAACCCTCTGGAAACATTATGAAAGTCGCTCAAGAAATCCGCGCCGGCAACGTGATCATGCACGGCAAGGACCCGATGGTCGTGCTCAAGACCGAATACAGCCGTGGCGGGCGCAACTCCGCCACCGTGCGCATGAAGCTGAAAAGCCTGATCGCCAACTTCAACACCGAGCAGGTCTTCAAGGCGGACGACAAGGTCGACCAGATCATCCTGGACAAGAAGGACTGCACCTACTCCTACTTCGCCGACCCGATGTACGTCTGCATGGACGCCGAGTACAACCAGTACGAAGTCGAGGCCGAAAACATGGGCGACGCCCTGAGCTACCTCGAAGACGGCATGGCCGTTGAAGTGGTGTTCTACGACGGCAAGGCGATCTCGGTCGAACTGCCCACCTCGGTGGAGCGCGAGATCACCTGGACCGAGCCCGCCGTCAAGGGCGA
>JAABRA010000036.1 GCA_011391155.1 Burkholderiales bacterium
AGCACCGACGGATTGCGGCCGTTTTCCGTGTCAGCCTGGGAACCGCCGTGAGCCGCCGGTGCCAGGCCAACGGTTTTACCCTGATCGAGGTGCTGGTGGCGCTGGGCATCGTGGCCATCGCCCTGACCGCAGGCCTGAAGGCCACCACGGCACTGACGAACAACGCGATGCGCCAGTCCGACATCTTGCTGGCGCATATCTGCGCGGAAAATGAACTCATCAAGGCCCGGCTGTCGCGCCAGATGCCAGGCGTGGGCGACGGCACCCAGGCCTGCGAGCAGGGCAACCGGAGCTACAGCGTCAATGTTTCGGTTCGTCCGACACAGAACCCGTCGTTCCGGCGGGTCGACGCGCAGGTGAGCACCGAGGCCACACCGGTTCTCACGCTGTCGACCGTCGTCGGCCGCTACTGAACCGGCGTCAGCATCGCGCCCCGGATCCATGCTCCCGAACACCCGTCATAGCCGCGGCTTCACCCTGATCGAGTTGCTGGTGGCCATCACCGTGATGGCGCTGATGGCCATCCTGAGCTGGCGCGGGCTTGACGGCATGAGTCGCGCGCAGGCCCAGACCCAGGCGCGTGCCGATGAAGTGCTGGTATTGCAGTCCGGCATCGCGCAATGGAAAGCCGACCTCGACGCCCTGTCCGAAAGCTCCCAGTTCAGCAGCCTGGACTGGGATGGCCGTGTCTTGCGGATGACGCGCCGCGGCAGCGCCAGCGCCGGTGACGGGCTCCGTATCGTGGCCTGGACACGCCGCACGGATTCGGGCGGCCCCTGGTTGCGCTGGCAGTCTCCTCCCCTCGCGACCCTGGGCGACTGGCAGAGCAGCTGGTTGCAGGCCGAACGCTGGGCGCAGAACCCGGGCGACGAGGACAAGAAGCGTGAGGTGTCCCTGATTGCGCTCGATGAATGGCAGTTGTTCTATTTCCGCGGCGGCGCCTGGAGCAACCCGCTGTCCAGCGACGGCCCCAGCACAACGCCGCAACCCGCCATTCCGGAAGGCATTCGCGCCGTGCTCACCCTGTCCGCCGGGCAGGCCATCAGCGGCCGGCTGACTTTGGACTGGGTGCGCCCGACCGTGGGCGGCGGAAAATCATGAAGCGCCAGTCCGGCGCGGCCCTGCTTGCCGCCATGCTCACGGTGACGCTGGTCGCCACCCTGGCGACAGCGGCGCTCTGGCAGCAATGGCGCAGCGTGGAGATCGAGGCCGCCGAGCGGATCCGCGTGCAATCGGCCTGGCTGCTGACAGGCGCCCTTGACTGGGCGCGCCTGATCCTGCGCGAGGATGCCCGAAGCGGCGGCGCCGACCATCTGGCGGAGCCTTGGGCGCTGCCCCTGCAGGAAGCCCGGCTGTCGTCGTTTCTTTCGAAAGACGACAGCAGCGCCGACGCCGACCGGGATGCCTTTTTGTCAGGACAGATCTCCGACCTGCAAGGCCGCCTGAATCTTTCAAACCTGATCGAGAATGGAAAGCTGTCCGCCCCTGCTGCACAGGCATTTTCCCGGCTTTTCGCCCAGCTGGAATTGCCGGCCCCGGAGCTCAGCACCTTGACCAACCAGTTGCTGGCCGCCCAGACCGTCCTCAAGCCGGGTGAAAATCCCGACCCGCTGACCCCGCTGATGCCCCGCAGCGTCGATCAGCTGGGCTGGCTAGGTCTGTCAACACAGACCGTGGCTGCACTCAAACCTTACATCACCCTGCTGCCCGAACGCACCCCGATCAATCTCAACACCGCCAGTGCCGAGGTGATCCACGCCAGCGTGCCGGGACTGGACATGGCCGACGCCACGCGACTGGTAGCCGCCCGGGAAGCGGCCCACTTTGCAACGCTGGCCGATGCGGGCCGCCTGGCCCCCGCCGTGAACGACGCCGCCGCCAGCAACCAGCTGGCGGTGGCGACCCGGTTTTTCGAGGTGCGTGGACGGGTCCGCCTGGATCAGTCGGTGGTCGAGGAAATGTCGGTGGTGCAGCGTGATGGCCTCAATGTGCGCACGATCTCGCGGCAACGCGGTCCGGCGCCAGCGCCAGCCGTTGGCGCACCAGGCTGAACGGGCGCGCCAGCGTCGGCACCTCTCTACAATGCGCGACAAACCAAGCCCATGAGCACACTGATCATCTGCCTGCCCCTTTCCCCAGGGGATGCCTCCACCCGTTACGAGCATGTGCTCACGATCGATGGCCAGTCCATGGCCGCCCATGCGACAACCACGGCCACGTTGTTGCCGGAAGCCACCCGGGGTGCCGACGAAATCGTCGGCGTGCTCCCGGTGGAGGCCGTTTCGTGGCACCCGGTGGAACTGCCCAAGGGAGTCGGCGCCCGTTCGGCGCGTCTTCGCATGGTGTTGCAGAGCCTGCTTGAAGACCGCCTGCTCGACGAGCCGGAAGAACTGCACCTGGCGATCGCACCGGGCGCTGCGGCAGGCCAGGTGTCCTGGGTGGCGGTGTGCAACAAGGCCTGGTTGCGCCAGCATCTGCAGGCGCTTGAAACGGCCGGGCGCACCGTCGCACGCATCGTGCCGGAATTTGCGCCGCACACCGAGGCCCTGCGCCTGCAGGTGCTCGGCGAACCCGGACATGCCGAGATCGTGATGTCCGGCCTGGGCGTCGCGGGCGGCGTATTGCGGCTGCCGTTGAGCGCCGCATCGCTGGCATTGGGCCTGGGGCGACAAAGCCTGCCGGGGCCGGTGGAAGTATTCGCTGAACCTGCGATCGCAGCGCTCGCCGAGGAAATACTGCAGCACAAGGCCGAACTGCAGCAGCGTGCACAGCGCCTCCTGATCGCCGCCCGGACGCCTTGGGACCTGGCCCAGTTTGATCTGGCCAGCACCGGGCACACCCGCACGCTCAAACGCCTGCTGGGCGCCGGCCAGATCTTTCTTCGGGCGCCGCAATGGCGCGCTGCCCGCTGGGGCCTGGTGCTGGCTTTGGCGGCCAATCTGGTGGGACTCAACGCCTGGGCCTGGAAAGAGCAGGCATCCTGGCAAAACCGGCGCAACGCCATACAGAGCACGTTGACCCAAACCTTTCCGGCCGTGACCGTGGTGGTCGATGCCCCCGTCCAGATGGCGCGGGAGGTGGCCGCCCTGCGCCAGGCGACCGGCGCGCCGTCGAGCCGGGACCTGGAGGCCATTCTGGCGGCGGCTGGCTCGGCCCTCCCGGCCGGAAAGACCGTCTCCGCCATCGAATTCGCAGCGGGTGAGGTGCGACTCAAGGGACTCAACCTCGGTTCGGAAGAAGTCGCGGCCTTGTCCACGAAGCTGCGCCTGGCCGGCTACATCGCCCGGATTGACGGAGACAACCTGATGATCAAGCCAGGGCCCACGCCATGACACCGACAGACCTCCGTGCGGGTTTACGCGCGCGCTGGCAAGCCCTGCGCCCGCGGGAACGCACCCTGGTTTCGGCCGCCACGATGACCGTGATGGTGGCCCTGCTGTGGTGGGTGGGCATCGCGCCCGCGCTGAGGGTCTTGCGCCAGGCGCAAGACCAGCAACGCAGTCTGGACGCCCAATGGGGACAGATGCAGGCCCTGGCGGCGCAAGCCCAGGCCCTGCAATCAAAACCCAGAATCCGGTACGACGAAGCCGTCCGCGCCCTTGAAGCCTCGGTCAAGCAGGGGCTGGGGTCCGGCGCGCAACTCAGCCTGGCCGGCGAACGCGCCACGGTCACGCTCAAGGCGGTGCCCGCCGCTGCGCTCGGACCCTGGCTGGCGCAGGCCCGAGCCAATGCCCGGGCACTGCCCGGCGAGGCGCGCCTGGTGCGCAGTGCCACCAAGGCGGGCGCCGGCGGCGCCACCTGGGATGGCACGCTGGTGTTGAACCTGCCGCCGCGCTGACGCGCAGCGTGACACTGCAGCGACGCAGCCGTTCCATGGCACAACCACCCTTTCGAGCTCCCTCCCGGCGTGCACCGCAAGCTCCCTGGGCCTGGGCTGGCACTGGCGCGCTGCTGGGTCTGGTGACAACACTCATGCTTCAGGCTCCATCCGCCTGGCTGGCTTCTGCGATCAGCCAACTGACAGGCGGCAAAGTGCTTCTGACGGAAACGCGGGGCACGGTGTGGACCGGCTCCGCCCGGCTTCAGCTCTCCGGCGGGTCCGGCAGTCGCGACCTGTCTGCCTTGCCAGGCCGCGTGGACTGGCGGCTGCGCCCGACGCCGCAGGGACTCTCCTTTGCGTTCGGCGCCGATTGCTGCACGCGGGAACCAATCCGCGTGCGGCTGGCGCCGGCCTGGGGGGGTGCCAGGCTGCAGGTCATGGACAGCGCCACAGGCACGCAACAGCCCACGGTCTGGCCGGCGGCGGTGCTGGCAGGGCTGGGTGCGCCATGGAACACCCTGCAGGTCGAAGGCCAGTTGAGCCTCGCGACCCGGGGGCTTTCAGTAGAATGGTTCGAGGGGCGCCCGGTCATCGCGGGAAGCGCCGAATTGCTCGCCAGCAACATGTCGTCACGCCTGTCCACACTAAAGCCCATGGGCAGCTATCGCATCATCCTTAACGGAGGCACCACGGCCACGCTGGAACTCACCACGCTCGAAGGCAGCCTGCAACTGGCCGGCAGCGGCCGCTGGGTGGGCTCGCGGCTGCGATTTGAAGGCACGGCCAGCGCGGCGCCCGAGCGGGAAGCGGCGCTGTCGAACCTGCTCAACATCGTCGGACGGCGCAAAGGCGCGCGTTCCACCATCACCCTGGGCTGAAAGGCGTGCCCCCCGCCTCGCTCCGACCCCTCCCCATACCGTGCGCTCCATGAAACATCCGACCTCGCTTTCCGCTCGCCGCTTCCGAATAACTATCAATAGAATAGCAGCAACTGTCCTTTTGACGCTGGGAAGCACGGTATTGAATGCCCAAGACGGCGCGGTGAAGCCGGGCGAGCCGGTCACCCTCAATTTTGCCGGCGCGGAAATCGAGGCCGTCGCCCGCACCCTGGCCACGCTGTCGGGACGCAACGTGGTGGTGGACCCGCGCGTGAAGGGCACCATCACCCTGATCACCGAGCGACCCGTGACACCCGCGGCGGCCTGGGGCCAGTTTCTGGCCACGCTGCGGCTGCAGGGCTTTACCGTGGTGGAGTCCGCCGGCCTCTACAAGGTTGTGCCCGAAGCCGACGCCAAACTACAGAGCGGCTCGGTCTCGACCAGCACCCCCTCTGCGGCGGGCGGGCAGATCGTCACGCAGATCTTTCGCCTCAACTACGAAACCGCCAACAACCTGGTGCCGGTGCTGCGGCCCCTGATCAGCCCGAACAAC
This sequence comes from Burkholderiales bacterium, assembly GCA_011391155.1. Lineage (GTDB taxonomy): Bacteria > Pseudomonadota > Gammaproteobacteria > Burkholderiales > Burkholderiaceae_C > JAABQG01. Next base: position 5,252 of record JAABRA010000036.1, read on the forward strand.
ACCATCAACGTGAACCCCGGTAACAACGCGCTGGTGATCACGGACTACGCTGACAACCTGCAGCGCATTGCCCGCATCATTGCGGTCATGGACGTGGCCAACGCCACGGACGTGGAAATCATCCGGCTCAAGCACGCCATCGCCACCGACCTGGCGCCCCTGGTCATCCGCCTGATCGAGTCCGGCAGCGCGGCGCCGGCCGCCGGCCAGGGCCAGGCCGACACCTCGTTCAAGACCACGCTGGTGGCAGAGCCCCGCAGCAACGCGCTGATCCTGCGCACCGCCAATCCGGCGCGCATGAGCCTGGTCAAGTCGCTGATCGAGCGGCTCGACCAGCCCGACGGCGGGCCGGGCGGAACGGCATCGGCCAGCGGCAACATCCACGTGGTCTACCTCAAGAACGCCGATGCCGTGAAACTGGCCGCCACCTTGCGCGCCGCGATGGCCGGTGAAGTCCGGGCGGGTGCGCCGGCCACCATGACTGGCGGCGCCGGGGCCGCCCCGGGCGCGGCGGCGGCCAGCAGCGCCAGCCAGTCCTCCACCGGCGGCCAGATCCAGGCGGATGCGGCGACCAATTCGCTCATCATCACCGCGCCGCCGCCGCAATACCGCCAGTTGCGCGCGGTCATCGACCGGCTCGACGCCCGGCGCGCCCAGGTGTTCATCGAAAGCCTGATTGCCGAGGTCAACGCCGACAAGTCGGCGGAATTGAGCGTGCAGTGGCAAGGGCCGATCGGTGCCGCCGGCAGTTCGGTGCTCGGTTTCCTGGGCACCAACTTCTTCGCAGGCGCCAAGAACATCATCAACCTCGGGCAGGCGGCCGCGACCGACCCCACCAGCATCACGCCCGGCCAGGGCCTGAACGTTGGAGCGGTCAAGAAGTTCAATGGCGTCTATGTGCTCGGCTTCCTGGCCAACTTCCTGCAAAACAACGCCGACGGCAACATCCTGTCCACGCCCAACCTGGTGACGCTGGACAACGAGGAAGCCAAGATCATCATTGGCAAGAATG
>JAABRA010000037.1 GCA_011391155.1 Burkholderiales bacterium
TTCTTCGACATCCGCGACGGGCGCATCGCCCGGGTCACCAACTACTACAACCTCGAAGACTGGGTGGCGCAGGTTTCGAAGTAGGTCCGCCACGGCGGACGCTTCATCCCGGGCGACTGGCGCCATGGGTCGGGAAAGCGAGCTTGCCCGCCTCCGCCAGCAACAGCGTCGCGGGCGCCGTCGACGGCTGCTGGGCCGGCCCCTGGGGAGCGAGCGCCACCCAGGCGGCCAGCATCTCGGTCCCCGCCCGCATCCGACCGAAGAGCTCGGCGAAGAACTGCCCGAAGCCAGGCCCGTTGCGGGCCAGCGTCATCACGATGTTCGCCGCCTTGGGTCCCGGAAGCATCACGGCCGCCTGGACGCGCGCGGTGGGATTGGGTGAGGCCAGGACCACGACCTGTGCGCCGTACAGCTGCGCGACCGTTCGAATGTCGGACTTCACCGGGCCGTTGATGGTTCCGTCCTCGGCCAGCTCCGCATAGACGAAAAGCACCTGCGCCCTGGGATGCTGGCGCCCGTCGGAATCGATCGCAATGGCGAACAGCCCCGCCAGCGCCGCCTTGTCTTCCGCGACCCAGGCCTCCATTTCCGGACCGGAGAAGTTCGCAAAGCAGACCGTGAGAGGTGCGGGCGGCATGGCGCTCTGGCTCGCCTCGCGCAGATCCGCCTCGTGCGCGGCTTTCTGCACCATCTGGGCCAAGGCCAAGGTGCGGTCCGCCTTTCGGCCTGGAACAAAGCTGGCGAGCGCGAACGCCGTGCCGCCGAGCCCCAGTGCGATCACGGTGGCCGGGGTGCCCGTCATCAGTTTGGCGGCGATCGCCGCCGCAAGCGAGCCGTAGCAGCCGACCAGCAGGCCAACCTGGAGTCTTCGCCAGAACCTGTAGTTGCCAAAATCAGCAATGGCTTGTTCAACGGCCAGATCTTCCAGCGTTTTGTTCGCCAAATCCCTCTCCCGGCAATGACCACGACCCAGGCCCTGGGTTCGACCAGCTTTCCAGCGCGCGGCTATTGCCCGGGCGGTGGCTGCCAGAGTTCAACCTTGTTGCCTTCAGGGTCCATGACCCAGCCGAACTTGCCGTACTCGGAGTCTTCCGTCTTCTCCAGCACGTTGCAGCCTTCCTCGCGAAGCACCTGCAGCAGCGAGGCCAGGTCGTCCACGCGGTAGTTGACCATGAAGGACGAGGTGCTCGGGGCAAAGTGCTTGCCGTCCGCGGCGCCGATGGACCAGACCGTCATGCCCTTCGTCGGGTTGCCATCGGCGTCCGTCCACGTGAACGCCGTGCCGCCCCAGTCCTCCACGTCAATGCCAAGGTGCCTCTGGTACCAGGCGCAAAGCGCCTTGGGATCCCTGGCGCTGAAGAAGATTCCACCAATGCCGGTGACTCGTTTCATTCATGACCCCGCGGCAGAACAGGAAGAAGATTGGCGCGGCCCGGTAAGAGCCCGGGCAACCATGCCACGGGTGGACACAAAAATGAACTCCACGCCGGGTCAGGCCCTCCACTCCCACACTTCGCCAGCGTCGTCGTCGTGGGCGATGCCAACGCAAACGAAACCCAGCTTCGCAAGGATCCGGCTGGAAGCATTCAGCTCGGGAAGAGTGAAGGCCGACAGCACGACGCCTGGCAGCGCCGCACGGGCGATCTGGCAAAGATGACTGGCCGTGGCATGGGCAAAGCCACGCCTTTCGAACTCGGGCAGCGTGAAGTAGGCAATCTCGACCACGCCGTCGCGCGGCGCGCCCACGAAGGCGCCACCGCCCACCGCGACGCCGTCAATGACGGCGACATAGCTCACCCATGGCGCCTGGAAGCCAATGCGCTGGTAGAGCTGCGCGGAAGCCATGCAGCTTTCGATGATGGCCGGGGACATCGCCGCCACCACCGTGACGGGCGCACCCGTGGCATCACATTGGATCAGGGAAAATGGCATGGTCAAAGACTCCCGCCGCCGATGACAAAGCGCAATACAACCAGTGCGGCCAGTGTGAGCGCCGCGACCAGCGCGACAACGGCAATGGCGGCAACAGGCTTTGCGTCGCCGGGCAGTTGGCGCCAACGATGGGGCGAAATAAGCGCAAAGGTCCAGAATGGCCAGTACTGCGTTCCCGACGGTGACCCGGACGCCTCGTGCAGCAAGGGCGCAGTGCGCTTGAGCCGGGATGCCAGGACCGCGCCCGCCACCCAGGCAATCACGGCAAGAACCAGCGAAATGGCGAACATGCCAGGCTCCTTGAATGAACAGTCAGGACAGCGCGGGAGCGGGCTGCCCGTCCGCCGGGTTGGCGCTCGGCTCGTAGATCACAAAGCGCTTGGTGGTTGCCTCGACAACTTCCCAGGTGCCGACAAAGCCGCTTGGGATGACAAAGCTCTCGCCGGCCTGGACCGTTACAGGGCTGCCGCCGGTTTCAGTGACGATGCTCAGCCCCTCGAGCATGTGGCAGAACTCTTCTTCCGTGTAGGAGATATGCCATTTTCCCGGCTCGCTGCGCCATATTCCGGCGCTGAAGTTCCCGGCGGCGCTGGTGTAGTGAACCCAGACCGTTTGTTTTGGATTGCCGCTTAGGAGCTTCTCCGGCGGAAGGTGGTAGTCCTCGCCAACAACCGTCGACTGGTCAAGCTTGATGAGCATTCGTATGACTCCCGCTGTGGAATCCATGGCCTGGGGCGTTGGGCCTGGCCGCGCCGAAGGCGTCGGCTTGAAAGAATAGTCAGCCCTCACTCCGGGCAAGGGAAAGCTGCTCCCCGAGTGACGCCTTGAAGGTGTCGCCAAAGCTTGCCTCCGGAGAGGCCCTGCATCCCTCGACGACATCGTCGAACAAGGGTCTCTTCGCCTTGGCCATTGCAACTATCACACTCGGCTTGTCACCCGAGACAAGCAGTGCACCAAACCCTGCGCCCCAGACCTGTTGAAAGCTGCTGACGGCATTGGGCAGCTCCTCGGGAGCGGAGGGCCTAGCCAAGTCCACTTCGACAAGGAACTCGGCGCAAGTCTGGCCAAGCTGGTCGGACAGATGGGCAGCAACGCCAGCCTGCAGCTCTTTTGGCGTGGTGAAGGCGATGGGAGCCATCATCTTCACGTCGATCGCCTCACCCGCTGCGTTCCTGGCGGGCTTGAAAGTCCACGCCTCGACAGCTTCTGCGGCCAACTCATCAAAGGCTGGCGTGCCCGAGGAACCAAGCACGTGGACATCTTCAACCACGCCTGATGCCGTAACCGTAAATCCGATACGCGCGGTTCCACCGCGCTCCTGCCCAAGGAGTTCAGCTGTCAGCTTGGGACCTTCGGAGACAAGGGCCACCGGGGCAACCGCCGCCTCTTGGCCAGCGACCGAAAAGCTGAGGAATGAAACACATAGCGCCAGAAGGAAATTACGCATTGCCTGGAACCACCTTGTGAGAGCTGACGCGGGAACCAAGCCGCGGATCCATTGCGAAGCGAATGGGCCGGGGATTTCCTACGAAAACGTGGATACCCGATGCTTAGGCCGTGCAACCTGCCTGGCGGCCACAATGAACACATTTCCCAGCCAACGAGTTGCTGCCGAAGCTGAAGCGAAAGAACTGTTTGTCACATCCAGGACAGGGAAAAGCGAGGCGGTAGTTGAATGCCGCGATGAGCAAAAGCCCGCCCAGCCCTGCCGAGCTATAGAACACCCAAGGCCAGTCAAGGACGGCGGACAGGTAGCCACCGCCCAGCCCGAGCGCCGCGGCAGCGAGCCACGACCCGCGCACAAGGCGAGTGCGCCGCCGCAGATCTGCCCATCTATCCTCGAAGTACGCAGGGTGCATTGTTCTTCGTCCTAACGCATGAATTATACCGACCCGCGAAGCGGGTTAGGCTTGAATGAAATTTTGGCCGGATGCCCTCAAGTATTCAGCGTGAACCTATTCAACACGCCGAAAATAGTTGAAGCGCATGGCGGGCTGGCCATTGGCACCAAAATTGGCCGCTGTCTCGACCATGGACTTTCCGTCTGGCTCAACGGTGTAGATCCGGGTTGAACCTGGCACGTTTGCCCGGGCCAACTGCATCACCAGCACCGTGGGCGCAGGCATTGTTGCCGCCGAGGTGTCGGCTTCAAGGTTCCCGCTTACCGGCGCAATCGTGCCGTTCAGTTCATTGGTTCCTTCTGCAACGAGCAGGGCGCCGGTCGGGTCAACGACTTCCACGCGTGTGGTCAATTGCCCAGGAGTGACTTGCGAGAAAATGATAGTGACGCGCTTGGGGCGAGCCTCAGGTGGAACTGGCAATCTGGAAATGTCGACAGCCCATGTACCTAGAAGCGGAGAAACGAACGGCTCCTCCGACCTGGCATGTGCTGCCACGAGCAGTAGTGATGCGAGCGCGATGCCGATTGGCTTCTTCATGATTCTCCAGATGCCTCACTTTGTAGAAGTGCAGGGTGTTCAGGTCAATCCGCATAATGCTTGAGTCAAGCCGACCCGCGAAGCGGGTTCGGCTTGACTGATTGGTCAGTCGCGCAGTCAGCTGGCGCCGACATCGGACCACGATCCCAGGCCGTGCTTGCGAGCCAAGCGGCGGGCGAGCCACGCCACTATCAGGCCAAACGTTGCGCCAAGTAACAACGCCACGACGCCGGCCTCCTCCAGGGGCATGGTGCGGACGCCCCGGTTACCCATGATCCAGGCGATGGCGCCAAATACCACCCCGAAGAATGTGCCGCTGATGATCGCGAGCGGCAGGAAACCGATACACAGTGGCGGGGGCAAGTGGATGCCCAACGACCAGATAACCTCCCACAGCGGCGGTACCGCCGTAGACGCAGCAATGCCCTTCTCGGCCGTGAGACGCCTGTAGGCCTCAACTTTTCGGGTATGTGTCATGCGCGACTGATGCCTGAGTTATGCCGCACCGCGAACCGGCGTCGGCTTGAATGAATGGTTAGCGCCCAAGCCGGATCACTGCCGAGCTGAAGCGATTGAGTCGAATCTGCTCTGCAACGCCGAAGACAAATCACTCGTGCTGTCGAAGGTTGCAGCCGGATCTGCGCACATGCTGTTTTCCCCGAGCAACTGTTGGTATCCGTTGGGTCCGCCGGGCGAGTCGACTGTCACGAACGGGGTCGTCTCAGCACTCAAACGGGACTCATCGGACGAAAAGGTACCGCACAGCATGTACCTCGGTGTGCCTGCGGAAGTGCCCATGTACCCCAAGCGCACGTTTTGAAACCGTAACCGAGCACCACCAGGAGGATGCAACTGAAAATCGGCAGCCGCTGATGCAAGCAGGAATTCCATCTTGGCGGCCTTCGACGCATCATGCGCATTCGATTGGGCAGGGAGAGCGGGCCTTTCCGCGGACACGTCGCCGGGGCGGACAACGGAGGGGCTGCAGCCGACCGCAGCCAATGCGGCTATTAGTGCTACCAGACTTCGCATAGATTCTCCCTGGGCGCTAACGCCTGAGTTACGCCGCGCCGAAGGCGTCGACTTGAATGAATAGTTAGGCCGCACTGCGCGACCTGAAATGCCTACGGCACACGCGGCGTGGTTGGAGGCCTCTCCGTACGCATTGGCCCGATGCCAGAAATCTCCACTAGGGTGTCGCTTTCAAACCACTCTACATGCCAGACACCTGCAGGGATAACGAACGTGCTACCCGGATCGAATGTTTTGACTCGAGCGCTCTCAAGATCTCCCATGAGAATGAACTGACGTCCCTCGATCACTTTGATGTGCATATCCGCAGTGTGTCGGTGCGCTGCGAGACTTGCGCCCGCGGGAGTGCGGTAGTACTCACGAAAGGGACCCGACTCGGCTCGATTGCCCTCGATGCGGCGCAGGACGGGCGTAGGTCCACTAGGAGAGGCAAACCACTGTGTGTCCGGCAAGGGGTGGGCCGGGGACTCTGGAGTTTTCTTGTCTTGTTCGCTGGGGGATGCAACAGCGCTGCCAACTTGCAGAAAGCCCAGTAGGACTACGAGAGACGCATACTTCATCAGCGGAATCTCCAAATACGGGGTACTTGATGTGCGGCCTAACGCCTGAGCTAAGCCGACCCACGCAGTGGGTTCGGCTTGAATGATTGGTTAGGCCGCGGCCAGACGAAGCTTGCTAACTCGCTTGAGGTCCACATGCTGCCTGGCCACCCAAAGGTCGTGGAAGTCCTGCATGGCGAGCCAACTCTCGGGAGTGCGACCGACAGCCTTGGACAGACGAAGCGCCATCTCCGGGGTCACCCGGCTGGTCCCCTTGAGGATGCGGCTAA
>JAABRA010000038.1 GCA_011391155.1 Burkholderiales bacterium
CCAAGATCTTCGGCGATCTGGCGCTCAAACCCCGCGGCATGGTGCTGGTGACCGGACCCACCGGCTCGGGCACGTCCACCACCCTGGCGGCCATGGTGAACCACCTCAACGAGAGCGAATACGGCCACGTGCTCACGATCGAGGACCCGATCGAATTCGTGCACGAGTCCAAGAAGTGCCTGATCAACCAGCGCGAGGTCGGCCCGCACACCCTGTCGTTCAACGCCGCGCTGCGTTCGGCGCTGCGCGAAGACCCGGACGCGATCCTGGTCGGTGAAATGCGCGACCTGGAGACCATCCGCCTGGCCATGACGGCCGCCGAAACCGGCCACCTGGTGTTCGGTACGCTGCACACCTCCAGCGCGGCCAAGACCATCGACCGGGTGATCGACGTGTTCCCGGCCGAAGAAAAAGACATGATCCGCGCCATGCTGAGCGAGTCGCTGCAGGCGGTGATCTCGCAGACCCTGTGCAAGACCAAGGACGGCCAGGGCCGGGTGGCGGCGCACGAGATCATGATTGCCAACAGCGCCATCCGCAACCTGATCCGCGAGGCCAAGGTCGCGCAGATGTATTCGACCATCCAGACCGGCAACAGCGCGGGCATGCAGACGCTGGACCAGAATCTGTCGGACCTGGTCCGGCGCAACGTCATTTCCGCGGCCGAAGCACGTTCCAAGGCCAAGATTCCCGAGAACTTCCCGGGCTAGGCGCGGCCACAGCCGTCATTCAGGATCACACCAGCGAGGGACTCGTTCATGAAGGGTATTCTTGGATTTTTGCGGGAAAAATTGCCGCCCCAGGACAAGGAAGGCAATAACGAGTCGGTGTTCTTCACCACCGCGTTTGCCGACCACGGCATCTCCGCCGATGAGACCGTGCCCTGGGAGGCCCGCGCGGTCGAGGTTGGCGCGCGGCGCCTGGCTGCGGAAAAAGGCGCGCCGAAACTGCGTGAACTGTGGAGCCGCGACCCGCACATGAAGCGGCTCGACGCGCCGGCCATGGACCAGCTGCTGCATTTCTTCGACTTCGCCACGGTGGCGCCTGACCGTGAGGTGATGCGCCAGGACGAGTACGGCAGCTTCATGACCGTGCTGCTGTCGGGCACCATGGCCGTGGATCGCGACCAGGTCTGGGGCGAACGGGTGCGCCTGAGCGAAGCCCGCCCGGGTGAGATTCTCGGCGAGATGTCGCTGCTCGACAGCGGCAAGCGGTTTTCCCACTGCATCACGCTGACGGAATGCGAAATCGCCGTGCTGGGCGCCGAGGCGCTCGACGAGATGATGACGGTGCGCCCGCAACTGGCAGCCAGCCTGATCGCCCTGCTCGCGCGCAAGATGTCGCTGCGCCTGCGCGCCGTGGGTGCGCGCCTCACTGAACGTCGTTGACCTGACCACCGGGCACAACCATCATGGAACGCGACCAGGCCAGTAAATTCATCAACGATCTGCTCAGGCTGATGATCAGCCGCAACGGCAGCGACCTCTTCATCACGGCAGAGTTTCCACCGGCGATCAAGGTCGATGGCATGGTGACCAAGCTGTCACCCCAGCCGCTGACCATGCTGCACACGCAGGCGCTCGCCCGCTCGATCATGAACGACAAGCAGGCGGCTGATTTCGAACGCACCAAGGAGTGCAACTTCGCCATCGCACCGGCCAATATCGGGCGGTTTCGCGTCAGCGCGTTTGTGCAGCAGGGCAAGATCGGCATGGTGTTGCGGGTCATTCCCGCCACCTTGCCGACGATCGAAGGGCTGGGCATGCCGCCGGTGCTCAAGGACATTGCCATGTCCAAGCGCGGCCTGTGCATCCTGGTCGGGGCCACCGGTTCCGGCAAGTCCACCACGCTGGCCGCCATGATTGACTGGCGCAACGAGAACTCCCAGGGCCACATCATCACGGTGGAAGACCCGGTGGAGTTCGTCCACGCGCACAAGAACTGCGTGATCACCCAGCGCGAGATCGGCATCGACACCGACAGCTGGGAGGCGGCGCTGAAAAACACCCTGCGCCAGGCGCCGGATGTGATCCTGATGGGCGAGATCCGCGACCGCGAGACCATGGAGCACGCCATTGCGTTTGCTGAAACCGGCCACCTGTGCATGGCCACGCTGCACGCCAACAGCGCCAACCAGGCGCTGGACCGGGTCATCAACTTCTTCCCCGAGGAGCGGCGCAGCCAGTTGTTGATGGACATGTCGCTCAACCTCAAGGCCATGATTTCCCAGCGCCTCGTGCCCCGGCAATCCGGCAAGGGGCGCACGGCCGTGGTCGAGATCATGCTCAACACGCCGCTGATCGCGGACCTGGTGTTCAAGGGCGAGGTCACCGAGATCAAGGAGATCATGAAGAAGAGCCGCAATCTGGGCATGCAGACGTTTGACCAGGCGCTGTTCGATGCCTATGAGGCGGAGGACATCAAGTACGAGGACGCCCTGCGCAACGCCGATTCCGTCAACGATCTGCGGCTGCAGATCAAGCTCAACAGCAAGCGCAGCAAGTCGCAGGACCTGTCCGCCGGCACCGAGCACTTCTCCATCGTCTGACCCCGGGCGCGGTGGCCCGCATGACCGCCGCGTATCAACTCCCAGAGAAAACCCATGAGCAGCATCAATCCAAGAACCTACGAAACCACCGCCTCCCGCAAAGTCGCCTTCCTGGGCCTGGGGGTCATGGGCTACCCGATGGCCGGGCACCTGGCCAGCGCCGGGCACCAGGTCACGGTCTACAACCGAACCGCAGCAAAATCAATAGCATGGTGTGACGAATTCACGCTGGGTACGCGCCCAAAACATGCCGAAACCCCGCGCGAGGCTGCCCAGGGCGCCGACATCGTGTTCTGCTGCGTCGGCAACGACGACGACCTGCGTTCGGTCACGCTGGGCGCCGACGGCGCGTTTGCCGGCATGACGCCTGGCGCGGTCTTCGTGGACCACACCACCGCCTCGGCCGACGTGGCGCGCGAGCTGTACACCGCTGCCCGAAACATCGGCCTGCATTTTGTCGATGCGCCCGTCTCGGGCGGCCAGGCGGGCGCGCAGAACGGCGCGCTCACCGTGATGTGCGGCGGCGACGCGGCCGCTTTCGACACCGCCCGCCCGGTGGCGCTGGCGTTTTCACGCGCCTTCACCCGGCTGGGCGACAGCGGCGCGGGCCAGCTGGCCAAGATGGTCAACCAGATCTGCATCGCCGGGCTGGTGCAGGGCCTGAGCGAGGCCATCGCTTTCGGCCAGAGCGCCGGGCTGGACATGAACCAGGTGCTGGACGTGATCGGCAAAGGCGCCGCGCAAAGCTGGCAGCTCGACAACCGCGGCAAGACCATGGTGGCCGACAAGTTCGACTTCGGCTTCGCGGTGGACTGGATGCGCAAGGACCTGGGCCTGGTGCTCGACGAGGCCCGCCGCAATGGTGCGCGCCTGCCGGTCACCGCTCTGGTGGACCAGTTCTACGCCGACATCCAGCAGATGGGTGGCCAGCGCTGGGACACCTCCAGCCTGATCAAGCGGCTGCGTTAATAGCAGCGCTGCGGCGATCCGCTCAGGACTTCGGCGCTGCGGCGGACGCGGGCGCCTGCGGTGACGGGGCCGGGTACAGTTCTGCCTCGCTGACGATCTCCAGCACGCGCACGACGCGCTTGACGCCGCCCACGCCGCGCACGGTCTCGGTGGCCTTGTCGGCCTCCTTGCGCGTGACACGCCCCATCAGATACACCGTCCCGCGTTCGGTGACCACCTTGAACAGGTTGGCGAAAATGTCCGAGCTGTCCACCATGGCGGCCTTCACCTGGGCCGTGATCAGCGAATCCGACGAACGCTGCTCAATCGTGGCGTTGGGCATGACCGCCAGTTCGTTCACGACGGCGCGCACGCTGGGCACGCGCGAGACGATCTGCTCCGCCAGCTGCTTGTCCTGCGCGGTGGGCACCTCGCCCGTCAGCAGCACCTGGGCGTTGTAACTGGTCACATTCAGGTGCGCCCGGTCGCCGAAGGTCGCGCTCAGGTTGTTGGCCGCGCGCAGCTCGATGTTCTGGTCATCGACCTGCGCGCCGGTGGTGCGCCGGTCGGTGGCGACCATGCCGCCGACAACCGCGCCGCCCACGATTGCGGCGGCGCAACCGCCCAGCGCGGCGGCGATCAGCGCGACAGCGCTTGCCTGGATCAGGAGCCGCCGGGTTTGTGTCTGCTTCATGTTGATGTTTCCTGTTCACCCAGTAATTGCGCGTCCACGCCATCGCACAGGCAGTGCAGCACCAGGCCGTGGACCTCATGGATGCGCGCCATCCGGTCATGCGGCACGCAGACGTGCACATCGGTCTCGCGCAGCGCCCGGCCCATCTCGCCGCCGCCGCCGCCCGTCAGCGCGACCACGGTCATTTCGCGTTCATGGGCGGCTTGCATCGCGCGCAGCAGGGCGGCGTCGTTGCCGCTGGTGGAAATGGCCAGCAGCACATCGCCGGCCTGCCCCAGCGCGCGCACCTGCCGCTCGAACACCGGCGTGCCACCATCGCTGCGCAGGATCGCGGTCATGAGGACGCCATCAGCGCTGAGTGCCAGCGCGCCCAGTTCGGGGCGCTCACGCTCGAAACCGCCCACGAACAGGGCCGCAAAGTGCTGCGCCAGCGTGGCCGATCCGCCATGCCCGCAGGCCAGCACCTTGCCCCCGCTGGTCACGCACGCCAGCAGCGCCTGCACGGCGGCCGCGACCGGTTTGTCCAAGGCTTGCGCCGACTGGTATTTAAGGTCGGCGCTGTCAATGAAGTGCTGTTGAATGCGTTGCTCTAGCATGGGGTTTGATGATAACCGCGCACTCTGCAACGGGATGTAGGGCTGCGTAACAACCCCCATCGGGGTCCGCTGGCGCTGGCCCCTCCTCAGCCCGCATCAAACGCCGCCCGCAGCCACAACACGCCCGCCGGCTCGACCAGCAGCACGTCGAAGCGGCACGGCGGCGGCGTGCGCAGGCGCATCAGGTAGTGGCGCGCGGCGAAGATGATGCGCCGCTGTTTGGTGCTGCTCACGCTGGCCGCCGCACCGCCGTGCGAGGCGCTGGCCCGCTGGCGCACCTCCACAAACACCACGGTGCCGTCGCGCTCGCGCAGGATCAAATCGATTTCGCCGCCACCGCGCCCGGGCGTCCGATAATTGCGCTCCAGCAGTGTCAGGCCGGCCGCCTGCAGGTGGCGCAGGCTGGCGTCTTCGGCCGCGTCGCCCTTTTGCTTGGTGGTGCGCGGCGCGGCGCCCGAACCGGTACCGGTCTGCCCGCCGGATTTTTTAGCCAGGAATTCCATTGACCTCCTCCTTGAGCGCTTCTTTTGCCCCGGCCCTGCATGCGGCCCGCGAGGCCGCGTCGCACCAGCATTATCCGCAGGGGGCGCTGTTCGTCGTGGCCACGCCGATCGGCAACCTGGCCGACATCACCTTGCGCGCGCTGCATGTGCTGGCGCTGGTCGACGCCGTGGCCTGCGAGGACACGCGCCACACCCAGCAACTGCTGCGCGCCTACGGCATGGATCGCCCCGGCGCGCAGCTGCTGGCGGTGCACCAGCACAACGAGGCCGAGGCCGCCGCCGGCGTCATCGATCGCCTGCAGCAGGGTCAACGCATCGCCTACGTGTCGGACGCCGGCACGCCCGCCGTCAGCGACCCCGGCGCGCGCCTGGTGGCGGCCGTGCGCGCGGTGGGCCTGCCGGTGGTGCCACTGCCCGGCGCCAGCAGCATCACCACCCTGCTCAGCGCCGCCGGCATGACGCAGGAGGGCGGCTTCGTCTTTGCCGGCTTTCTGCCCACCAAGGCCGCCGAGCGCGAGCGCTCCGTGTTGCTGCTGGCCGCCGAGCCGCGCGCCGTGGTGCTGCTGGAGGCGCCGCACCGCATCGAGGCGCTGGCCGGCGCGCTGGCCGCGCTCGGCGAGCGCCCCATGACTTTCGGGCGCGAGCTGACCAAGCAGTTCGAGGAAATCGCCACCGTGCCCGCCAGCGGCGGCCCGGCCTGGCTGGCGGCCGACGCCAACCGCCAACGCGGCGAATTCGTCGTGGTGCTGCACGGCGCACCCGTGGCGGCGGATGCGGGCGACGACCAACGCGTGCTAAAGCTACTGATGGCCGAGCTGCCCTTGAAAACCGCCGTGAAGCTGGCCGCCGAGATCACCGGCAGCGCGAAGAACACGTTGTACGACGCCGC
>JAABRA010000039.1 GCA_011391155.1 Burkholderiales bacterium
ATCCCAGCGAACGTGCATGCGCCCGCCCATGGTTTGCACTGCAACATACTCCTGGCTGGCCAGCGCCAGGACCGTCTTCTTGCGCTTGATAAGTTCACCCATGGGGTGAGTGTCTCAAAAACCCGCCAAGCCGCGCCAGCTTTGGGTTTGCAGTGATTTATACGGGGGCAACTGCGGTTCTTAGGATAATGGATGAAAATGGCATCATCCCAGCGTCGATAGGTCATAGTCAGCTATTGAAAAAAGAGTATCCTGCGTTTCTCTGAAAGGTCCCACGCGATGAGCAAAGCCCTGCGCCTGTCTGAAAAATGGTTCCACCGCGGCCTGTGGGTCGTGGCCTTGGTGTTTGCCGGCTTCCTGATCGGGCTGGGCGGCACGATCGTGGGCGACCTGCCCAAGGTGGAGCAGCGCGCCACGGTCGAGGATTTCATGGACCGCAGCGCCGTCGCGCGGGCGCGCCAGACCGTGAAAGACGCCACGCGCGCCCGGCTGGACGCCCAGCAGGCCTTGCCCCAGGCGCAGCTCAAGCTCAAGATCGCCCAGGCCGACAGCCAGAGCGCCCGCGAGACCTTCAACAACTGGCTGGCCACGCGCCGCGCCACCGAACGTCCGGAGCAGGACGCCGAACTCATCGAGCGCACCACGCGCCTGGACGCGCTGAAAGCCGCCGAGCGTACCGCCCTGGCGGCGGTGGAGGCGCAGCAGCAGGCCGCGCTCGATGCCAGCCAGACGGCGTCACGCGCGGAAAGCCAGCTGCGCGACATGGAGCGCGACGCGCAGGACGCCCTGCACAAGGCCCAGCGCGCCCAGGAGCTGCGCGTCTTCCTCTACCGGCTGGCGCTCACGCTGCCGCTGCTGGCGGCCGCGGGCTGGCTGTTCGCCAAGAAGCGCAAGGGCACGTACTGGCCGTTTGTCTGGGGTTTCATCTTCTTCGCGCTGTTCGCCTTCTTCGTCGAACTGGTGCCGTATCTGCCCAGCTACGGCGGCTACGTGCGCTACATCGTCGGCATCGCCATCACCGCGCTGGTCGGGCGCTACGCCATCCTGGCGCTGAACCGCTACCTGGAGCGCCAGAAACTGGCCGAGAGCCTGCCCGACGCCCAGCGCCGCGAGGAGCTCAGCTACGACGTGGCCCTGGCGCGGCTGGCCAAGGGCGTGTGCCCCGGCTGCGAGCGCCCGGTGGATTTGAAAGACGTGAAGAACGACTTCTGCCCGCACTGCGGCATCGGCCTGCACGACCACTGCGGCCACTGCCAGGCGCGCAAGAGTGCGTTTTCACGGTTCTGCCATGCGTGCGGAACGGCGGCCAATGCAGCGACACCGGCGGACGCATGACCGCAGCCCAGCCGGTGCGTGCGCAAAACATCAGATGAAAACAGGTTTTCCCCAGCGTGAAACGGTCGTTGAACGCTATTGATTCAGGACTTTTCCAGGGCACCCTCAACCGGCTCACCCGCTCCACCCTGCGCACCCCTCTCAATTGCGCATTCTCCTTTTCCAGGCGACGCCAGCCCGCGTACAAGCGGGCGTTTGTGTGACTTAGTGCGCAACCCTTTCAGGACAAGGGTCGGCACAGGCCACGTACGCTCACAAAGTCGGCGGAACCGCCCTTGTCACGTAGCAAGGAGTTCCCCGGCATGGAGCAATATCCGATGGATCGAAGGCAACTCATGGGTCGCGGGCTGGCCGGTGCCGCGGGTGTTCTGGCGGTGGGCACCGGGGCGCAGGCTGCGGCCCCGGCGCGCACGGTGCGCCAGTATGTGGTGGAGGCGGTGCAGATGCCGGCCTGGACCGAGCAGGATGGCCGCCGGCACCCGCTCACCGCAGGCGACGGAGTCTCGAACGCGCAGGTGGTGGAAACCGCCGCCCGGGCCGGGCTGGTCTTGCTGATGCCCGAGGGCAGCCGCATCAACCTCGGCGAGAAGACCCGGCTGGGGATCGAGCGGCTGATGGTGGACGCCGACGACGGGCGCATCGCGGTGCGTTCGGATCTCAAACTGTTCGACGGTTTTTTCCGGTTTGCGACATCGGCGGTTTCCCGTGTCGTCGGGCGCCGTGACGTGAACCTGAGCCTGCGCACCATCACGGCCGGCATTCGCGGCACCGATTTCTGGAGCATGACCGACGCCGTGCACGACGCGGTGTGCCTGTTCGAGGGGCGGGTCGATCTGGCCACCCCCGACCAGGGGGCCCTGACGCTGGCCCAGCCCAGCGCGTTCTGGGCGCGGTTCTTTGACCAGCCGGCGCGGCCCGTGGGCATTGCCACTCCCGAGCAGTTGGCCACGTTTATCGGTTCGTCGGCCCTGCAGCCTGGAACAGGCGTGGCGGTGCTGGGGGGCGCCTGGCAGGTGACGGCGCTGGTATCGGCGGATTCCCGCCAAGCCATCGGGCTGGCGGGCCGGCTGCGCGAGGCCGGTTACCCGGCGCAGCTGCGAAGCCGGGGCTTGAACCACGACGTGTACATTGCCCAACTGGCCACGCGCGAGGACGCACAGGCGGTGCTCGAGCAGGTGCAGGCGCTGTCCGGCATCCCTGGCAGCGTGGTCCGGAGCCGTTGACCATGCAGTGGTACCGCTCCGTGGCGGTCAAGGGCTTTGCGATTGCCTTTGTCGCGACACACATTCCGTTGCTGGCGCTGGTGGCGCTGGTCACCCTGCGGCCCGAATGGCTGACGCCCTGGGGTGTGCTGGGCGCCGCGCTGGCAGCCACGCTGCTGGCCACCGGCGTGGTGATCGGGGTGTTGTGGCGGCTGTTCCGGCCGCTGCGGTTGGCGGCTGACGGCTTGTTCGCCTTCATGACCCGGGGTACGCCGGTGCGCCTGAGCGTGGGCTCGCAGGACGAAATTGGCCGTCTGGTCGAACTGCTGGTGCGCTCCCTGGCCCATGTGGACCGTAGCCGGGCACCCTTGCTGCGCTCGGGTGGCGCCGCGCTCGACCGGCGCAACCAGGCGGCACCGGGACAAACCCCGTCGCGGGTGGTGGCCTTGCTGGAAGTGGATCAGTGGCGCGCACTGGATGAATCGGCGGATCTGGCGCGCATGGTCGATGTGCAGGCCGCCCTGCAACGCCGCGCCCAGGAGGCCCTGCGGCCCGGCGAACTGCTGCTGCCCTGGGGGCGCGGGCGCCTGCTGGCGGTGCTGGAGGGCTCGCCGGCGCAGGCCTGCGAACGCCTGGAGCCGGTGTGCCAGCGCTTTTTCATCGCGTCGGGTCCAACGCCGTTTACCTGCAGCGCGGTCGTGGAGGCCCGGCCCACGGCCGGGTCGGCGGGCTGGGCCAGCGCGCTGCAGCGGCTGGAACAGCGCCTGTTCACGCAGCGCCTGGCCGGGGGTGAGTCGGCGGTCAGCTGAGCGCGCGGGCGAAGGCCGCCGCGGCCTGCCGCATCCGCAGCATCGCGCGCCGGAGCGCTCTGAAGCTGCACCGGCGCCTGGAGCCGCAAACGCGGGCCGGGCGCCTGACCGGATACTTGACCCGATCCTTCACGCCCCCCAGATCGAATCCAGCAGAGGCGGATCCGTCATGATGCCGGTCAGGGTGACGGGGTTGGCAAAGGCGTAGTCGATCACGTCCTCGGCCTTGTCCTCGGTGGCCGCGTCGCCCGTGACCCGGACCAGCAGGGCGTTGATGGCGGGGTCGAACCCTTCGGAGGGTGTGTTGGAGAGCTGGTTGACGTAATACATCGCCGCTTCATGCCGGTTGGTCAGCAGGGCCCGGTCCTCCGGGCCGCTGGAGGGCGCGTACGCCCCCAGGATGACTTCGCCCACAAAGGCACCGCGGTCGTTCAGGTCGGTGACGCCCAGGCCGTCGAGCCGGTCGGTCCAGTAGTCCCAGCCGCCGGCATCAGGCTCACGCGCAAAGCAGTTGAGGTACACCGTGCGCACGAATTCCCGGTTGCTGCCGCCCACGGGGTACAGCGCCTGGGCCTCGTCGCTCCAGGCGAAGTCCTTGGAGATGGTGGCGAAGTCACGTCCCAGCTCCAGCAGGCTTTCCTGCCAGTATTCCAGGCCCGAGGTGTCCGGGGCCCGCCCGAAGAAAGCCAGGTAGAGATCGGTCAGGCGCCCGAGTTGCAGTTGCGCCTCGCCGGAGACCAGCTTGCCCACGGCCAAGGTGGTCTGGAAATAGGTTCCGAACTGCACGAATTCCACATCGTTGAGGCTCAGGCTGTAGCCGGCGTAGCTGCCGCTGACCTGGCCGGGGCTGTTTTCGGCAAGTGTGAACACGTTGGGGAACATCGGCAGGATGACCGTGTCCACGCCGGCGCCTCCGTCAACCGTGTCGTTACCCCGGCCGGGCGTGAAGATGTCATTGCCACCAGAGCCCTGGAGCCGGTCGTCGGCGTTGGTACCGCTCAACCCGCTGGTGACACCGGCGGTGGTGAAGTCGTAGCTGGTGGTGCCGGCGTAGGGGTTGCCGGCCAGGTCGGTGACGGCCCCGGCGGGAATCTCCAGCACATGGCGGATGCCATGGGCCAGGTCGGCGCCGGGGTTCAGCGAGAGGGCGGCCCCGGTGATCGACAGCTCGGGGCTGGTGGCGGCATCGAAGGTCGCAACGGTGGCCCCGGCGGCATTCTTGAGCACGATGGTGCCCGCGCCCCGTGCGATGGCCTCATTGAAGGTGAGCACGATGGTGCTGTCCACGGCGACGCCGGTGGCGGCGTCGGCGGGGCTAAAGCCCAGCACATCGGGCTGGATAGTCTCGACGGTCTGGTCGGCAAACTGCACCTGCTCGATGTTGCTCAGCGTGTCGGTCCCTTCATCGGCCCCGGACACCGTGAAGCCCGCGCCGCTCCAGGTGATCACATAGCTGCTGCGCGGGCCCGCGTAGAGGGCGGTGTCGGTGCCCGTGCCGCCATCGATGCTGTCGTCGCCGTAGCCGCCGTGCAGGGTGTCGTTGGCCGCGCCGGCGTCGATGCTGTCATTGCCGGCTTGTCCCTGGAGGTCATCAGCGCTGTCGCTGCCGACCAGCGTGTCGGCAAACCCGGAGCCCCGCACCGCTTCGATACCGGAGAAGACATCATTGCCGGCCGCACCGGATGACGTCCCTGCGGCCATATTGACGCTCACGCCGCCGGTGGCGAAACCAAAGCCCAAGGCATCCCAACCCGCCCCGCCATCGATCGTGTCGTTGCCAGCGCTGGCATCGAAAAAGTTGTCTCCCGCATCACCGGTCAGCACGTCATTGAAGTCGCCACTGAAGATGCCCGAGAAACTGCCCAGCAACACGTCATTGCCGTCGGCCCCCGTGGCGCTGCCGGTGGCCAGGCTGACCGTCACCGCGCCAGCGCCGAAACGGTAGTCCACGTAGTTGAAGCCCTGGTCTGTACCCGTTCCGCTGCCCCCCTGGATCGTGTCGTTGCCGGCGCCACCCCGGAAGATCTCGCTGAGCGCCCGGTCGCTGCCATGGATGAGGTCGCTGTAGGCCGAACCGATGACATATTCGATACTGATCAGCACATCGGTGCCAATGCCGCCGCCCGTGGCGCTGCCGGCGGTGCCGTCGGCGCCCAGCATCACCGTCACCGCGGAAGTGGCGTCGGTGTAGAGCGCGATGTCGTACTGGGAGCCCTGGTTGGCGCTCAGTGCCCAGTTTTCCCGCACCGAGCTTCCAGACACGGAGCGCTGCGCACCGCCGTCGAGCGTGTCGCTGCCGGTGCCGCCACGCAAGGAGTCCTGGCCGTCGCCGCCGAAAAGGCTGTCATTACCGGCGCGACCCTCGAGGTCGTTGGCGCCGGCGTCGCCGGTCAGGCTGTCGGCAAGATCCGAGCCGCGGAGGTTCTCGATGTTGAGCAGGGCGTCCATGCCACCCCAGCCATCGATGGCAGAACCCGCGGCCAGGCTGACCGTGACACCTACCGGCGAGGTCTGGTAACTGGCGCGGTCGGTGCCGCCCTTGCCGTCGATCGTGTCATTGCCGCCACGCCCTTCGAAGGACTCGAACCCCCCGCTGTCACTGCCGGTGAGGCTGTCGTTGTACGCCGAGCCGCGCACTTCCTCAATGTTGATGAGGGTGTCGGTGCCGCCCCAGCCGTCCTGCGCGCTGCCGGGGGCCGTGCCGCCCAGGGTGACGCTGACCGCCAGGGGGCTGTTGTCGTAGTAGGCCCGGTCAAAACCGGCACCGCCATCGAGGGTGTCGTTGCCGGCGTTGCCCCGGAAACCTTCGAAGCCGTCGG
>JAABRA010000040.1 GCA_011391155.1 Burkholderiales bacterium
TGGCGCAAGCTGGCCATCCCCAGCCTGGTGGGCAACATCGCCGAGCCGCTGATGTGGCTGGTGGCCTTTGGCTACGGCCTGGGCTCGCTGGTCGGGCAGATCCAGATCGGCGACCAGCAGGTGCCCTACATCCTGTTCCTGGCCAGCGGCAGCATCTGCATGAGCGCGATGAACGCGGCCAGCTTCGAGGCGCTGTATTCGGCCTTCTCGCGCATGCATGTGCAGAAGACCTGGGACGGCATCATGAACGCCCCGGTGCGCCTGGACGACGTGGTGATGGCCGAGATGCTCTGGGCCGCGTTCAAGGCGCTGTTCACCGTGACCGCCATCCTGTGCGTGATGCTGGCCCTGGGCATCAGCCACAGCCCCAAGCTGCTTGCCGCCTGGCCGGTCCTGCTCGGCGTGGGCATCACGTTCAGCTGCCTGGCGCTCATCTTCAACGCGCTGGCCAAGGGCTATGACTTCTTCACCTACTACTTCACGCTGTTCCTCACGCCCATGATGTTCCTCTCGGGCATCTTCTTCCCCACCACCCAGTTGCCCCCGCTGGTGCGCACTATTGCCGAATGGCTGCCCCTGACCGCCGCGGTTGAACTGGTGCGCCCGATGTTCATGGACCAGTGGCCGGCCAATCCCTGGCGCCACGGCCTGGTCCTGCTGACCTGCACGGTGGTCGCGTTCTGGGTGGCGCTGGCGCTGACGCGCAAGCGGTTCAGGAGTTGAAGCGCCGCAGGTTGACCCTATTTTGATAGCTGCAAATGACCATTCCACGCCGGGATGAGGCACTTTTGACCACATTTTCGGCGTCAGAAGGCCAAAAACAGCTTCCGGTCAACAAGCCGGTACCCGTCAGGCAGTCAGGGTTGACCGGGGCGCGCCCAAGGGGTCGCGCCCGCCGTGCAATGACCCGCACGCAGCCAGCGCAGCCCCGTCAGGCCAGCGCGACCTCTTTGGACGCCAGGCGTTTCGCCAGTCCCTGCGCCAGGCGGTTGACGGTGCCGTAGATCGACAGCTGCGGATTGGCGCCGATGCTGGTGGGAAAGATCGAGCCATCGTGGATGGACAGGTTCTCCAGCTGCCAGTGCACGCCGTCGGGCCGGGTGACGCCCATCTTTTCCGTCGCCGCCAGGCCGCAGCCGCCCATGACGTGGGCACTGCCGATCTTGGTCAGCAGGGGCTTCATGGGCAGCTTTTCGATGGCCGCCCTGGTCTCGGCCCAGGTGCTGGTGGCGTCGGCCATTTCGTGGGCCAGGTAGACCGATTTGGCCCCGGCTTCAAACTGGATCTGCGCCATGGCGAGGTAAGAGCGGCGCGCGCCGTCGAGCACGAAGTCATTCACGGGGTAGTCGAGCAGGGGGGAGCCGTCGCCGCGCAGTTCCACCTTGCCCCCCGAGGACTGCTCGGCAAAGCCGTCGCGCATGATGGCCACGATGCTGCTGGAGTTGGGGAACTGCTGCAGCATCTTCGCCTGCCGCTCGCCAAAGCTGGGCATGTTGGCACCGAAAAACACCGGATGCACGGGCGTCACCTCAAGCTTGAATCCCATCGGTCCGTCAATCGGCTGGGTCTCCAGGAAATGGTCTGAGTACACCGTCTCCGGGGCACCGGCCCATCCCTTGACCGCATTCGGCATGATGCCGATGGACAGGGTTGCGGGGTGCAGAAAGGTGCGCGCGCCGAGCAGCCCGTGCGGATCGGGTGCCTTGGAACGCAGCAGCAGCGCGGGTGAATTGATGGCGCCACCGGCCAGCACAAAATGTTTGGCCACGATGGTGGTCGCGGGCCCCGCCGGGTTGGCGGGGGTGGTGTCGGGCTTGACGGCGATACACAACATGGCGGTGATGCGCGCGCCTTCGATGACCAGCTTTTCCACCCGGGTTTCGGCCAGCAGCGTCGCGCCATGATCCAGCGCAAACGGAATGGTGGTGACCAGCATGGACTGCTTGGCGTTGGTGGGGCAGCCCATGCCACAGGAGCCCAGGTTGTAGCAACCCTTGACGTTGCGCGGGATGGCGCCGCAGGCAAACCCGAGCTTGGTCGCGCCGCGCAGCAGGACGTCGTTGTTTTCGTTGGAGGGCGTGAGCCAGGGGCCGATGTTCAGGCGCTTTTCGGCCTGGGCGAAGTAGGGTGCCAGCGCCTCGGAACTGTAGTCTTTCAGGCCAAAGCGTTCCTGCCAGACCTTGAGTGTCGGCGCCGGCGTGCGAAAGGAACTGGTCCAGTTGACAGTGGTCGTGCCGCCCACGCTGCGGCCTTGCAGGATGGTGATGCCCTTGTCCTTGGTCTTGCGCCCGGCGCTTTCCTGGTACAGCGAGGTGTAGGCTTCGAACTCACGCTGCTTGAAGTCGGTACTGCTTTTGAGCTGCCCTTCTTCGACGATGACCACCTTGAGCCCGGCTTTGCTCAGGATCTCGGCCGTGATGCCGGCACCTGCGCCGGAACCGATGATGGCCACATCACAGGTGATGCGCTCGGGCAGTGGACCGTGACGGCCCCCCAGCACTTTCCAGCCGCGCTTCAGGCCATCAAGAATGGGATCAGGGATATTGCTCATGTCGATGTACCGGGGAAAGGAAAACGAATGGTGCGGAGTCAGACTTCGACGGGGCCTGGATACCCCAGAAATGGCCAGGTCTCCTCGCCGGAAAAATACGGCAGGCAGACGATATCGTGGAGGCCTTGCATCGCCTGGATCCGCAGGTCGACCCCCGAATCCCGCATGGCTTGCAGCGCCGTGGTGACCTCGATGGCGGTGGCGTCTTCCCACGATGAAGACAGGCCCACCAGCCAGAGCCGTCCAGGTGCACTGGCCATCAGGGCGAGCAGTTGCGACAGCTCGGCCAGTGCATGACTCGGCTGAAACGCGAGCAAGGCATCCGTGCGCTGCAGCATGCCATCAATCGCCTGTTTCTGGGCATTGGCGTCGGCGGGCAACGTCCCCAGCAGCATGCCCTGAGCGATGCGGGTCATCACCAGACGCGCCTGGGGACTGAGCTTGCCATCGACCAGGCCCGGCTTCATCAAGGCGACCGTGCTGCCGGCAACCGCCAGGACGATCGCCGAGCCAATGCCCAGCTTGAGGAAGGAGCGACGCTTGAGGTGGGGGGGGCCGTGCATGGTGATGGGCTCCAGGTTGATCGGGAGGGAAATTATGCGGGAGCCCGGCCGTCCTCCTTGTCGCTGCCGGGGAGGCCGGGGATTTCAGACAGGGGAGACTTCGGGTGCGCCGTCCGGAACATACCCGGATTCAACGCCTTTCCCATGTCACTCTTGCGCCAGATCAAATTGCCGCTGCGCCGTAAATCCACAATGGAACCCATCTTGTGAACTGGAGTTTTACCATGTCTTCTTCTGTGTCCTTGGCGTCATCGACCGACAAATCCCTCTTCACGTTCCTGGACCGGTGTCACCAGGACATCCAGCAGAAACTGGAACGGCTGCTGGCGCTGGCCATCGCCGTGGAGGCTGATGGCCTGACGCCCGCGCTGCAACTGCAGGCGCGCGAACTGACCGACTGGTTCAACGCCGAACCGCGGCAGCACCATCTGGACGAGGAAAAACATGTGTTCCCGAGCCTGCTGTCGAGCACGGACGAAGACGTCCTGCAAACCGCGCACCGGCTGATTCAGGACCACGGCTGGCTGGAAACCGACTGGTTCGAGATCGAGCCATCCCTGGAGGCCGCGGCCGACGGCAACAGCTGGTTCGACCCGACCGCGCTGCGCAACGCGGTGGAAGTTTTCCAGCAGCTCTATATCGATCACATCGTGCTGGAGGAGTCGCTGGCCTATCCAGCGGCCCGCGCGCAGATGGATCCGGCGCAGTTCGAATCGATGGGCGTGGAGATGGCGCGGCGCCGTGCTTTGCGCGATGCCAAGGTGGAAAAGACGGCAAAGGGTTCTCAATAGCACCTGTTAGTTGCCCGGAAGGGCTCCCCAGACGGTAACATCCGGCTTTCGCAGGCGCGTCGCCTGCCGTTGATCCCTTTCTTTCCCCGGAGTTCACAGCATGAGCATCACCACCGTCGGCATCATTGGCGCGGGCACCATGGGCAACGGCATTGCGCAGGCGTGCGCGGTGTCGGGCATTCACGTCGTCATGGTCGATATCTCCGAGGCCGCGGTCGCCAAGGGCATCGCCACGGTGGCCGGCAGCCTGGAGCGTTTGCTGAAAAAGGACAAGATCACCGCCGCCGACAAGGACGCCGCGCTGGCGCGCATCCAGGGCAGCACGAGTTACGACGACCTGAAGGCCGCCCAGCTGGTGATCGAGGCCGCCACCGAAAACTTCGACCTCAAGGTCAGGATCCTCAAACAGATCGACGCCATCGTGGCGCCCGGGGTGATCATCGCCTCCAACACCTCGTCGATCTCCATCACCAAGCTGGCTGCCGTGACCAGCCGCCCGGATGCCTTCATCGGCATGCACTTTTTCAACCCGGTGCCCATGATGGCACTGGTGGAAATCATCCGCGGTCTGCAGACCAGCGACGCCACGCACACGGCCGTGCACACGATGGCCAAGACGCTGGGCAAGACGCCGATCACGGTGAAGAACGCGCCGGGCTTTGTCGTCAACCGCATCCTCGTGCCGATGATCAACGAAGCCTTCTTCGTGCTGGCCGAGGGGCTGGCCACACCGGAAGACATCGACGCCGGCATGAAGCTGGGCTGCAACCAGCCGATCGGCCCGCTGGCGCTGGCCGACATGGTGGGTCTGGACGTGTGCCTCGCCGTGATGGACGTGTACCTGAGCGAGTTCGGCGACAGCAAGTACCGCGCGTGCCCGCTGCTCAAGGAAATGGTCGCCGCCGGCCGCCTGGGCCGCAAGACCGGCCAGGGCGTCTACACCTACTGATCCCAGGCGCGGCCGCACGTCCCCCATGGAGTCCAGCGAGCACCCGGACCTCGCAGCGCCGTCTGAGGCGATCCCGCTGCGCCTGAGCCGTTCACTGGCGCAGGTTCCACCGCCGCGCGAGATGGTCCCCGCGATGGACGCGCCGGCCCCCTCCCCGCCGGCTGCGCCCGCTGCGCAGCCCCCCCTGCCGGACGCGCGCCAGCCGGCGCCCGGGGTACCACAGCCCTTCGTGGCATCGGCCCAGGGTACGCCGGCCGAGCGCGCCGAGGGAGCGCGCGCGGCGCCGTCGTCTTCGTCGTCCGGCCTGCTGCCGCTGACGGCCACGCTGGGCGCCGTCGCCGTGGTGGCCAGCGTGGCCTGGATCATCGAGCGCCGCCGCACCCAGCGCGAGCAGGACTCCGTGCTTTGGGCCGACGTGCAGACCCGGGCCTCGTCCTTGCGCAGCGTCGGCAGCGGGCTGGACGACATCCTGCCCGACGGTCCCAGCCCGGCGGAGTCCGCGCGCGCCATCTTCGTGACCGCCATTGGCGAGACCAGCTCGCGCCGCGAAGCCACCCTGATCGATCTTCACCAGCTGCAGCGCAAGCTGGAACGCCGCCGCAAGCACGGCGCGCTCGTGGCTGCCGTGTTGCTGCTGCAGCAGCATCTGGTGGATTTCCGCTTCACCAGCCCCTGGGTATTTCTGGAGCTGCGCGAGCTCTACCTGAAGCTGAACCGGCAGACGGAATGGGAGATTGCGCGCGAAGCCTTTCGCGCCCGGTTCGGACAGAACGCGCCCCTGTGGACAGCGCCGTCCACGGCTGACGCGCAACTGCTGGACGACAGCCATCTGTGCTCCGGCCTTGCTGCAAAGTGGCCTTACCGGGCGGCGCGCATGTGGCTGCTGCTCTGGATGCTGGGCGAGGACGACATGCGCCAGCGCGCCATGGGCCCGCCGTTGTTGCCGCTGGGCGTGTACCGCGACATGATGATGCTGGACGACCTGCTGGACGACGTCATGACGGTGCGTCCCGCGCCGGCGCTGGCCCCAGCCCCGGCTGCCCCCCCGGAACCGACGTCCGCGCCCGCGTCCAGTCCTGCTCCTGCTCCAACCCCTGCGCCGGTCCGTGCCCTTGACCTTGATGTTGACTGCCCCGACACCGTGGCCGAGGACTATCCGCTGTCACCCACGTGATGCAGGGCCACCCGGGGGCCCGTTACCATCCGGCGCATGACCAGCTTTTCCCCTGATGGCGCCATCACCACCGAGCAGCGCGGTGGCATGTTGCTG
>JAABRA010000041.1 GCA_011391155.1 Burkholderiales bacterium
GCAGCAACTCCAGCACCACGCGTTCGACCCCGTTGGCTCGTAGCCGGACCTCCAGGTTGTTGGGCGAGATGATGACCTTCTCGACCATCAGCTTGACGATCCGCGTCTGCTCGGCCGGGAAGAGCTGGTCCCATATCGCATCTAGCCGCAGCATGGCCACGGAGACCTTGGCCTCGTCCAGCGTCGGATCCAGCTGACGTGCGCGAGGCAGTACATCGGCCAGCATCTCCGGCGCCCGCAGCGTCGAGCGCAACTGGTCCAGCACCGCCGACTCCAACTCCGCGGCCGGCAGCCGCGGTAGGCCCGACGCCCCCGCGTGCTCCTTGGCATCGCGTTGCGGCACGTAGTACCTGTAGCGGCGACCGTTGGGCTTGGTGACGTGGTGTGGCGACATCGCTCGTCCATCGCTGCCGAAGACCAGGCCCTTGAGCAACTGTGGCACCGTGGCACGCGTGGTGTTGCCACGGACCCGGCCATTGGTCGCCAGGATCGTGTGCACCTCGCTCCAGACGTCCCGGCTGATGATCGCCGGGTGCTCGCCCTGGACCCACTCATCGCGGTGCTTCAGCTCGCCCAGGTAGGTCCGGTTGTGGATCAGCTTGTAGCTCAGCGTCTTGTCGATCGGCTTGCCGTCGCGCACCCGGCCATCCTGCGTGGTCCAGGACTTCGAAGTGGCTCCGTCCAGCTTCAGTTCCTTGACGAGCAGCGTGCCTGAGCCGAGTTCGACGAATCGCCGGAAGATGTGGCGGACCAGCTTCGCCTCGGCTTCGTTGGGCACCAAGCGTCGGTTCTTGACGTCGTAGCCGAGTGGCGGAATGCCGCCCATCCAGATGCCTTTGCGCTTGCTGGCGGCGAACTTGTCGCGGATGCGCTCGCCCGTGACCTCGCGCTCGAACTGCGCGAAGGACAGCAGCACGTTCAGCATCAGCCGACCCATTGAGGTCGTCGTGTTGAACTGCTGAGTCACCGACACGAACGACACGCCGCGGCGCTCGAACACCTCGACCATCTTCGAGAAGTCGGCCAGGCTGCGAGTCAGGCGGTCGATCTTGTAGACCACCACCACGTCGATCTTGCCGGCATCGATGTCGGCCAGGAGGCGCTTGATCGCCGGGCGCTCCATGTGGCCGCCCGAGTAGGCCGGGTCGTCATAGTCGTCTGTGACCGGGATCCATCCCTCGGCCCGCTGGCTGGCGATGTAGGCATGACCAGCATCGCGCTGGGCGTCGATCGAGTTGTATTCCTGGTCCATGCCCTCGTCGGTCGACTTGCGGGTGTAGACCGCGCAGTGCAGGCGCCGCTTCAGCGTCTCAGTCATCGCTGGCCTCCCTTCTTCGCCTTCTGCTTCGGCGTCGAGATCGGCTTGATGCCGAAGAACACGGGGCCCGACCATCGGGTGCCGGTGATCTCGCGGGCAATCATGGACAGGCTGGGAAACATCCGGCCCTCGAACTCGTACTGGCCATCGGCCGTGACCGCCACGCGGTAGGCCACGCCTCGGTACTCCCGGGTGAGGAGGGTGCCCGCCGCAGGGCGGAAGTCGCGGTCGCGCTTCTTGACCTTGCCGGTGGCCAGCAGCGACGCGATGCGGCGGCTGTTGCGGTCGAGCAGTTGCGGGTTGACCTGGCGGAACGCCTGCTCTTGTAGCCGGTAGGCGATGCGGCGCTCCAGGAACTGCCGGTTGTGCGTTGGCGGGTCGGCGTCGAACAGGCTCAGCCAGAGCGACTTGATCGCAGGCATCTCAAGGTTTGACAGGCCGGCGATCTTTGCGGCCACGGTTGGTGGTGTCGTCCAGGTGTTTGTAGGTGCGTTCATCGGGGTTTCCTGACCTCGTTGTTGACGGGGTCCGAATGAACGCGCTGGTCGCCAGAAAAGCCAAGGTCAAACTCGCTCTCCGTTGGGTGCGCCGTGGCAGCGCGAAGACCGGCAGTCCGCAGTCGTACCAAGCCATTCGCCAACAGGCCCGCGACTTCCTGGCGCCGCTGCTCCGGCGTCATCGCCTCTGGCGGCGTGTGTTTGATCTGGTGCATGGGTATCGCTCTCGTCCTTCAAACTCGCTTGCAGCGAAATTCTGCGGACGGGGCTGTTGCGACACCAGAGGGGAGTTGCAGGCCCGCGCGGACTGCGGAGGGTTGCTGCCAAAACCGATGCCGATTCAGATCGCCAATTGGTGCGTCAGGATCGACTTCATGAACGGGTTGCTGTGGGTCGGCCCGGTTACCCAGTCGCGGATCTGTGTCTTGATGCACTCGACATCGGCGCCTGCGGTGGTGGCCGCGCGAGTTGTGGCGGTGTAAGCGTCAAGCACGTCGGCGGCGGTGATCTCGTAGCCGTAACCGGTCGACATCCAGCGCAGCGCTGCCAGGCCTGCCGCCAGCGCGAAGGCGGGCTGCGTCTCTGCGAAGTCCCTCGCTGCGCGGGTCAGCGTGCGCGGGTCGGTCGGGCTCGCGTTCGCCAACTCGACGGCGATGTCGAAGAGGCCGGCATCCTTGGCTGCGGCAAACCATTTGCCCTCGGAGCCCGGGGTGCCGGCCACGAGGTCGCGGAGGATCTCGGCCGGCTGCTTGTGCGGGTACTTCCTGGCGATCGCCCGAAACGTGGCGAGGTGAGTACCGCTTTGGTTGGCCTCGAGCGCGTAGCGCTGGTAAGGGCGCTGCCCGTGGCGCTGCACTGATCGGCACGCCGACCGCAGTCGACGTCACCCGTGGTGGTCGCAAGCTGCGCCGCGGCATCAAGGTGTTCTCGGTAGCTGTCGGCATTGCCAAGCTGGAGCTCTACAACAACCTGCGCAAGAGCGCGATGGTGGCCGATGACGGGGTGAGCACGATGTTCCCCTCTGGCTTCGTTCACCTGCCCAAGATCGACGGCGAGTTCATTCAGCAGCTGTGCGCCGAGCAGCTGATCACGCGGCGGGACCGCAACGGATTCCCAGTGCGAGAGTGGCAAAAGGTGCGCGAGCGCAACGAGGCCCTGGACTGCTACGTCTACGCGCGTGCGGCTGCCGCGGCCGCCGGACTCGACCGCTTTGAGGAGCGCCACTGGTGCGAGCTGGAACGCCAGTTGGGGATCGCGCGGCCACCCGATGTAGTGCCGGCCATCCAGACCCTCGACAACCCCGAGGCCACCCACAGCGGTGGCCTCGCTACTTCTGGCACCTCCAAGACAAGCCGGCGCGTCATCCGCAGCCGCTGGCTGAGTTGATGAGCAAGCAATGACCTACACCACCACCCAACTCGATGCGCTCAAGCGCGCGCTGGCCACCGGCGAACATCGCGTGAGCTTCGCCGACAAGACGGTCGAGTACCGATCGATCGAAGAACTGCGCGCCGCCATCCGGGCCGTCGAGGCCGAGCTCGCGCGCAGCGCGGGCAACCCGGCCAAGCGCCAGATCCGGGTCACCACGTCCAAGGGTCTGGAATGACCTGGTGGGCTCGACTCAGGACAGGTCTGTTCGGCAAGCCGACGCCGACCTATGACGGCATCGGCTCCGGCCGGCGCGCCATGGCCTGGCAGGTCGGCAATCCGGGTGCTGTGGCGGCGCTGGCTTTCAGCCAGAACGAACTGCGCGCCAAGAGCCGCGACCTGGTGCGCCGCAACGCCTGGGCTGCCGCCGGCGTCGAAGCCTTCGTGGCCAATGCCATTGGGACCGGCATCAAGCCGCAGTCGATGGTCGCCGACCCGGCGCTGCGCGAGACCATCCAGGCGCTGTGGCGTGAGTGGTGCGAGGAGGCCGACGCCTCCAGCCTGACTGACTTCTACGGCCTGCAATCGCTGGCTTGCCGCGCCATGCTGGAGGGCGGCGAGTGCTTGGTGCGGCTGCGCTACCGGCGCCCCGAGGATCGGTTGACGGTGGGCCTGCAGATCCAGGTACTGGAGCCCGAGCACCTGCCGCTGACGATGAACCGCGAACTGCCTTCGGGCAACGTCATTCGCGCCGGCATCGAGTTCGATCGACTCGGCCGACGTGTGGCCTACCACCTGTACCGCTCGCATCCCAACGACGGTGCCCTGGCGCCAATGTCCGGCACCGGCGGCATGGAGACGGTGCGCATCCCTGCCTCCGAGGTCGTCCACCTCTTCCGACCGCTGCGGCCGGGCCAGATCCGTGGCGAGCCCTGGTTGGCCCGGGCGCTGGTCAAGCTCAACGAGCTCGACCAGTACGACGATGCCGAGCTGGTGCGCAAGAAGACTGCTGCGATGTTCGCCGGCTTCGTCACCCGCCTGGCGCCCGAGGACAACCTGATGGGGGAAGGCGCTCCAGACGGGCAGGGCGTCTCACTGGCGGGTCTGGAGCCTGGGACCTTGCAGCTGCTGGAGCCCGGCGAGGACATCAAGTTTTCCGCGCCGGCCGATGTCGGTAGTTCGTATGCGGAGTTCATGCGGCAGCAGTTCCGCGCTGTGGCAGCCGCAATGGGCATCACCTACGAAATGCTCACGGGCGACCTGACGCAGGTGAACTACTCGTCGATCCGCGCGGGCTTGCTCGAATTCAGGCGGCGCTGGCCCGGTGGGGCATGTCGTACCAGAGCGTGAACAGCAGCGCGCCCTTGAGCAGAAAGCGATCGGCGTGCTGCGATCGGGTCAGACGGTAGAGGATGCGTTCCAGCGCAAAGCGCACCAGCACCTGATTGAAATCCACACCCTGCGCTTTGGCGACGTTGAGCAGGCGCGCACGGACGGACGCGGCAACGTTGGGATTGGCGGGGTTCACCCGATGCTCTCCAGGTAGGGCCTGATCACGTTGGCCACGCGGCAGACCTTGGCGAAGCGCCAGATGTCATCGACCGAGGCCCTGTTGTGGGCGCGAGTATCCTTCAGCGCCTCTAGCGCTACGTCCAGACCGATCTTGTTGCGGTGCTTGAAGCAGTCCGCCACAGTCTTGGCCACGCCGTACACACGGAGCTTGACGCCATCGCGTTCAACTTCCTCGACGCCTGCGGTGTAGGCGTCGCCCGTGAACTGCACCATCTTGATCGGCGGATAGTCGAACCGTGGGGCATGACTGCCGCGCGGCATGGCGATCCAGACTTGGCGCGGCAGTTGGGTGGTCAGCTCGTGGAACTGCAGCGCTGTGAGCAGGCAGAACACGGCTTGCGGCACCTTGGTGGCAACGGTCACGAGACTCTCGTGTTCGGACCCCTGGGAGTCCGGCAGGCGGTACAGGCCACGCCCAACCCGTTCCAGCAGACCAGCGGCGGTCAGGCGGGTCAGGACGACCCGTGGAGCATCGATGGCGTCCAGATCGCTGGCGCGCAGCAGCCCCTTCTGGCCGGCCAGGCCGAGGACGCGCTGGGTATGGGTGTCGGAGAGCATGGCTCGAGTATGTTCCGTATGTTCGTCGAAAGCAATAGGTAGACGAAATATAGGAACACCGTCGGCGACGGCTGCCGGGCTCGCTGTCGGAGGCCAAGCGCTCCCGCCAGACCCGGTCATAGCAGGGCGGTGATGCGCAGGACGCTTGCAGTACGGCTCGAGTCAGGCGGATTGCGGACGCGGGTTCGATTGAAAAACACGGAATCGAACTGACAGCCCCGCCGGCGGGCAGTGCGATGTACTCCGAGGGGCGAGCTGCTACGATTTACCTCATTGAGGTGGCTGAATCCGCACCGTTCCGCAGTGGTTTGCACCGGCTGTAAGGCGCTGAGTTATCTAGGTTGGGAGCGGGTGGCAGTCCCACCACCAGTCCCGAAGCCCCAACCACTCTCGGTTGGGGCTTTTTTTCGTCTGATCGCGCCAGAAGCCGCGTGTTGTCGTGGGTTCGTGCGGGAGCCTGCGGACTTCGCCGGTCGCCCCCGCGGCACCATCCTGGGCCAGTTTCGCTCTCTCCTGGCCATTCTTCTCTCCGGCATCGCTCTCTGCGGATGACCGCCGAGCGAGACCGCTGGCAAGCGCAAGGCTAGCCTCGCTCCGGGGCGCGCCCCTCGACGAATGTCTGTGACCGTCCACTACGCGAGCTTGGCGCCGACAACTTCGCAGACGCTCTAGACCGCAAGGAAAGTTCCGAAGGTCGGCCTACCCTGGTGAGTCGTTCAGCTCGTAGCTGGTGCTGCGGCCACCCGCGTCCGATTTGCGCAG
>JAABRA010000042.1 GCA_011391155.1 Burkholderiales bacterium
TGAAGTCACTGCCAAGCAGGTCGCTCACGCGCCGATGAGCGTGTTCGAGCGCTACCTGACCGTCTGGGTGTTCCTGTGCATCGTCGCCGGCATCGCCCTTGGGCAACTGTTGCCCGGCGTGTTCCAGGCCATCGGCGGCATGGAAGTGGCCAAGGTGAACCTGCCCGTGGGTTTGCTGATCTGGGTGATGATCATCCCGATGCTGGTCAAGGTAGATTTCGGCGCCTTGCACGAGGTGCGCCAGCACATGCGAGGCATCGGCGTCACGCTGTTCGTGAACTGGCTGGTCAAGCCGTTTTCAATGGCCTTCCTGGGCTGGCTGTTCATCCGCCACCTGTTCGCGCCGCTGCTGCCGCCCGACCAGCTCGACAGCTACATCGCCGGGCTGATCCTGCTGGCCGCCGCGCCCTGCACCGCCATGGTGTTCGTCTGGAGCCGCCTGACCGGCGGCGACCCGCTGTTCACGCTGTCGCAGGTGGCGCTGAACGACGGCATCATGATCGTGGCCTTCGCGCCGCTGGTGGCCTTTTTGCTGGGCATTTCGGCCATCACCGTGCCGTGGGACACGCTGCTGACTTCGGTGGTGCTGTACATCGTCATCCCCGTGATCCTGGCGCAGCTCTGGCGCAAGGCGCTGCTCGTCAGGGGGCAGGCGGCCTTCGATGCGGCCATGGAAAAAGTCGGCCCGTGGTCGATCAGCGCCCTGCTGGCCACGCTGGTGCTGCTGTTCGCCTTCCAGGGCGAAGCCATCCTGCGCCAGCCGCTGATCATCGCCCTGCTGGCGGTGCCGATCCTGATCCAGGTATTCTTCAATTCGGCCCTGGCCTACTGGCTCAACCGCGCCGTGGGCGAGAAGCACAACATCGCCTGCCCCTCCGCCCTGATTGGCGCGTCCAACTTCTTCGAGCTGGCCGTGGCGGCGGCCATCAGCCTGTTCGGCTTCAATTCGGGCGCGGCGCTGGCCACGGTGGTGGGTGTGCTGATCGAGGTGCCGGTGATGCTGCTGGTGGTGAAGATCGTCAACAACTCCAAGGACTGGTACGAGCGTCGCTGACGCGTTTCGAAGCGTTGAAGTGTTCGCCGGGGCTTGACCCCGCCAGTCGCCTGGGATGAAAGATCCGCGTTTTGTCACAAATTCGTCATGGAGCGTGGGTATCCTGCCGGTCCTGCACGTCTGTTTTTTTTCACCAACTGCGAGATCGAACTCATCATGGCCATCGAATTTGAAGACGTCAGCGACACCTTCCGGCGCATCAAGCTATCCGGACGCCTGGACATTGCGGGCACCGAGGCGATCTCGATCAAGTTCACGAACCTGGCGGCGTCCGCGTCACGACGCGTCGTGGTGGACTTGACCGACGTCAGTTTCCTGGCGTCGATCGGTATTCGCGAACTGATTTCCGGCGCCAAGGCGCTCCAGCAACGCGGCGGACGCATGGTCCTGTTTGTCGGCGACAACGCCGGGGTGTCCAAAACCCTGGAAGTCACGGGTGTGGACACCTTGATTCCCATGTTTTCCAGCCTGTCCGAGGCCGACCAGGCAGCCCTGGCCTGACCCGCGCCATGGCGGCAAGCCTCAGAAATCGGGTCGCCGACCTGACGATCGAAGCCGATGCGCAGCAGGTTCGAAAGGCATCGACATGGCTCGCCCATTGCGGCGCGGAGCTTGGCGTGCCTGACGATGCCCTCAATCGCCTGGATCTGTGCCTGAACGAAGCCCTGGCCAACATCCTCAGCCACGGCGGCCCCGCCGCCCTGGCGTCGCCGATTCATATTCTGCTGGAGGTGCAGCCCGGCGATGAAACAGAAACCCGCGAGGCCGCCGTGACGGTTTCTGATGCAGGCCGGGCTTTCGACACCACGGGCGTTAGCGCAAAGGCGCGGCCCGGCACCCTCGCCGAGGCCGAACCCGGCGGACTGGGTTTGCTCATGCTCCGCAGCTTTGCCGACCGTCTGGGCTATCGCTACGGCGACGGGCGAAACCACCTGAGTTTCAGTGTGCGGTGGCCCCAGGCCGTGTGAGGCGGAACCAAAGCTGCCAGACTGCACGCTTGTGCTGGCCGGACATGAATACCGATGACAAACGATGAACCCAGAGACGCCTTTTCGACGCAGACCGACCCCTGTTCGCCGGATGTGGCGGCCATTGCCCTGTTTCGCAACGCAGATGCCCGCCTGATCCTTGAGGCGCTGAGCGCTTGTGACATTCTTCAGTTGCCGGCCGGAACCCCCTTGCTGAAAGCCGGGGAGATCAACCACAACGTCTACATACCGCTGTCAGGCGCGGTGGTGGTCCACCTGGGCCCGCATTCAAGCCCCGACGCCGCAATCCCGATCGCTCCCGGTGAATGCGTCGGCGAGCTTTCGGCGATCGACGGCAAACCGGTCTCGGCCCTGGTGGTGACGCTGACCGAGGCGCGCGTGCTGAAAATTCCCCAGGACATCTTCTGGAACCGGCTCATGACCCTGCCCGGGGTTGCCTCCAGCTTCATGATCCTGCTCAGCGAGCGCGTGCGCCGATCCACGGCACAGGCGCTCAAGGCGCAGGGCGAACACCTGGAACTGATGCACCTGCGCAAGGAGCTCAATGTCGCCCGACAGCTCCAGACCAGCATGCTGCCGCTGC
This sequence comes from Burkholderiales bacterium, assembly GCA_011391155.1. Taxonomy (GTDB): domain Bacteria; phylum Pseudomonadota; class Gammaproteobacteria; order Burkholderiales; family Burkholderiaceae_C; genus JAABQG01. Next base: position 2,627 of record JAABRA010000042.1, read on the forward strand.
AGCGCCCCCTGTTTCCCGAGCGCCAGGACATCGAGGTCTGCGGCTTCATGGAGCCCGCGTCCAGTGTCGGCGGTGACCTGTTCGATGCCTTTTTCGTCCGTGATCACCTCCTGTTTTTCTGCATTGGTGATGTTTCGGGCCACGGTATTGCCTCTGCATTGTTCATGGCCCGTGCGATCGGCTTGCTGCGCATTCTGGCCATCACGACGTTGCAGCCCGACAAATTGCTGAAGAAGTTGAACGACCGGCTGTGTGTCAACAACGACACCCTTCTGTTCGTCACGATGTTCTGCGGCTTTCTCGATGTCGAGTCGGGAAAGCTGCTGTACTCCAACGGTGGGCATTGCGCGCCGATCCTGCTTGCAGGCGGGCAACCGCGGGACCTGCCGATCCCCCGGGGGCCGCTGATCGGCGCGCTGGCAAGTGCCCGCTTCTCGTCCATGGAGCTGACGCTCCCTGCGGACGATGCCTTGTACTGCTACACCGATGGCGTCACCGAGGCGCAGAGCCCGTCTGGCGAGGAGTTTTCCGAGGCGCGTTGCAAGACGCTGATTGGCCAGTCCGGGTCACAGCCCTTGCTGGCGGTGCTGGACGACATGCGGCGCCGAGTTGCCGAATTCACGGCAACGGACGTGCTCGAAGACGACTTCACGATGCTTGCACTCAGGCGCAAGGCATAGCCTGATCCTCAGGGCAACGGGGGCGGCACCGCGATGGGCGTCCGGCCGGAAGTGATCGACCCTGCGGGGCCGGCATTTGCGTCTTCGGGCCGCCGGGTGGCATCCAGAACCGCGCGATACAGTGCCAGCATGCGCTTCGCCTGCTGGCTGGCCGACCATTCATGTGCGTAGGCACGACCCGCCGCCCCGAGGTCATCGCCCATCGTGGCATCGTTCAGAACCCTGACCACCTTGCCGGCGAAATCGGTCACGTCTTCCTGCGCGATGTGCACGCCCAAGCCCTCGCGCAGCACATCGCGCGTGCCCAGCTCGGCGGTCGAGACCACCGGCACGCCTTGTGCCATGGCTTCCAACAGGACCAGGCCCTGGGTTTCAGTTCGCGAGGAAAACACAAAGACGTCGGCAGCGCGATAGCAGCTGTTCAATGTCGCGTGACGATCCAGGTAGCCGATGAACATGACATTGGCGTTCAGCCCCAGCCGATTGACGTCGCGACTCAGGCTTTCCAGCGCCGGGCCTTCACCGGCGATCACCAGCAGCACGGTGGGCACCGCTTGCCTCACACGATCCACCACGTCAATCAGGAACTCAATGTTCTTCTCGTGTGCCACACGGCCGACGAAAAGAAGCATCGGCCGCTCCTGCGGTATGCCGTGGTCGCGCCGAAACGCCGCACGATCACCCAGCACGAAACTCGCGGGCTCGATGCCGGTCGGGATCACTTCCATCGGGGTGGTGATGCCATAAGCCTTCAAGATCCGCAACATGGGGTTGGACGGAACCACCATGCCGTCCAGACTGTTCCCCTGGTGACGCGAGAAGCGCTTTGCGGCAAAACGCATGATCTTTTTGGGGATGAACGGGATGTAATGGTAAAGATATTCTTCAAAAAAGGTGTGGTAGGTTTCCACGCAGGGGATGCCAAAAAGGCGCGCCAAACGGGTGCCGAGGTAGTGCGCAACAAAGGGTGTTTGGATGTGAATGAGGTCGTACTGCTCAAGGCGCAACTTGTCGCGTTGCGCCATCACCCACCGATAGCTCATCAACCGGTCTTCCGGATCAAAAGGCACGCTGCGAGCGGGCACGCGCAGGATGTCCGTCTCATCCGCGCTCGGCTTTCGATAATCGGGAGCAATCACGTGCACGGTATGCCCGAGCAGGCGCAGGTTATGGCGGAACGTTTCCATGGAGGTGGAAACACCATTGACCCTTGGAAAATAGACGTCAGAGATAAACAATATTTTCATGATGATTGATTCCTGCAGGAAGACTGGATCAAGAGCCGGTTGTGGAGCGTCGGGCTAGTTCAGCAACACCAGTACCCAGACCATCATCAGATTCAGAAGGCTGATCAGCACGGCTGCGCTCCCGATGTCTTTGGCGCGCTTGGCGAGCCGGTGGTCATCCAGTGAGATGCGGTCCACCGTGGCCTCGATGGCCGAATTGATCAATTCGACGATCAGCAGCAACAACACGCAGGCAATCATCAGCGCGCGCCCCAGCATTCCTGGCTCAAGTACAAACGCGAGCGGTACCAGGACGCAGGCGAGCAGCACCTCCTGGCGAAAGGCATCTTCATTCCGGAAGGCTTCCTGCAGACCTGAACACGAATAGCCAAAGGCATTCAGCAGGCGCTTGAAGCCGGTTTTTCCCTTGTAGGGACTTTCAAGTGTTTTCATGGTGAAGTGTGCAGGTCATCGGCAAGGTTTGGACGGCCATGAAAGGACTGGAATTCAGGAGGCGCCCGCGTTTGAATGTCCGCATTTCTCAGGGCATCACTGCACCGGAACGAAGATTCCGTTCCAGCCGTGGGTTGTTATGCGCAATTTCTCGGTCCCGATCTTTGTCAGCGTGAATTGCCCGCCATTGACCAGCGAAAGCCGCATCAGCCAGCCCGCTGCGGGGCCCACGCGGACCTGTTCTCTGGTGAAGCTGATCTCCAGACCGGCACCCGTCTTGCAAATGGCGCCGGTGCTCTCTGCCCACAGCCCCTCGCGAGCCTTTGAAAAGTCCAGCAGCAGTAGCCCTTTCTTTTCCTGAATGGAGACCCGCAAGGGTTTTCCATCGTCCATGGTGATTTCTTGCCATTGCAGGGGAAACGCCGGGTTGCCCAGCAGCGCTCGCAGTTCCGGGACCGTTGCGGCGCATCCCGGGTTCTCATGGGCATGGCTTTCCAGTGCCAGCAGCAGGACCATGCGGAAAAACAGCAGGATTCGACACATTGAAAAATGGACTTGATCCATGCCTGGTTGAAATAGCTTTTCGGTGAAGAGGTCCCGGCGTGACACGACAGCAATCCGGGTCCCGGTGTCAAGCTGCTTGCACGACTGGATAAGTCGCCTGCTGCCCCCCGTGCATTGTTCGGCCCAAATGTGACAGCGTGATTGCAGGCTTTGCACATGCCTCACCTACACGCTACTGTCACATGGGCCCGATGTAATCACCCCTTTTATCGGAGCATCACTTCATGTCAGATCAGCGCAGTCGCCGCGACTTCCTCGTCAAATCCGCATCCACCGCAGCCGTCGTCGCCATCGGCGGCGCCTTGGCCGCCTGCGGCTCCGACACGCCCCCTGCCGAATTCAACTATGGTGTGGCCAGCGGCGACCCGTTGGGGGATCGTGTGATGTTGTGGACCCACGCGAAGATCAAGGACAGCACAGACCCCGTCGCGCTGACCTGGCAGGTGGCCACCGACAAGGGCTTCGCCAGCATCGTGCGCTCGGGCAGCGTCAGCGCCA
>JAABRA010000043.1 GCA_011391155.1 Burkholderiales bacterium
CCCTGGTGTCTTGCGCCTGGTTCCTGCTGGCCGACCGCATCGCTGCCGCGCGCGGCGGCAGTGACCACCTTCAGCCGGGCTTGCGCCCGGCGCCCTGGGCGCCGCTGGGCGCCGGCTTTTTCATTGCGGCGGTGGCCGTGGCCGGCGTGCCGCCGCTGGCCGCTTTCATGGGCAAGGCCCTGCTGTTGCAGGCCGCCGGCACCACGCCCTGGGCCAGCTGGGTGGTGGCCGGCGTGCTGGCATCGAGCCTGATGGTGATGGTGGCGCTGGCGCGTGCCGGCAGCGTGCTGTTCTGGGAGCGTGGGGCCGCGCCGGCCTCCAGTGTGCCAGTCGCCCGCCCGCCCGCCCTGGCGCAGGCCGCCACCATCGGCGCGCTGGCGGCGGTGGTGTTGTGCGCGCTGGCCGCTGGCCCGATTGCGCGCTATGCCGGCGCTACCGCGGCGCAACTGTTCGCACCGCAGGGCTATGTGCAGGCGGTGCTCGGCGCGCAGCCCGTGCCAGCGGGCATCGACGTGCGGCGCGAGATGCGCGAGCGGGGGGATCTGAAATGAGCGTCCGCCAGCGCCTGCTGCCCTCGCCGCTGACCAGCGCCGCGCTGCTGCTGGCCTGGCTCATGCTCAACGAGTCGGCCTCGCCCGGGCAATGCGTGCTGGGCACGCTGTTCGCTCTGGTGATCCCGCGCCTGCTGGCGCCGCTGCGGCCCGCGCGCTCGCCGGTGCGCGCGTGGCCGGCCTTGCTGCGCCTGGTCGGCGTGGTGCTGTGGGATATCGTGCGCAGCAACATCGACGTGGCCCGCCGCGTGCTCGGCCCGGACGCTGCGATCCAGCCGCGCTTCCTGTGGGTGCCGATTGACCTGCAGGATCCACTCGCCATCGTGCTGCTGGGCGGCATTGTCACCACCACGCCGGGCACGATCTCGGCTGAAGTGAGCGACGACCGTCGCTGGCTGCTGGTGCATGCGCTGCATGCGCCAGACGGTGCGGCTGCGGCGGCCATTGCCGCCGACATCAAGGCGCGCTACGAAGCGCCGCTTGCGGAGGTGTTTGGATGATGCTCGCTGCCGTACTGCCCTGGGTGCTGGGTATGCTGACACTGGCGCTGGCCCTGGCGGCCTGGCGCCTGCTGCGCGGCCCCGGCCTGCCGGATCGCATCCTGGCGCTCGACACGCTCTACATCAACGCGCTGGCGCTGCTGGTGACCCTGGGCCTGACCTTCGGCCACCAGTATTTTTTTGAGGTGGCACTGCTGATCGGCCTGCTGGGCTTCATCGGCACCGTGGTGCTGGCCAAGTTCCTGTTGCGGGGCGATATTACCGAATGAGCACCGGCCGATGACCCAGAACCTCCCCCTGTGGGCCGACGCGCTGGCCGCCGTGCTGCTGGTGACCGGCGCCACGTTCGCTCTGATCGGATCGATTGGCCTGGCGCGGCTCTCCGACTTCTTCAAGCGCCTGCACGGCCCGAGCAAGGCGACCACGCTCGGTGTGGGCTGTGTGCTGCTGGCGTCGGCGCTGGTGGCGGGCGTGGCCGGCAAGCCCAGCCTGCACGAAGCGCTGATCGCCGTGTTTCTGTTCCTGACCGCGCCGGTGTCGGCGCATCTGCTCGTGCAACTGGCGCTGAAGCATGCCCCCGGCCTGCGGCCCGCGCCGCCCGCGCCGCAGCCAACCGGATCCGGCGCCGCCGATACCGAACCGCCCGACGCAGGCCGCCGGGCCGGCTAGACGCACCTCACGGGCGTGGGGCGTTCGTGGGCGACAAGCAACGGGCGGTGGAACTGGCGGCCAATCCCCATTTTTCCGCCATTTCGGAAAAGCCGCTTCCCAAGGACCCTGGCGCCCCGCGCACCCGTGCTGGATCAGTCTTTGGCGGGCCGCCCGGTCTTGATGGTGGGTACCGCCTTCAAGGCCGCCAGAAATGCGCGGTCGGACATGGCCGTCAGGGCCTTTATGCCGGCGCGCAGCAGCTCACTCTTCTTGATCGGCAGGGCCAGACTGCCTGCGCGGTGCTTGAGTTCACCCAGGGCGCCGTATTCGTCTTTCGGGATGGTGAAGCTGTCGCGCACCAGCTTGGCTTTCTTTTCCCGGGCGGGTTTGGCGGCTTTCGGCTTGACGGCTGCCGTGGCCGTGGTCTTGGCGTCCGCCTTCACAACCGGTGGGGCGGGCTTTTTCACCGGTGCCGGAGAAGCGTTCCCGGCAAGCACTTTCTTGCCCGGTACCGCGCCTGCGGCACCTTTCCTGGCAACCACCCGGGGTGCGGCCGGAGCGGTGGGCGGTGTTGACGCCGGAACCGGCGCGTCCTTGGCGGGAGGGGCTGCGACTGTCGCTGCCTTTTGCGGCGGCGCGGTATTCAATGCATTTTCTGTTGTGGCCATGCGGGGGTTCCTGCTCGTTAATAATTTATACAGTATAAATCGTTTACGCGGCCAGATGCGTTGCGTCGACTCGACGAATCACGGGCCCGACGCCGGCACCACCCGGCGCTCCGGACTTCTCGGGCCGGTCTCGTGCAGTGGCCGTGCCGGCTGCTTCCCGCCCTGGAAAACGCGGCGCGGCGCCTGGGTTTTCCAGCCGTTGCCGCGCACCCGGAGCGCGACGAGTTTGCGGTATCAGCCCGGCAGACTGTCGCGCGAAATCATGCAGGCCGCGTAGTGTCCAAGCTGTTTTGGGGCTGGAGCGTGACCAGGGGTGTTGGCTGCGTCTGCGCCATGCCGCCTGAAGGGCTCCAGAAAGGAGCGGATCTTGGTCAGGATCTGGCTGAAGAACATGGGGCACCTCGCGATGGGGAGTGAAACGGTATATACCATTTAAACCAAGCCGGCTTCGGCTGACAATAGTGGTAAACCTTTGTTGCTATCAAAAATGGCATTTTCGCAACACGTTTCCAACGCATCCCCCCATGGTTCCGCCGGATTGGAGCCTCGGGCTGAGCGTCATGTCTGACGGCAGACCTGCTGGACCATCCGCATGTCATCGCCGCGTCACAGGGTCTGCCTAGCATTCGCAAGGTTCAACACCCAGCCTGCGGGCATGAAAGATCGTCCCATGAAAAAGAACCTGTGCGCCTTTGCGATGCTTTCTGCCGTGGCCGCTGCCAGCCTCGTCGCCTGCGGAAATGACGATCCGTCACCGCCTTTCACCGTGAAGGTTATTGGCTTCAACGACTACCACGGCAATCTGGAGTCGCCGGGTACGTTCGGCCAGAACACCGCGGTGCCCACGGCCAGCCGTCCGCCGGTGGGTGGTGCGGAGTTTCTGGCCGCGCATGTGAACCGCCTGAAAAGCCGGAATTCGTTGAACGTGGTGGTCGGCGCAGGCGACTTCATCGGCGCCACCCCGCTGATCTCATCCCTGTTTTTCGACGAACCCTCGGTTGAAACGCTCAACCGCATCGGTCTGGAATTCAACGCCGTGGGCAACCATGAGTTCGACAAAGGCTCAGCCGAACTGCTGCGACTGCAAAACGGCGGCTGCAAGCTGAGCAACGGCCAGACCGATCCCAACAGCTGCAAGGGCGCCACCGTGGGCACGCCGGTGCCGTTCGAGGGCGCGAAGTTCAAGTGGCTGTCGGCGAACGTGATTTCCACGGCCACCGGCAAGACGCTGCTGCCCGCCTATGGCGTCAAGACCTTCAACGGGGTCAAGGTCGCGTTCATCGGCATGACGCTCAAGGCCACGCCAACCATTGTCACGCCCACCGGCGTGGCGGGCCTGGAATTTCGCGACGAGGCGGCCACCGTCAACGCCTTGATTCCCGAATTGCGCAGCCAGGGCATTGAATCCATTGTGGTGCTGGTGCACGAGGGCGGTTTCCAGACCGGCACGCTGTCGGACATCAACGGCTGCGAGGGCAACCTGGCCGGCTCGGCCATTGCCGCCATCGTGAAGCAGCTCGACAACGCGGTTGACGCGGTGATCAGCGGCCATACCCACGCGGCCTACAACTGCAAGCTGCCCAATGCCACCGGCCGCAGCATCCCGGTGACCAGCTCCAGCGCCTTCGGTCGGGTGCTGACCGACATCGATCTCACCATCGACCCCGCCACGCGCGACGTTTCCGCAGCGGTGGCCAGCAACCTGCTGGTCGTGCGCAACGATCCGGCCATCACGGCCGACACCACACAGGCCAAGATCATCGCCGCCTACAAGGCGCTGGTGTCGCCGATTGCCAACACGGTGCTCGGCGCCATCACCACCGACCTCGGAAACGGCCGCTCCGACGGCGCCTGCAACATGCCGGCCGGCAGCCTGATTGCCGATTCGCAGCTTGCAGCAACGCAGCCCTCCGGCTTCGGCAGCGCCGTAGTCGCCTTCATGAACGGCGGCGGTGTTCGCAGCCCCGGCTTCACGTTTGCCTCCAGCACCGCGGGCGAAGGCGACGGCAACGTCACCTACGGCGAAGCTTTCACGGTGCAGCCGTTTGGCAACAGCCTGGTGACGCTGTCGCTCACGACCCAAGACATCAAGGACTTCCTGGAAGAGCAGTTTGCGGGCTGCCTCGGCCAGTCCGCCACCGCAACCCGCTTTGCCCTGCCGTCAGCCGGCTTCAAGTACACCTGGGATGGCGCCAAGGCCTGCGGCGCCCGCATCCAGAACGTCACGCTGCGCGTGGGTGCCAGCACCGAAACCCTGGTGGACGCTGCCGGCGTGGTGCAGAACCCCACCAAGAGCTATCGCGTGACGGTCAACAACTTCATGGCCGATGGCGGCGACGGGTATTCGACCCTGCTCAAGGGCACGAACCGCCTGGGTGGCGCACAGGATATTGACGCCCTGACGGCGTATATGGCGGCCAACTTCAAGGCGCCCAAGGCACCGTATGCGCCGAACAGCAACCCGGCCGACGCCGGCACGCCGCGCATCAATCGCATCGGCACCAGCACCACCTGCCCCAGCGGCGCGAACGTCAACCCTTGATCCGCCGCGCCGTTTCGCTCCTGTTGGCGGCAGGACTGCTGATCGCGGGTGCCCCGAACGCCTGGGCCACCGGGCCAGCGGGTGGACCGGTGCCGACCACCACGAGCGCCAGTGACGAACGCCTGCGCCGGTTCATGGAGCAGGTGCGGCCACAACCAACGGCGGCCCAGGCCGGTGGATCGGCGGTGCGTGCTGCAGCCGCGGTGTCCCCAGAGCGCCTGCAGGAACGCGCCGATCTGCTGAAATCCGGCGAGGCCGCGCTGGCCCGGCTTGAGCTGGACACCGCGTTGCGGGCTTTTGAGGGCGCCGCGCTGATCCTGCATGCCGCTGACACCGAGATCGCCCTGGTGCGCCGCTATATGCAGGGCGGCGAGTACCGGCGGGCCCTCGCCTTCGGCGCCCACACGGCCGGCGCGCACCTCGACGTCGTTGGGGGTTCAGCCCTTTACGCCTGGCTGCTGCATGTTGGCGGCCAGCGGGCGGTGGCCCAGCGGCTGCTGACCGAGGCCGGGGCCCGCATGCCAGGTAACCCCATCGTGGGCGCCGTGTTACAGCAACTCGGCACGGGAGCGCCGCTGGCAACAGGCCCGCTGCTGGCGCCGCCCACGCGCCTGGCCCCTTATGGCGCTTCGAAGGGCGTGCCGGCCAGCGCGCGAATCGTGGGCACGGGCCTTCTGTTGCGCAGCGGCAGGCATGCGCTGGTGCCGTTGTCACTGATGCCCCGTTCGGGTCGCGTGTGGCTGCGTAGCGGACTCGGCCAGCTGGCCCGCGCGCGGCTTGACCGGCCACTGTCGGCTTTGGGTGTGGCGCTGGTGCAGCTCGATAGCGCCCTGCCCGTGCCGGACGTGTTGTGGGTGGCGAGCCGCGACGCGTTTCCGGGAAGCGTGGGATTTGCCGTCGAATACGTGAGCGCACCGGATGCATCGCCCGCCTGGCCCGTGCTGCATTCGGGCTTCGTGGGCGGTGTGGTGCAAGACACCGGCGCTGGTAGCCCCGTCAGGTTGTTGGGCATTGACCTGCCGCTGGGGCCACATGGCGGGCCGGTGTTTGATGCGGCAGGCCGGATCACCGGGCTGGCCCTGCAGGGCCAGCCCGGCGCACCGGACCGCCTGGTGCCTGTTTCGCAGT
>JAABRA010000055.1 GCA_011391155.1 Burkholderiales bacterium
TGAATTCACTCGGGCCTACAAGGAATGTTTCGGCGAACTGCCGTCGGATACTCTACGGCGGAATTCTGTGTCGTCGGGATTGCTGCCGCTTTAGCGCACCTGGACAGACACATCGCCGGAATCGTTGCCGAATCGGCGCCAGCAAGTTCAAAGTCATTACTGAGGTCTGGTGTGGATCCACTGACGGCTCCAACGAATGACTGATCCGTTCAACTATGTCTGACTCAAATGGGTGCGGAACTTGCCGGTGGCCACCAGAGCTTGAATGTCGCTTGTCAGTCTGCAGCCGACGATGACCTCTCGCACGCTCAGTCCCCGCGACTGCCGTCTTGGTCACCCCCGGCGTTAACGGACCGGCTGATCACCGCGCCCCACGGCCTTTGGGTCGAACCGACTCAAAATTCGAACAAAAATGGCCGTATCCCAGCGTGTTATGGTCACTCCCCGCTATCGAATCAGGACTGATTCCGCATCCGCTGACCGCGCACCTCAGGGATGCAGCACGCAGCCGCCGATCACCTCGCCCTGCCACTTCGCCCGCATCGCGTCCTTGAAGTCCGCCAGCGGGTAGGTGCGCGAGACATGGGGCTTGAGGCGGCCTTCCTGCACCCACTGCAGGATGCGCGCCAGCCGGGGCGCGCGCAGGGACGGGTCGTTGAGGGTGGCGATCACCATGGGGGCGCCGAGCACCTCCAGGCCCTTCATCATGATCAGGTTGGTGGGCAGTTGGTTGGCGTTGGGGGCGCCGCGCTGGCCGCGCCCGTTGGCCACGCCGGGGGTGGAGGCCCAGCCGACGATCAGGAAGCGGGCGCCGAAGGCCACGCAGCGCAGGCTCTCCAGCGAGACCTCGCCGCCGACGCCGTCGTTCACCACGTCCACGCCCCGGCCGTTGCGGCGGGGATCGAAACCACTTTATAGCCGGCTGGCTACCCGGCCGGCCTGCTTTCGAGAAAAGCAGGCGTCAAAAGAGCACCATCCCATCGTGGAATGGACCTTTAATGCTATCAAGCTGGAAGTGAGGCGGGGGTGCGCCCCAGCCAGGCGCCATCCGCCTCCAGCCTTGCCTGCAGGGCACTGACCTCCACGTCGCGCAGTCGTACCCCGGTTTCATGCGCCAGCGCCGCCGCCGTGCCCGCGGCCTGGCCCATGACAAAACACGCCCCCGAGACCCGCGCCGCCGACTGGCCCAGGTGCGTCATGGAGGCACAGCGGCCGGCCACCAGCAGGTTGTCCACGCGCTGCGGCAGCAGCATGCGGTAGGGGAGCTGGTTGTAGCCGCGGCCTGCTGCGTCGTGAGGCCAGCGGAACACCACGGTGCCGGCGGCGTGCTCCTCAATGGGCCAGCCGTTCACACCGATGGCATCGTCGAAGCTGGCGCACGACAGCACGTCGTCGCCGGTGAGCTGGTAGGCACCGATCAGCCGGCGGGTTTCGCGGATGCCGACCTGCGCCGCGATCTCCAGCAGGTAGGCGTTCTCGAAGCCGGGCGCGGATTCGCGCAGGAAGCGGAAGAAATCGACAATCTGGCGGCGTCCCTCGACTTCCGCTGCACTGAGCTGCAGCGCGTTGGTGCCGTCCACCGGGCTGCCGTCGGCATTGGCGAGCTGGGTGACATTGGCACGCCACTCGGCGGGATTTTTCTGCGGGCGGATGATGGGCGCCTTGCGCGGGAAGGTGCGGCCACGGGCTTCGGCTTCTTCCATGAGGCGCCCGAAGTGGTTCCAGGCATCGCCCGCGCGCACCGGGTCAACCCCATGCACCCGGAACATGGTGGACGGGTACATCATGGGCTCGCCCGCGCCGTCCGGCCCCTTGCCTTTCTCGAACGGTGCTCCCGCGTGGGCGGCCAGGTCGCCGTCGCCCGAGCAGTCGATGAAGCAACGCGCCTGCACCGCCGCGCGGCCGGAGCGGGTTTCGATCAGCAGCGCGCCGATTGCGGACGGGGAATCCATGAACACGCCCACCGCCTGCGCGTGAAACAGCAGTTGTGCGCCGCTGGCCAGCACCAGTTGATCGGCGGCCACCTTGAAGGCGGCGTTGTCATAGGCCTGCGCGGCGATCTTGCCGCCGAACAGCCGATGCGGTTCGTTGAGGCCGCCCAAATCGCGCATGCGGTCCAGCAGGTCGTCGGCGATGCCGTGCACCACCTGGCGGATCTCGCCGTGCACATTGGCGTGCAGGCCGCAGAAGTTGGTCACGCCGGCTGCCGTGCCCATGCCGCCGAGAAAGCCGTAGCGCTCTATCAGCAGGGTGCGCTGGCCGGCCCGGGCGGCGGCGCTGGCGGCGGCGATGCCGGCCGGGCCGCCGCCGAGGACGACCACGTCGAAGTTTCCGAAGACCGGGGTCTGGCGGCTCGGTTCCGTGAGAAATGGGCGTGAAAGGGGCGATGCGGTGTTCATGCTGCGTTCCTGCCCGGCGCCGGCGGGCCGGGGCTGGGGTCGATTGTCGTCAATCGTGGCTTGGTTGGCGCCGCGTTGCGGCTCACGCCCTGGAGACGGCCCGCTGGGCGTGCCGGACGCCGCTTTCCCGGACCCCGGATCGGCTTCCGGTTTATCCTCACGCCCTGCGAGACCAACCACGACTGTCACCCATGAAGCTCTACAACTACTTCCGTTCTTCCGCCTCGTTCCGCGTGCGCATCGCGCTCAACCTGAAGGGCCTGGCCTACGAATACCTGCCGGTGCACCTGGCCAAAGGTGATCACAAGAAAGACGCTTACACCGCCGTGTCGGCTGACCAGTTGGTGCCGATGCTGGAGCTGGACGACGGCACGCGCCTGTCGCAGTCGATGGCGATCATCGAGTTCCTGGACGAAACCCAGCCCGGTGCGGCGCTGTTGCCTAAGGATGCACTCGGCCGGGCCCGGGTGCGCGCGCTGGCGCAGTCGATCGCGTGTGAAATTCATCCGCTGAACAATCTGCGCGTGTTGAAGTACCTCAGCCGTGACCTGGGCGTGAGCGAGGACGTGAAGAACACCTGGTACCGGCACTGGGTGCGCGACGGGCTGCTGTCCTTCGAGCGCCAGCTCTACGCGGTCGAGGCGCAACGCCAGGCCGCCGGTCTGCCAGCCTCCACCTACTGCTACGGCGACACCCCGACGCTGGCGGATTGCTGCCTGGTGCCGCAGATCTTCAACGGCCAGCGCTTCAACTGCAACTTCGAAGGCCTGACCCGCACGATGGCGGCGTTCCAGGCCTGCATGAAGCTCGACGCTTTCCAGCGGGCCCAGCCCTCGGCCTGCCCGGACCACGAAGGCTGAACCTCCAGGCGCCGCAGGCCTGCCATGGGCTTTCACCCGGACTGGATCGTCCCCGACTGGCCCGCGCCCGCCGGGGTGCGCGCCGTGTGCACCACGCGCGCCGGGGGCGTTTCGATGCCGCCGTATGACCGCCTGAACCTGGGCGACCATGTGCGGGACGACCCGGTGGCCGTGGCCGCGAACCGGCGGGTTCTGCAGCAGGCGATGGGCGCCCGCCCCGTGTTTCTGCAGCAGGTGCACGGCACGGCGGTGGCGGCGCTGGAGGCCGGCACACCAGACGCCACCGAGGCCGATGCCTGCCTGACCGCCGTGCCCGGCGTGGCCTGCACCATCATGGTGGCCGACTGCCTGCCGGTGTTGCTGACCAACCGGCAGGGCACGCGGGTGGCCGCCGCCCACGCCGGCTGGCGCGGGCTGGCCGGGGAGGGCGGAAAAGGTGTGCTGGAGTCAGTTTTTGAGTCTTTTTGGCACCTTCCCAGCGTCGAATGGTCAGAGTTTGCTATGAAAAACGAATCGTCTGAAACCCTGGCCTGGCTGGGCCCATGCATCGGACCGGCTGCTTTTGAGGTTGGCGCCGAAGTGCGCGAGGCTTTTTGTGACACCGATGCACTGGCCGAGCGGTGTTTCGAGTCCCTGGGCGGCGGCAAATACCGGGCGGATCTTCAGGCCCTGGCGCGTCAACGGCTGAACACGCTGGGCATCACGGCCATCTTTGGCAACGACGGCAGTCCGGCCTGGTGCACGGCCGGCAACCCGGCGCGGTTCTTTTCGCACCGGCGCGATGCCGCCCAACTGGGCGGCAGTGGGCGGATGGCGGCCAGCATCTGGCGGGTGCCCCATTCCCCTTGACTTGCATCAATCATTTCGGCGGCTGATCCCGTGTCTCCCGGTGTACCCCCGTTAAAATGCCAAGGGTGGAGGGCCGCTTTCGGGCTCTTCCGTCGGTGAATTCCCGAACTTCCTGTTTTCCCCCCCTTGGGGTACGTTACGACTTCCAGCACAGCATCCCTGACAGCCCTTGACGTTTCCTGCCGACGCGGCGAGGAGTGGCTTTTCCGCGGCCTGAGTTTCTCGGTTCGCCCGGGACAGCTGGTCTGGCTGCGGGGTCAGAACGGCAGTGGCAAGACCAGCCTGCTGCGCATCGTGGCGGGCCTGTCGCGGCCGGACGCGGGGTCCGTTTCCCTGGGGGAGGGCCGATCGGGCGTCTATATCGGCCATGCCAACGCCCTCAAGGACGATTTGACGGTCACGGAATCCCTGACTTTTCTCGCGCGCCTGCATGGGCTCGAGAGCGAACCCGACGCCATTCGTTCGGCGCTTCGCACGCTGGCCATTCACCATCGCCGCCATGCCGCCGTGCGCACGCTGTCCCAGGGGCAGCGCCGGCGTGTGGCGCTGGCCCGGCTGGCGCTGGAGCGCGCGCCTTCGCTGTGGATCCTCGATGAGCCTTATGACGCACTGGACACGCAGGGCATTGAAGCGGTCAATGGCCTTCTGGCCGGGCATCTGGGGCGCCAGGGCAGCGTGCTGCTGACCTCGCATCTGCCGCTCAATCTGGTGGGGCCCGTGGTGCATGAGCTGGACCTGCATTCAGGCACCGTGTCATGAGCGCCGCGCCGGGCCGCCCCAAGCAAGCGCGCACCGTTGCCCGTCAGGGCGAAGGGTCACCCGTGAGCCCGGGCGTATTCATGCTGGTCGCCGGGCGCGACCTGAAGCTGGCGGGGCGCCGGCGTTTCGAGGCCTTGCTGCCGGTGGTCTTTTTCATCGTGGCAGCCAGCCTTTTTCCGCTGGGCGTGGGTCCGGAGCCGCAAGTGCTGCGTCAGATTGCGCCGGGCGTGGTCTGGGTGTGCGCGCTGCTGGCGGCGATGCTGTCGCTGAACACGCTGTTTGCCAGCGACCACCAGGATGGTTCGCTGGAGCAGATGCTGTTGTCGCGCCATTCCACGGTCCTGATCACGGCCGGCAAGGCACTGGCGCACTGGGTCCTGACCGGCCTGCCGCTGATTCTGGCGGCGCCGGTGCTTGGCGTGCTGTTCGACATGCGCGCCGACGCCATCCTGACCATGGTGGCGGGCCTGATCCTGGGCACGCCGGTGCTGAGCCTGCTGGGCAGCATCGGGGCCGCCCTGACGCTGGGACTGCGCAGTGGCGGGGTGCTGATTCTCCTGCTGGTCCTGCCGCTGTCCATTCCGGTGCTGATCTTCGGCGCCGGCGCGGTGGGCATGGTGGATGCCGGCCTTTCGCCGGCCGGGCACCTGTCCTTGCTGGGCGCCTTGTTGCTGCTGTCGCTCGTCGCGGCTCCCCCTGCGGCGGCGGCGGCTTTGCGTATTTCGGTATCCTGATGCCACACACACTCTCTTGAGCCTGGAATGAGCCGTTCGATCCGACTTTTCACCTTTGCCGCGCCGTCCCGGTTTTACTGGCTCACCGGCAAGTTGCTGCCCTGGTTGTGGGCGGCGGCGGCCTTGTTCGCCGTGGCCGGGCTGTACATGGGGTTCTTCGTGGCGCCCACCGATGCCACCCAGGGCGACGCCTACCGGATCATCTTCGTCCATGTGCCCGCGGCATGGATGTCGATGGTGCTGTATCTGGTGATGGCCGGGTGGGCCGTGTTCGGCTGGGCCGCGAACGCGAGGCTGGCCTCGATGGTGGCCCGTGCGCTGGCGCCCACCGGCGCCATGTTCACGTTCCTGGCGCTGTGGACCGGCGCGCTGTGGGGCAAGCCGACCTGGGGCACCTGGTGGGTTTGGGATGCGCGGCTGACGTCGGAACTAATTCTGCTGTTTCTGTATCTGGGTTACATGGCCCTGGTCGAGTCGATTGATGATGTGCGCCGTGCAGACCATGCAGGCGCCTTGCTGGCCCTGATCGGGGCGATCAACGTGCCGGTGATCTACTTCTCGGTGCGGTGGTGGAACACCCTGCACCAGGGTGCCACCATCAGCATGACGGCGGCGCCGAAGATGGCAACCACCATGCTCAATGCCATGTTGCTGATGACGATTGCGTTCTGGGCCTACTCGTTCGCGGTGGTGTTCCTGCGGACCCGGGCCATCGTACTGGAGCGCGAGCGGCAGGCGCAGTGGGTGCAGGACATCGGTTTGCGCGCCCGGGAGGCATCGAAATGAACTGGGGCAGTCTGTCTGAATTTCTCGCCATGGGGGGCTACGGGCTGTACGTCTGGGGCTCCTACGGCGTGGTGCTGCTGTTGATGGTGGGGGAACCCCTGCTGGCGCGGCACCGCTACCGCAAGGCGCTGGGCCAGGTCGGTCAATCTGTTGAAGAGGAAAACTGAAATGAAAGTCCGTCATAAACGCATGGCCATCGCGGCCGGTGTCCTGTGTGTCGTCGGCGCCGCGGCGGCCCTGGTCATGAATGCGTTCCAGAGCAATCTGGTGTTTTTCTATTCGCCAACGCAGGTCGAAGCCAAGGAAGCGCCCACCGGCCGCACGTTCCGGCTTGGAGGGCTGGTGGAGGCCGGCAGCGTCAAGCGCGACGGTGTGGCGGTCAGTTTCGTGGTGACCGATACGGCCAAGTCCGTGCCGGTGGTCTACCAGGGCATCTTGCCGGACCTGTTCAAGGAGGGCAAAGGCGTCGTGGCCCAGGGTCAGATGAAGGGCAATGTCTTCGAAGCGCGCGAAGTGCTGGCCAAACATGACGAGAACTACATGCCCCCCGAGGCCGCCGAGGCGCTCAAGCAGGCGACGACGGTCAATGGCAAGGTGGCCGCGTCTGTCGTGACGGAGAAGAAGCCATGATTCCGGAAATCGGTCATTTCCTGTTGTGGCTGGCACTGGGCGTCAGCATCGTCATGGGCACGGTGCCGCTGGTTGGCGCGGCGCGTGGCGACCGCGCGTGGATGGCGATTGTGCGGCCTGGCGCCTACATCCTGCTGGTCTTGGTGGGTTCGGCTTTTGCGTGCCTTGTGGCGGCCTTTGTGGCGCACGATTTCTCGGTCCTCAATGTGGCGACGAACTCGAACTCCGCGCTCCCCCTGCAGTACCGCATTGCGGCTTCATGGGGCAGCCATGAGGGCTCTTTGCTCCTGTGGGTGCTCATGCTCAGTATCTGGACCGGCGCTGTCGCCCGATTCAGCAAGGAATTGCCCTTGCCCGTGGTGGCCCGGACCCTGGCGGTGATGGGCCTGATCAGCGTCGGCTTCCTGCTGTTCCTGCTGTTGACCTCGAACCCGTTCGATCGCCTGTTTCCGGTGCCTGCCGACGGCCGTGACCTGAACCCGCTGTTGCAGGACCCGGGCATGGTGTTTCATCCGCCCTTGCTGTACATGGGCTACGTGGGCTTCTCCGTGGCCTACGCCTTCGCAATCTCTGCGCTGATCGGCGGCAATCTCGACGCGACCTGGGCACGCTGGACGCGCCCGTGGACTACGGCCGCGTGGGCTTTTCTGACGGTCGGTATTGCGCTGGGCAGCTGGTGGGCCTACTACGAGCTGGGATGGGGCGGTTGGTGGTTCTGGGACCCGGTGGAAAACGCTTCGTTCATGCCCTGGCTGGTCGGCACGGCGCTGATTCACTCCCTGGCGGTCACCGAGAAGCGGGGCAGCTTCAAGTCGTGGACCGTGCTGCTGGCCATCATGGCGTTTTCGCTGTCGCTGCTGGGGACCTTCCTGGTGCGCTCCGGCGTGCTGTCGTCGGTGCATGCCTTTGCCACCGATCCGCGTCGCGGCCTGTTCATTCTGGCCTTCCTCACGATAGCAGTCGGCGCTTCGCTGGCGCTGTACGCCTGGCGCGCGCCCAAGGTCGGGCTCGGAGCCCGCTTCGCGCTGGTCTCGCGCGAGACGGCGCTGCTGGGCAACAACGTGCTGCTGCTGGTCGCAACCGGTGCCGTGCTGCTGGGCACCTTGTATCCGTTGTTGCTGGACGCTCTGGGCATGGGGAAGATCTCGGTCGGCCCGCCCTATTTCGACGCGGTTTTCATGCCGCTGATGGTGCCGACTATTTTCCTCATGGGGATCGGGCCGCTGGCCCGCTGGAAGGAAGCCAGCCTGCCCGACCTCGCGCGTCGTCTGCGCTGGGCTGCGGGTACCAGTGTGGTGGTCGCCGTGGCCACCGGCTGGATCGCCGGAGAAATTTCATTCGCGGCGACGATCGGCCTGTTCATGGCCTACTGGATCGTGACGTCGCTGCTGACCGACCTGTATGAGCGGCTGCATCCGGCCGGGACGCCTTGGAGCGACGCGCCGCGCCGCGCCCGGCAATTGCCCCGCGCCATGGTCGGCATGATGATTGCCCATCTCGGGGTGGCCGCGTTCTGCATTGGCGTCTCGATGGTCATGACCTATCAGGTCGAGCGTGACGTCAAGATGGCCATCGGTGACAGCACCACGGTCAACGGCTACACCTTCACCTTCCGCGGTACCCGTGAGGTCCCCGGGCCTAACTACATGGCGACGCAGGGGCTGATCGAGGTTACCCACAATGGCAAGCGCCTGCGCGACATGCGTCCTGAAAAGCGGGTGTACCGCGTCCAGAACAATCCGATGACGGAGGCGGCGATCGCCACCGGCTTCACCCGGGACCTGTATGTGTCACTGGGTGAGCCGGTGGGCGGCGGCGACTGGATCGTGCGGGTGTATGTCAAGCCCTTCATCGACTGGATCTGGGGCGGATGCCTGATCATGGCGCTGGGCGGTGTGCTGGCCGCGACCGACCGGCGCTACCGGATGCGTAAACGCGCGCAGGCGGGTGACTCCATGCTGGTGGGGGCAACGGCATGAAGAAGTTGAAGTTCCTGATCCCCCTCGCCATTTTCCTGGGGCTCGTCGCCTTCCTGATGGCCGGCCTCAGTCTGGACCCCCGGGAAGTGCCATCGCCGCTGATCGGCAAGCCCGCCCCGGCCTTTGACCTGCCGCGCCTGGATGCCCCGGAGCAGCGAATCCGCAGGGAAGACCTGATGGGCAAGGTCTGGATGCTCAACGTCTGGGCTTCCTGGTGCGCGGCCTGTCGCGACGAACACCCCTATCTGGTGGAGATGGCCGCGCGCAAAGTGGTCCCGATCTACGGCCTGAACTACAAGGACACCCGCCAGGCAGGACAGCAGACGCTGGCCCGTTTCGGTGACCCCTACGTCGCGTCGCTGTTCGACGCCGACGGTCGCGTGGGCATTGACTGGGGGGTCTACGGCGTGCCGGAGACCTTCGTGATCGACCGGCAAGGCATCATCCGCCTGAAGCACATCGGGCCGGTGACGCCCGAGGTGATCCGCGACAAGATCGAACCCCTGGTGAGGCAACTCAATGGCTAAGTGGATGCTGATTCTGGCGATGGTCCTGCTGGGCGGGTGGAGCCATGCGAAAGAGGCCCTGCCAGCGTCCGAGGATCCGGTACTCGAAGCGCGCATGCTGCGCATTGCCACGGAACTGCGCTGCCTGGTCTGCCAGAACCAGACCATTGCTGATTCGCACGCCGATCTGGCCGTGGACCTGCGCAACCAGGTCAAGGAGATGCTCAAGCGCGGTGACAGCGATGAGGCCATCATTGACTACATGACGGCGCGCTACGGGGATTTCGTGTTGTACCGGCCACCGTTGAAAGGCACGACCTTCATCCTCTGGTTCGGACCGGGTCTGCTGCTGATTGGCGGGGTCGCGGCCCTGGTGCTGGTGCTGCGGCGGCGCAGCCGGCTCGCGCCGGATCAATTCGAGCCCGATCCGGACGGCGAGCCCCTCGCCATCGAATCCGACGCCAAACCGGCGCCCTGAGCGTGCATAGACCCATGACAGATACCGTTTCAAGCCTCAAACAAGAACTGCAGCAGCTCAAGCAATTGCATGACAGCGGCGCGCTGTCGACGGCGAAGTATGAAGACAGCCGGATCGCCCTGGAGCGTCGCCTGGTAGAACAGGTGATGCGCGGGGAGGGTCCCGCCGCCGGGAAGGGCCCGCACCGCGCAGATGCCGTCACGGCACCGGCGGACACATCGGGGCAAAGGATCGCGCCCGGATTTTTGGCGGCCCTGGTCGCTGGTGTCCTGGTGCTCGCGGTTGCCGGTTATGCGTGGAAAGGTGAGCCGGCCTTGCTGGCGGGAGCGTCGCCGGTCGCAGCCCGTGGTGAACCGGGTGAAGCCGGCGAGGCAGGGGGCGGTTCGCACGCAACCGGGGCGGAGCAGATCGCTGCGATGGTCGAGAAGCTGGCCGAGCGCATGAAAGCCCAACCCGATGATCCGCAAGGCTGGGTCATTCTGGCCCGGTCCTACACGGTGCTGGGCCGGCATGCCGAGGCGATGCAGGCCTATGAACGGGCCATCGCCCTGCGCGGCGATGACGCAGCGCTGATGGTGGACTATGCCGACTCCCTGGCCATGAATAACAACCGGAGTCTGGCCGGCGAGCCGATGAAATGGGTTGACAAGGCCCTGAAGCTCGACCCCCTGAATCTCAAGGGGCTGTCCCTGGCCGGGACGGCGGCTTTTCTCGCCGGGGACTACGCGGGCGCGGTCAAGCACTGGGAAAAAGTGGTTGCCGTCGGCCCCCCCGATAGTGTCTTTGTCCAGCAGGTTCAGGCTGGCATTGCCGAGGCACGCGAACTGGGCAAGCTGCCAGCCGGCGCCAGATCGACAACGGCAACGGCAACGGCTGAGCCTGCCGCCGCCGCACCGGCGGCGATCGCTGGAAAGACCGTGAGCGGCACCGTTTCGCTCGCACCAGCGCTGGCCAGGCTGGCGTCGCCGGACGATACGGTGTTCGTCTTTGCCCGTGCTGCCGAGGGCCGGGGCATGCCGCTGGCCATTCTGCGCAAGAAGGTCAGCGATCTGCCGATCCGGTTCACGCTGGACGACAGCTCGTCCATGTCGCCGTCGGCCACGCTTTCCGCCGCGGGGACCGTCATCGTCGGCGCCCGGATCAGCAAGAGCGGCAATGCCATGCCGCAACCCGGGGACCTGTCCGGGCAGTCCCCGCCGGTGGTGGTCGGCACCTCTGCGCTCAAGATTGAAATCCGCGACACCGTGAAGCCTTGAGCTGGCCGGGTCTTCAGCCAGCCCCGGTCCAGTCTGTGTCGCTGGACGCTCAGGGCTCTTTGCCCGCCGTCCCGGAGGCTGGTGTCGCGTGCCGGGAATGGGCGGCGGCGACATCCTGCGGGCCTTCCGGCAGCGTCTGTGCGGCCTTTGCCGGCGGGGCCTCCGTTGCTGCGGCGCGCAGACTCTCCAATGCCGCCTTATCACGGGCCTTGATGGCCTTGCGCCGCGCGGGAGCGCCCATCAGGTAGACCACCAGTGCCACGGGCCCAAGGCCATACAGCACGAACGTGATGATGCCGCCGAGCACGGTGCCGGTGGTGTTCGTGGCTTCAGCCACGGCCATCATGAGCGCAACATACAGCCAGGCGATGGGAACGATGTACATGGGGATATATGCTTATGACCAAAATGTCAGAATATTGAAGGGCTAGTCCTGCGATACTCAGGGTTTTTACCAATAAATAGATCGATGAGGAGACAACTTGAAACTGGACTCTAACGAAGCTTGGGCCCAAGCGGCCCAGCAATTTCAGCAAAGCATGGGCGAAAGCTGGAAAAACGCCTTTCAATCGTTCCAGAACATGGATCTGGGGGGCTTGCAGCCGGACCCGGCGGCTTTGGCAAAACTCCCTGGCGCCCCCAAGGTCCAGTTTTCGCCGTCGCGCCTGCAGGAGCTCCAGCAGCAGTATCTCAAGGATGCGGCCGAGCTCTGGAGCCAGGGCCTCAACGGGACGCCGGCCGTCAAGGACCGGCGCTTTTCTGCCGAGGCGTGGGGCAGCAATCCGATGGCGGCTTTCTCCGCGGCGGCCTACCTGTTGAACTCCCGCACCCTGATGGGCCTGGCCGATGCTGTCGAAGGCGACGCCAAGACGAAGAACCGCATCCGCTTTGCCGTGGAGCAATGGATGGCCGCCTCGGCGCCCAGCAACTTTCTGGCGATGAACGCCGATGCGCAGAAAAAGGCCATCGACACGCAGGGCGAGAGCATTGCCAAGGGCCTGCAGAACCTGCTCAACGACATGAAGCTTGGGCATGTCTCCATGACCGACGAGAGTCTGTTCGAGGTTGGCCGCAATGTCGCCACGACCGAAGGCGCGGTGGTTTTCGAGAACGAGCTGTTCCAGCTCATCGAGTACAAGCCCCTGACCGCCAAGGTCTACGAGAAGCCCTTCCTGCTGGTGCCGCCCTGCATCAACAAGTACTACATCCTGGATCTGCAGCCAGAGAACTCGGTGATCCGCTATGCGGTCGCCCAGGGGCATCGCACCTTCGTGGTGAGCTGGCGCAACCCGGACCAGTCGCTGGCCGGCAAGACCTGGGACGACTACATCGAGGACGCCGCCATCAAGGCCATTCACACGGTGCAGGACATCACGGGCAGCGAAAAGATCAACACCCTGGGTTTCTGCGTCGGCGGCACCATCCTGAGCACGGCGCTCGCGGTGCTCGCCGAGCGCGGTGAAAAGCCGGCGGCCAGTGCTACCCTGCTGACCACCCTGGTGGATTTCACCGACACCGGCATTCTGGATGTGTTCATCGACGAAAACTTCGTCAAGTACCGCGAGATGCAGATGGGCAAGGGCGGCCTGCTCAAGGGGCAGGACCTGTCGTCCACCTTCAGCTTCCTGCGTCCGAACGACCTGGTATGGAACTACGTGGTGGGCAACTACCTCAAGGGCGAGACGCCGCCGCCGTTTGACCTGCTGTACTGGAACAGCGACAGCACCAACCTGCCGGGTCCGTTCTATGCCTGGTACCTGCGCAACACCTACCTGGAGAACAACCTGGTCAAGCCCGGCCGCGCCACGGTCTGCGGCGTCAAGGTCGACCTGAACCAGGTCGATATCCCGATGTACATCTACGGCTCGCGCGAAGACCATATCGTGCCGATTGGCGGCTCCTACGCCTCGACCCAGGTGTTCCCGGGGAAGAAGCGTTTCGTCATGGGCGCCTCGGGTCACATCGCCGGCGTGATCAATCCGCCGGCCGCGAACAAGCGCAGCCACTGGACCCGCGAGGACGGCCAGTTTCCGAAGACGGCCGGCGAGTGGATTGCCGGCGCCACGGAGGCCCCCGGCAGCTGGTGGACCGACTGGTCCGGCTGGCTCAAGGGCCACGCCGGCAAGCAGATTGCCGCACCCAAGACCTATGGCAAGGGCACGAAGTACAAGGCGATCGAGCCCGCACCCGGTCGTTACGTCAAGGCCAAGGCCTGAACCTGTTTGTCATCCCGGGCTTGACCCGGGATCCATGCCGCGGATGAAGCAGCGCGCCGCCATGGATTGCTGGCTTGTGGCTTTTGCCCAGACAGCAGTAACGAAAAGCTGGATTTAACTGGAGACTGAAAAAATGGAAGACATCGTTATCGTTTCAGCCGCACGCACCGCTGTTGGCAAGTTCGGCGGCTCGCTCGCCAAGACCCCCGCCACCGAACTCGGCGCCATCGTGATCCGTGAGGCCCTGTCCCGCGCGAACATTGGCCTCGACCAGGTCGGCGAGGTCATCATGGGTCAGGTGCTGGCAGCCGGCGCTGGCCAGAACCCCGCGCGCCAGGCGGGCTTGAAGGCCGGCGTAGCCCGGGAAACCCCGGCGCTGACCATCAACGCCGTCTGCGGCTCGGGCTTGAAGGCCGTGATGCTGGCCGCCCAGGCGGTCGCCTGGGGCGACAGCGAGATCGTGGTCGCCGGTGGCCAGGAAAACATGAGTGCCAGCCCGCACGTGCTGCTGGGTTCACGGGACGGCCAGCGCATGGGCGACTGGAAGATGATCGATTCCATGATCGTCGACGGCCTGTGGGACGTCTATAACCAGTATCACATGGGCGTGACGGCCGAAAACGTGGCCAAGGCCTACGGCATCACGCGGGACATGCAGGACGCGCTGGCGCTGGCCAGCCAGACCAAGGCCTCCGCCGCCCAGGCTGCAGGACGATTCAATGACGAAATTGTCACCGTCTCGCTGGCCCAGAAGAAGGGCGATCCGATCCTGTTCAATGCCGACGAGTTCATCAACAAGAAGACCAGCGCTGAAGCGCTGGCCGGCTTGCGCCCCGCCTTCGACAAGACGGGTTCCGTGACCGCCGGGAATGCCTCGGGCATCAACGACGGCGCTGCCGCCGTGGTCGTGATGACGGCGAAAAAAGCCGCCGCGCTGGGCCTCAAGCCTCTGGCCCGCATCGCCGCGTTCGGCACCAGCGGACTGGATCCGGCGATCATGGGTATGGGCCCGGTGTCGGCCTCGCGCAAGGCGCTGGCGCGCGCCGGCTGGAACGTTGCCGACGTGGACCTGTTCGAGCTCAATGAAGCCTTTGCCGCGCAGGCCTGCGCCGTGAACCAGGAACTGTCGATCGACCCGGCCAAGGTCAACGTGAATGGGGGCGCGATTGCCATCGGCCACCCGATCGGCGCATCCGGCTGCCGCATCCTCGTCACGCTGCTGCACGAGATGCAGCGCCGCGACGCGAAGAAGGGCCTGGCCGCGCTGTGTATCGGCGGCGGCATGGGGGTTTCCCT
The DNA here is from genome assembly GCA_011391155.1 of Burkholderiales bacterium. Lineage (GTDB taxonomy): Bacteria > Pseudomonadota > Gammaproteobacteria > Burkholderiales > Burkholderiaceae_C > JAABQG01. The sequence continues at coordinate 14,749 of JAABRA010000055.1, forward strand.
CGCACTGGAGCGCTGATTCAGGAATGACAATGGGGGCAGCGTCCGCTTCCGGGCGCGGCCAAATATCAATTTTTAGCAAAAAGAGGAGCAGGAAATGAGTCAAAGAGTAGCTTACGTCACGGGTGGCATGGGTGGTATCGGAACCGCCATCTGCCAGCGCCTTCACAAGGAAGGCTTCAAGGTCATCGCTGGTTGCGGCCCCACGCGCGACCACGCCAAGTGGCTTGCCGAGCAGGCCGCCGAAGGCTATACGTTCTACGCCTCGGTCGGCAACGTGGGCAGCTGGGATTCCACCGTGGAGGCCTTCACCAAGACCATCGCTGAACACGGCACCATCGACGTGCTGGTCAACAACGCCGGCATCACCCGGGACCGCATGTTCCTGAAGATGACGCGCGAAGACTGGGATGCGGTGATCGAAACCAACCTCAACAGCATGTTCAACGTCACCAAGCAGGTGGTGGGCGGCATGGTAGAAAAGGGCTGGGGCCGCATCATCAACATCTCGTCGGTGAACGGTGTCAAGGGCCAGGCTGGCCAGACCAACTACTCGGCGGCCAAGGCCGGCATGCACGGTTTTTCGATGGCCCTGGCGCAGGAGCTGGCCACCAAGGGCGTGACCGTCAACACGGTGAGCCCGGGCTACATCGGCACCGACATGGTCAAGGCCATCCGTCAGGAGGTGCTCGACAAGATCATCGCGACCGTGCCGGTCAAGCGCCTGGGTGAACCCAGCGAAATCGGCTCCATCATCGCCTGGCTGGCGTCTGACGAAGGCGGCTACGCCACGGGTGCCGAGTTCAACGTGAACGGCGGCCTGCACATGGGTTGAACGGATTCGTCCGGGGTGGCCGGCGGCCCGCCGGCGCACCCGACCTTGAAGAGCCCCACGCCGTGGGGCTTTTTTCTGGGCAGCTCGCGCTTCAGCGAATCATCATGCCGCCGTCCGCCACGATGGTCTGACCGGTGATGTACTGACCGGCCGCGCTGGCCAGCAGCACGGCGATGCCGCCGATGTCGTCCGGCTCGCCAATGCGGCGCAGTGGGGTTTCGCCCTCGACCTTGGCCTTCAGCACCGGGTTTTCGTGCAGGGCTTTGGCAAAGTCGGTGCGGATCAGCCCCGGCGCGATGCAGTTGACGCGGATGTTGTCCGGCCCCCATTCCACCGCCAGATTGCGTGCCAGCTGCATATCGGCGGCCTTGGAGATGTTGTAGGCGCCAATCACCGACGAGCCGTGCAGCCCGCCAATCGACGAGACGATGATGATCGCGCCGTTTTTCTTCGCTTTCATGTCGGGGTAGGCCAGGTTGCACAGCCAGGCGTTGGACAGCACGTTGTTGCGCATGATCTTGTCGAACACCTCGTCGCTCATGCCGGTCATCGGGCCGTAGTAGGGGTTGGTGGCGGCGTTGCAGACCATGATGTCGATGCCGCCCCAGGCCGCGCGCGTCTGGGCGACCAGCGCTTCGACCTGCGCCTTGTCCGAGATGTTGGCGGCAATCGCCATGGCCTTGCCGCCCTGGGCGCCGCCAGTCTCGCGGATGGTCTGCACCACCGCTTCGCAGGCGGCCAGCTTGCGGCTGGAGATGACGACTCTGGCGCCGGCCTTGGCCAGCTGGATGGCGATGGAGCGCCCGATGCCGCGGCTGGAACCGGTGACCACGGCGACCTTGCCGGTGAGATTGAACAAATCCATGAGGACTCCTGAGGGGATGTTTTGCAAAACCCCCAGTGTGCCGTGGCGCCCCTGGCCGGGCTGTCGTCCTTGCGTCACAATGCCTGCATGTCCTTCGTATCCACTCTCTCTGGCACCACGTCGCTGGTGCTGGACTCGCCGCACAGCGGCACCGATTACCCCGAGGACTTTGGTTTCGTGTGCGACCTGGCGACGCTGCGCCGCGCCGAAGACACGCATGTCGAGAAGCTCTACAGCTTCGCCCCGGCGCTGGGCGTGGCCTGGATCGAGGCGCATTTTCCCCGCAGCTACCTGGATGCCAACCGCGACACCACGGAAGTCGATGTCGGGATGCTGGATGGCCCCTGGCCTGGCCCGGTGGCGACGGATCCGGTCGTGCTGTCCAAGGTGCGGCTGGGCAAGGGGCTGATCTGGCGCTGCACGGATGACGGCGTGCCGCTCTACGACCGGGCCGTGACGGTGGCCGCGGTGCAGGCGCGCATTGCCCGTTGCTGGCAGCCGTACCACGCCGCCGTGGGGCAGGCCATAGCCGCGGCCCATGCGCGCCATGGCTTCAGCATCCACATCAACTGCCACTCCATGCCCGCCGTGGCGGCCAGCCACGCCACCGACTTTCCCGGGCTGGTGCATGCCGATTTCGTGGTCGGCAATCGCGATGCCTCCACGTCCAGCGAGCCCGTGGCACGGCTGGTGTGCGATCACTTGCGCAGCCTGGGTTACAGCGTGGAATACAACCACCCGTACAAGGGCGTGGAGTTGGTGCGCCGTTATGGCCGCCCCGCCGAGCACCGCCACAGCATCCAGCTAGAAATCAACCGCAAGCTCTACATGGACGAGGCGACGCTGGAGATCACGGCGGGCTTTGCGCCGCTGCAGGCGCATCTGCGCTCGCTGGTGGAGCGGCTGCTTCAGACGGATCCTCGCACCTTGTAGGGCCGCATCAGGGCTCAGGGTGAACCTGGCCTGCGAATCGAACGGTTGTGCGAAGGTCTTGGCGCAGAGGGTTGGCTGCGGGCTCCATTGTGAAAGGCGAAACCAGATGGACCAGGTCGATGTGGTGGTGGTTGGCGCGGGCGTGGTGGGCCTGGCCGTGGCGCGTGCGCTGGCGCTGCAGGGGCGCGAGGTGATGGTGCTGGAGGCAGCGGACGCCATCGGCACCGGCACCAGCTCGCGCAACAGCGAGGTGATTCACGCCGGTATTTATTACCCACAAGGCTCGCTCAAGGCGCGCCTGTGCGTGCAGGGCCGGGACATGCTCTACGCCTATTGCGCCGAACGGGGTATTGCCCACCAGCGCTGCGGCAAGCTGATCGTTGCAAACAATGAGTCCCAGGTGGCCTATCTGCACGGGATCATGGCCAAGGGTGCGGCTAATGCTATGAACGACCTCCGGCTGATCTCGGGCGACGAAGCGCGCGGACTTGAGCCGCAGCTGACCTGTGTGGCGGCCTTGCAGTCACCCAGCACCGGGATTGTGGACAGCCACGCGCTGATGCTGGCGCTGCTGGGCGATCTGGAGAACGCGGGCGGCCTGCTGGCGCTCAATTCCGGATTAAATCGGGCTCTTCCCAGCGTCGATAGGTCATCTTCAGCTATGGTGTTGGTAGCGCACGACGGCACGGAAATCGCCGCCAGAACCGTGATCAACGCCGCCGGGCTGCAGGCGCCCGCACTGGCGCGGCGTTTTGAGGCGCTGGAGGCACACCATGTGCCGCCCGCGTACTTTGCCAAGGGCAACTACTTCACCCTGTCGGGCCGCTCACCTTTTGCGCGCCTGATCTACCCCGTGCCCGAGGCCGCCGGGCTGGGCGTGCACCTGACCATCGATCTGGGCGGCCAGGCCAAATTCGGGCCGGACGTGCAGTGGGTCACATCGGCTGACGATCTGGTGGTGGACCCGGCGCGCGGCGATGCTTTTTACGCCGAGGTGCGCAAGTACTGGCCAGCGCTGCCGGACGGCGCGCTGATTCCGGGCTACGCCGGCATTCGCCCCAAGATCAGCGGGCCCGGCGAACCGGCGGCTGATTTTGTGATCCAGGGGCCGGCCGAACATGGGGTGCCGGGGCTGGTCAACCTGTTCGGCATTGAGTCACCGGGGCTGACCAGTTGCCTGGCGATTGGGGCGCATGTGGCAGCCTTGCTGCAGGATACCTGAAACCCGCCCGCGCGGTGGCGGGTCCAGTCAACCAGCAGCCGGCTTGCGCAGTGGGCTGCGCGCCTCCAGGTGCTCCAAGTACTCGCCCACGCCGTGCCCCTCGCGCTCCAGAAAACGTTCGACCGCGTCGGCGAACGACGGGTGCGCCAGCCAGTGCGCGCTGGAGGTCTTGACCGGCAGCAGCGCGCGCGCCATTTTGTGTTCACCCTGCGCGCCACCCTCGAAGCGCCCGATGCCGTGTTCAATGCACCACTGCAGGGGTTGGTAGTAGCAGGCCTCGAAGTGCAGGCAGTCCACGCGCTCCAGCGCCCCCCAGTAGCGGCCGTAGGCGATGGTTTCGACGCCATCCAGGTTGCGGATGCTCCCATCCGCGGTTTCCAGGTCATTTTTTGAATGATTTTGGCCTGATCCCAGTGTCAATGGGTCATGAAGCGCTATCAAACTTGATGCTATCAGCCGGCCGGCACGTTCGCCCACGAAGAGCAGCCAGTTCTCGGGCATGCCCTGCGCCATCTGCTGGAAGAAGCCGCGGCTCAGGTAGGGCGCATTGCCGTGTTCGAGGTAGGTGCGTTCGTAGCAGCGGTAGAAAAAATCCCAGTCAGCGGGCGTGATGTCGCGCCCCCGCACCCAACGGAAGCTAACGCCGGCCTCGGCGACCTTGCGGCGCTCCTGGCGGATCTTCTTGCGCTTTTCCTGGTTCAGGCTGGCCAGAAAGTGGTCGAAGCTGCCGAACGTGCGGAGGGCTGCGCCGGGGTCGCCAGACACCGGTGTTGCATTGGTCCAGTGGAACTGCACCGTGTCGCGCTGCATCAGTCCGGCGCGTTCACAGGCGGCCAGATCGTCGTCGGCCGCAAACAGCAGATGCAGGGACGAAAACTGCTCCTTCTTGCACCAGTCGATCAGCGCCTGCACCAGCGCCTGGCGCGCCGCCGCATCCCGCGCCATCAGCCGTGTGCCCGGCACCGGCGTGAAGGGCACGGCGGCCAGCGCCTTGGGGTAGTAGGCCATGCCATGTTGCGCATAGGCGTTGGCCCAGGCCCAGTCGAAGACGTATTCGCCGTGGGAGTGCGTCTTGAGGTACAGCGGGCAGGCGGCGGCCAGTTGCCCGTGCTGCCACAGGGTCATGAAGCGTGGCGTCCAGCCGGTGGCGGGCACGGCGCAGCCGCTGGTGTGCAGCGCGGCCAGGTACTCGTGGCGCATGAAGGGCGTAGGCTGGGATTGCGCCGCCAGCAGGGCGTTCCACGCAGCGCCATCGACCTCCAGTGGCGACGCCAGCACCCGGATGACATAATCGTTTGAATCGTTTTCCAGCACCTGTATGACTCTCAAAATCTGTATTGCCCAGCTCAACTTCGTGGTGGGTGACCTGGCGGGCAATGCGCAAAAAATCATCGACGCATCGCGGGCTGCCTATGCCGAGGGCGCGCAGCTGGTGCTGACCCCCGAATTGTCGATCTGCGGGTACGCCGCCGAAGACCTGTTCCTGCGTCCCGCCTTCATCGCCGGCTGCCATGATGCCGTGAAAACCGTGGCCCGCGAACTGGCCGCCCTGAAAGACCTGACGGTGGTGGTGGGCCACCCGACCGGCGGCGACCGGCGCACGCGCAGCGTCGCAGTGCAGGACCGCCTGAACGCCGCCAGCGTGCTGCGTGAAGGCGAGGTGGTGGGCACCTATGCCAAGCGCGAACTGCCGAATTACCAGGTGTTCGATGAGCGGCGCTATTTCACGCCGGGGCAGGGCGTCTGCGTGTTCGAGGCGGGGGGATTCAAGGTCGGGCTGCTGATCTGTGAGGACGCCTGGTTCGAGGCGCCCGCCCGGCTGGCCAAGGTGGCCGGGGCCGAGCTGCTGGCGGTGATCAACGCCTCGCCCTTCCATGTGGGCAAAGGCTACGAGCGCGAGGCCATGATGCGCGAGCGGGTGTTGGAGAGCGGTTTGCCGCTGGTGTATGCCCATCTGGTGGGCGGGCAGGATGAGGTGGTTTTTGAAGGCCACTCCTTCGTGATTGACGCGCAGGCCCAAACGGCGGGTCGGGCGCCGAGTTTTGAAGAAAATTTGTTCTATGCCAGCGTGGAACGGTCGAATGACACTATCGAAATAAAAGCGGATATCGCGCCCGAGCGCTCGCTGGACGCCGATCTCTGGGATGCGCTGGTGCTGGGCGTGCGCGACTACATCGGCAAGAACGGCTTTCCAGGCGTGCTGCTGGGCTTGTCCGGCGGCATCGACTCTGCCCTGGTGCTGGCCGTGGCGGTCGATGCGCTGGGCCGCGACCGGGTGCGCGCGGTGATGATGCCCTCACCCTACACCGCCGATATCAGCTGGATCGATGCGCGCGAGATGGCGGCCCGCCTGGGCGTGCGCTACGACGAAATCTCGATCCTGCCGGAGTTCGAGGCCTTCAAGACCTCTCTGGAGGCCCAGTTCGCGGGGCGGGCGGAAGACACCACCGAGGAAAACATCCAGGCCCGCATTCGCGGCACGTTGCTGATGGCGCTGTCGAACAAGTTCGGCGCGCTGGTGTTGACGACCGGCAACAAGAGCGAAATGGCAACGGGCTACTGCACGCTTTACGGTGACATGGCCGGCGGTTTCGCGGTGATCAAGGACGTCGCCAAGACGGCGGTGTTCCGGCTGGCGCGCTGGCGCAATGCCAACGACCCGTATGGCGCGGGCGCTAGTCCGATTCCCGAGCGCATCATCACCCGCCCGCCCAGCGCGGAGTTGCGGCCCGACCAGACCGACCAGGACAGCCTGCCGACCTACGAGGTGCTCGATGCCATCGTCGAGCACTACATGGAGAACGACGAGGGCATCGAGGAGATCGTGGCGCGCGGCTTCGCCCGGGACGATGTGGAAAACGTCACGCGCCTGATCAAGCTCAATGAGTACAAGCGCCGGCAGTCGCCCGTGGGGATTCGTGTGACGCACCGCAGCTTCGGCAAGGATTGGCGTTATCCTATAACCAGCAAATTTCGCGCTTAATTGAATTCGCAGCAGGAAAAACCATGAAACAGATCACCGCCGTCATCAAACCATTCAAGCTCGAAGAAGTGCGCGAGGCGCTCGCCGAATGTGGCGTCACCGGGCTGACGGTCACGGAAGTCAAGGGTTTTGGGCGCCAGAAGGGCCACACCGAGCTGTACCGGGGCGCCGAATACGTGGTCGATTTCCTGCCCAAGGTGAAGGTGGAGGTGGTTGTGAAGACCGACGATGTGGACCGTTGCGTGGAGGCCATCGTCAAGGCCGCGCGCACCGGAAAGATCGGCGACGGCAAGATTTTCATCACCTCTGTCGAGCGGGTGGTGCGTATCCGCACCGGTGAAGAGAACGAAACCGCGGTCTGAGCTGGTGCTGCGTTGACGGTGCGGATGCGGCGCCTGTCAGCAACCAAAGTCAGAGTTGTTCGAGATGGGGCGCGGACGACAGGCCCGAATCCTGGACCAGGGTGCGCAATAGCGCCTCGGGTTCGGTGCCGATGCGGATCAGGTCCATTTGCCAGTCGCCCATGAAATCCTGCCGGACCGAGGACTGTAAAAAGCCGATCAGTCCGTCGTAGTACCCGGCCATGTTCAGCAGACCCACGGGTTTGTCGTGGTAGCCCAGCTGGCGCCAGGTCCAGACTTCAAAAAATTCCTCGAGAGTGCCAATGCCGCCCGGCAGGGCGAGGAACGCATCGGCGTGTTCGGCCATCAGTCGTTTGCGCTCATGCATGGTGTCCACGACCCGCAGTTCGCTGCAGGCATGGTTGGCCCACTCCTTTTCGACCAGCGCCTTGGGGATGACGCCGATTACCCGGCCACCCGCGTCCATCGTGGCATTCGCCACGATGCCCATCAGGCCGTTCCTGCCGCCGCCGTAGACCAGTTGACCGCCTCGCGAGCCGATCCAGTGGCCGACCGTTCTGGCCGTGGCCGCGAAATCGGGCGTGGCCCCGGGTTTGGAGCCGCAGTACACACAAACGGAAAATGCTGGAATCATGAACGGATGCTCGGGGATTTGAGGGGTTTAGGTGCCGCTGCACGGATTGCGGAGCAGGCGCCTGGGATTTTCGGGTCTCACCATGTCTCGACGGGTCACATTGTCGCCGACGATGCCGGCGGTTTCGACAGTCAGCGCTTGAGCGGCGGCGATGTGACCAGGCGGGTTCCGGCCAGTGCATCGTGCCAGAACTGCTGCTCCGGGTGGAAGCGGCTCAGCACCGCCCAGACGGCCACCCAGCCCAGAATGATAACGACGGACTCGCCGCCCGTCAGGCCGAAAGGCGCCAGCGCCGCCAGGGGTGGCAAGAACCACAACCAGCTCAGGAGATACCGGAAAAAGGCGCGGATCTGGGTCACAGGCCGGCCCCTGCGGTCTACCAGCCGGATATTCCAGGTTTTCATGGCCAGGGTTTGACCACGGGCCCAGAACCAGGTGAAGTAAATACCGAAGACCACGAACAGGAACGCCTGCAAGGGATGCCGGTTGTCGAGCGCATGGCGGGTCTGACTCAGCGTGCCGAAGAGGTAGCCTGCGATAAAGACGACCCCAAACATCAGCATGCCTTCGTACATCCAGCAGGCCATGCGTCGAACCAGGCCCGGTGCGACCAGGCTCAGGACGGGGGAAGGGCCCGATTCAGGATGCCTGGAATCCGGAGGCGCTGTGGGTGCACTCATGATTTGTGGAGCGTGCCAGAAGAGACCGGGTCAAGATGCGCTGGCGGGTTTGCGGGGGAGCAGGGTGTTCCGGTCCACCTGTTTCGGTCCGTTTGCCGCACCCGAAGCACCGCCGCGTGGCGGCTTTGCATTCATCGGTGTTGCCAGCTTTTGCGCCGGCACGGGTTTCACCGCCGGGGCGGCGCCTGTCGCCAGGGGCGCTGCGCTGGCGGCGAGTTTGTTTTTTTCTTCAGGTGTCAAAGCCTGATAAGCCTGCCACTTTGCGAGTTTCTCGTCTTTGGGAACCTTGGTGGTTTCGGCGAAGTTCAGGCGCGCCTGTGTGCGTTGCTTGGGGCTCAAGGCCACCCATTCGCTCATCCGGCTATGGAGCCGGGCTTGTTCGGCAGGGGGCATCGAGGCGAAATTCTTCGACACGGCCAGCCATTTTCGCTTTTGGGCCTCGTCGATGCCGTTCCAGCTTGCGGCCAGCGGTTTGAGCGCCATTTGTTCCGCCATGGAGAGCTCGTTCCAGGCCTTAAGGGGTGCAGCTTGTGCTGCCGCAGATCGTTGCACGGATGAACTGGCGATCGGCGCGACCTTGGGCGCGACGGGTGCATTGGCGGGCGGCGCGGACTGGGCCCAGGTGGGTGGGAAGGATGCCAGCAAGGCAATTGCACCACTTGCGAGGAGGCGAGCGTAGTGAGACGCAGTGTTCATCCGTCAGTGCCGTCCCTGTATCACTCGGGCGCGGAATGTTTGCCGGCCGATTTGAGGTATTGAATGAAAGCGGAATCGGTGTAAGCCGCCGGCGGTAGATCGTCGGTGAGCAAGGCGGCGTCGACTTCAGCGACTTCATTGGCCCGGTCCTCGTTCTGGATCACGTTGATCGCCACCAGTCCGACAACCAGCGTCACAAGCGGCAGTATCGAGGCCAGGCGACTCCAGGCGTTCCAGCCTTCATCGCCGTTTGAAAGCGCTGCGACGCCAGCGGAGGCGGAGACGCCTGAGGCGAGTCGCATCTTCGCAACCGGGACCGCCTTGCGGTGAGACACCGCCTGAAGCCGTGCGACGCGCAGTCGTTCGGAAATATCGTGCGGCAACTCTTGCGAGCCCGCCGAGAGACGGGCTGCCAACTTCAGGCCATAGCGATCCTGAAGGATTTCAGCGTGATGTTGGAGCGAATGAGTCATGGTTGTATCCCTTTTGCCATCAGCGCCTTGCTGAGGGCTTGAACCGCACGCGAACAGTGTGTCTTTACACTGCCTTCCGAGCAGCCCATGGCAGCCGCTGTCTCCGCGACATCCATCTCCTCCCAGTAACGCATCAGGAAGGCTTCACGTTGACGTGCTGGCAGCTCCATTATTTCAGCTTCGATCTGGTGGAAGATCTGTTTGCGGCGAGTGCTGTCTTCTGCACTTTCAACGCGCTGGGAGTCATCGGTTCCCGAAAAAGTTTCCAGCAGATCGAAATCGCCGTCCTCGGAGGCTGATTCGAAGTCGCTCAGATTGGAAAAAAGGGCATTGCGGGTTTTTTGCCGGCGAAACCAGTCCAACGTGCAGTTGGACAGGATGCGCTGGAACAGCATCGGCAGTTCCTCGCCAGGCTTGTCACCGTAGTGCTCGGCCAGTTTCATCATGCTGTCCTGAACAATATCAAGCGCAGCCTCCTCGTTGCGAACGTGATACACCGACCGCTTGAAAGCCCGCTTTTCGACGCTTTTCAGAAAGTCGTTGAGTTCTTGTTCGGTTGCCAAGTGGGTCTCCGACCGTGGTGGTGGGTCGGCGGTGAGGGTCTATGGTGAGGTGTCATGGCGGAAGCACGCGGTCATGCGGACACTGGGATCATGCCGGTTTTGGCGCGGATTATGGCACTGCGGGCGGAATTCCAGCAGCTTTTCGATATCGCTGATGTTGCAGTGCGATAATGTTGCTTGCCAAACTAAAAGCAAACGGGTCACGGTCCGGCGGAGCAAGCAGCACGCCCATGTCCCTGGCCTCAAGTTCCGACGTAACTCCACAAGAGTCAATCGAAGGGGCACCCAAGGTCTTTCGTCAGAGAAATTCACAAAGGTTGAACATGGAAATCACAAAAGCTGAAATTGCATCTGCCGCTGCCGCATCTTCCGGCGGGGTCTCTCAGGAACTGCGCGGAGCGGAAATTCTGGTCAAGGCCCTGCAGGCCGAAGGCGTCAAGTTCGTCTGGGGTTACCCGGGCGGTGCTGTGCTCCACATTTACGATGCTTTCTACAAGCAGGACACCATCCAGCATGTGCTGGTGCGCCACGAGCAGGCGGCCGTTCACGCTGCCGATGGCTACGCCCGGGCGACCGGCGACGTGGGTGTGGCGCTGGTAACCTCGGGTCCCGGTGTGACCAACGCGGTGACTGGCATTGCGACGGCGTACATGGACAGCATCCCGATGGTGATCATCACCGGGCAGGTTCCAACGGCCGCCATCGGCCTGGATGCCTTCCAGGAATGTGACACCGTGGGCATCACGCGACCCGTTGTCAAGCACAACTTTCTGGTCAAGGATGTGCGCCACATGGCCGATGTCATGAAGAAGGCGTTTCACATCGCGCGGTCCGGTCGACCGGGGCCGGTGGTCGTGGACATCCCGAAGGATGTGTCTTTCAACAAGACGAGCTACAGCGGCTACCCAGATTCGATTGAGATGCGCTCGTACAACCCGGTCCGCAAGGGCCATGGCGGACAGATCCGCAAGGCCTTGCAGCTACTGATGGGGGCCAAGCGACCTTACATCTACACCGGTGGCGGCGTGCTGTTGAGTAACGCCACGCCGGAGTTGCGTACGCTGGTGAATATGCTGGGGTACCCCTGCACCAATACGCTGATGGGCCTGGGGGCCTACCCGGCGTCCGACCGCAAGTTCCTGGGCATGTTGGGCATGCATGGCACGGTCGAAGCCAACAACGCAATGCAAAACTGCGACGTGTTGCTGGCGGTCGGAGCACGGTTCGATGATCGGGTGATCGGGAATCCAAAGCACTTTGCGCAGAACGAGCGCAAGATCATCCACATCGACATCGATCCTTCGAGCATCTCCAAGCGCGTCAAGGTGGACGTACCGATCGTCGGTGACGTGAAGGAAGTGCTGACGGAATTGATAGCGATGATTCGCGAAGGGTCGCTCAAGCCCGATAGCAACGCGCTGGGTGCGTGGTGGGAAACCATCGAGGACTGGCGCAAGCGTGATTGCCTCAGTTACGACCGCGGCAATAAAGACGTGATCAAGCCGCAGTACGTGGTGGAGACGCTCTGGAACATGACCAAGGACGCGGACACCTACATCACTTCGGATGTCGGGCAACACCAGATGTGGGCGGCCCAATATTACCGGTTCGATGAACCACGCCGCTGGATCAATTCAGGCGGCTTGGGCACCATGGGTGTTGGCATTCCTTACGCGATGGGCATCAAGCTGGCACGGCCCGAAAGCGAAGTTTTCTGCATCACGGGCGAGGGGTCGGTGCAGATGTGTATCCAGGAGCTGTCGACCTGCCTGCAATACAACACGCCGATCAAGATCGTCGCGCTGAACAACCGGTATCTCGGCATGGTTCGCCAGTGGCAGGAAATCGAGTACTCCGGCCGCTACAGCCACAGCTACATGGACGCGCTGCCCAATTTCGTGAAGCTGGCGGAAGCCTATGGGCATGTGGGCATGCTGATTGAACGTCCGCAGGATGTGGAAGGCGCGCTGCGCGAGGCTCGCAAGCTCAAGGACCGCACGGTGTTCATGGACTTCCGGACGGATCCCACGGAAAACGTTTTCCCGATGGTGAAGGCCGGCAAGGGTATTACCGAGATGCTGCTGGGGTCGGAAGACCTCTGAGACAAAGAGGGCATTGATCGGCCGTAATTCGTCCGGGCATTCCCCTCCCCGATCAACCTAATTTTTGACGAATCTATTGCCCGCCAAGCCCGCGCATTACCGTGCACGGAGGAGGGCGGCGAAAAGAGGAATCTCATCATGAAACACATCATTGCAGTTTTGCTGGAAAACGAACCGGGAGCGCTTTCCCGGGTGGTCGGTCTTTTTTCGGCCCGTGGGTACAACATCGAATCCTTGACGGTTGCGCCGACTGAGGATCCGAGCCTCTCCCGTATGACGATCCAGACCACCGGGTCTGACGACGTCATTGAGCAAATCACCAAACACCTGAACCGGCTCATTGAAGTGGTCAAGGTTGTTGACCTGACCGAAGGCGCCTATACCGAGCGCGAGTTGATGATGGTCAAGGTGCGCGCCGTGGGCAAGGAGCGTGAGGAGATGAAGCGCATGGCGGATATTTTCCGGGGTCGCGTCATTGATGTGACCGAGAAGAGCTACACCATCGAATTGACAGGCGACCAGTCGAAGAACGATGCCTTCCTCGAAGCCATCGACCGCAGTGCCATTCTTGAGACCGTGCGCACAGGTTCCAGCGGCATTGGCCGGGGTGAGAGGATCCTGCGCATTTGAACTTTTCAGGGCCCAGCCTTTGCCCGTTCGGGCTGTGCCTGTCGAAGCCCCGGTCCCCCGGGGTGCCGAGAGCCCTTCGACAGGCTCGCGACGAACGGATCCATTCCTTAATTCCACTGGAGTAACACCATGAAAGTTTTCTACGACAAAGACTGTGACCTGAGCCTGATCAAGGGCAAAACGGTGGCCATCATTGGCTACGGTTCGCAAGGTCATGCCCATGCCCAGAACCTCAACGATAGCGGCGTCAAAGTCGTCGTCGGCCTGCGCAAGGGCGGCGCGTCCTGGGACAAGGTCGGCAAGGCCGGCCTGACCGTGCTGGAAGTCAATGACGCGGTGAAGGCTGCCGATGTGGTCATGATTCTGCTGCCTGATGAGCAGATTGCCGATGTGTACCGGAACAACGTCGAGCCCAATATCAAGCAGGGCGCCTCGCTGGCTTTTGCGCACGGCTTCAACGTGCACTACAACCAGGTCACGGCGCGCGCCGACCTGGACGTCTGGATGGTCGCCCCCAAAGCGCCTGGCCATACGGTGCGCAATACCTATACCCAGGGCGGCGGCGTGCCGCATCTGGTGGCAGTGCACCAGGACAAGTCGGGCAAGGCACGGGACCTGGCGCTGAGCTATGCCATGGCCAATGGTGGCGGCAAGGCTGGCATCATTGAGACCAACTTCAAGGAAGAGACCGAGACCGACCTGTTCGGCGAGCAGGCTGTGCTGTGCGGTGGCGCAGTCGAACTGGTCAAGATGGGTTACGAAACCCTGGTCGAAGCGGGCTATGCGCCCGAGATGGCCTATTTCGAATGCCTGCACGAGCTCAAGCTCATCGTCGACTTGATCTACGAAGGCGGCATCGCCAACATGAACTACTCGATCTCGAACAATGCCGAGTACGGCGAGTACGTGACGGGTCCTGAGGTCATCAATGCGCAAAGCCGCGAAGCCATGCGCAACGCACTAAAGCGGATCCAGACCGGCGAATACGCCAAGATGTTCATTCTGGAAGGCCGCACCGGCTACCCCAGCATGACGGCGCGCCGTCGTCTCACTGCCGAGCACCAGATCGAAGTGGTGGGCGCTCAATTGCGCGCCATGATGCCCTGGATCGCCAAGAACAAGCTGGTGGACCAGACGCGCAACTGACGCCTTGCCTTGGAGGAATAGCAAGGGCCACTTCGGTGGCCCTTGTTGTTGATGGACGTCGGAATTGATCGGCTTACACTTGCGTCACCATTCCAGTTAGGCCTTCAATGCGGTCAACATCGCGCGTTGGCTTTGTCTTCTCGATTTTCGCCGATGCTGGCGATTTAGAGCCTATTCTGGCAGGCGCCTTCAAGAATGTAGTGATAGCGCTATACGGCCGTTTGACGTTGGGTTAAAACCATATCTATGCATAACGAGACAAAAACAGACGGCACTGTGCACGAAGGCGTGATGCTGCGAAAGCGGCGCAAGGGAATCTATATCCTGCCCAACCTGTTCACACTCGCGGCGTTGTTTGGTGGCTTTTACGCGGTCGTCATGGCCGTGAACGGACGCTTCGATTTGGCGGCGGTAGGCGTCTTTTGTGCCATGGTGCTGGACAGCCTGGACGGCCGGGTGGCCCGGATGACCAACACGCAAAGCGCCTTTGGTGAGCAAATGGATTCGTTGTCGGACATGGTGTCTTTTGGCGCAGCCCCGGCGTTGATTTCCTACATTTGGGCACTGAAGGGGTTGGGCCGATGGGGCTGGATTGCGGCCTTTGTCTACTGTGCGTGTGCGGCTCTGCGCCTGGCGCGTTTCAACGTCAATACGGGTGTGGTAGACAAGCGGTATTTTCAGGGGCTTCCGTCTCCTGCCGCCGCTGCCTTGATTGCAGGGTTCATCTGGTTGATGACGGAGCTGGGTGTCAAGGGCACGGACGCCTTGTGGGGGGTGTCGGTTCCTTGGATCACGTTTGGTCTGGCCTTGTACGCGGGCCTGACCATGGTCACGAACGTGCCGTTCTACAGTTTCAAGGATATCAGCATGAAACGCAGTGTTCCGTTTGCGGTGATTGTGTTGATCGCGTTGCTCATTGCCGTGATCAATATCGATCCGCCAACGGTCATGTTTCTGGTTTTTGTGATTTACGGTTTCAGTGGGTATGTCGTTTACGGGTGGCGCAAGGTCAAAGGCGTCCAGACCAGTGTCATCAGCATGTCCACTGACGAGCCTGACGAACGTGGTCTGCATAAATGAAGCTGGCCACTCCTGTGCCCTGAATGGTGTGGTGATGAGTTGTGCTAGAGTAAAGGGATGAGCTTCACTTCCCTGGCGCTGCTACTGCTACCCCCTAACGGGCGGAGACGGTAGCGTACGCGCACGATTTCCATAAAGGCCCGTATGCATCCGCAACGGGCCTTTTCCTTTGTGCGTCCGGTTTAGAAGTTGCGGGTTTTTCATAACACAGGAGTTTTCCAATGGCTGACAAATTGATCATTTTCGACACCACTTTGCGCGATGGCGAGCAGTCCCCCGGTGCCTCCATGACCCGGGACGAAAAGCTGCGGATTGCCCGTCAGCTGGAGCGGTTGCGCGTTGATGTGATCGAGGCAGGATTCGCGGCAAGCTCCAACGGAGACTTCGAGTGCGTCAAAGCCATCGCCGAGACGATCAAGGACTCCACTGTGTGCTCTCTGGCGCGGGCGAATGACAGGGATATTTCCCGCGCAGCGGAAGCCCTGAAGCCCGCCAACTCCGGACGTCTGCACCTGTTCCTTGCCACCAGCGCCCTGCACATGGAAAAGAAACTGCGCATGACGCCTGATGAGGTGTTTGAGCAGGCAAGGCTGGCCACCCGCTTTGCGCGCAATCTGATGGGTGACATTGAGTTCAGCCCTGAGGACGGGTACCGGTCCGATCCAGACTTTCTCTGTCGGGTGCTCGAAACGGTGATAGCGGAAGGAGCCACCACCATCAACGTGCCGGATACCGTGGGTTACGCCATTCCCGAGTTGTATGGCAACTTCATCAAGAACCTCCGTGAGCGTATTCCAAACTCCGACAAGGCCATTTGGTCGGTGCATTGCCACAATGATCTCGGGATGGCGGTAGCTAATTCCCTTGCCGGTGTGAAGATCGGTGGAGCCCGACAAGTGGAGTGCACCATCAACGGATTGGGTGAGCGCGCCGGCAACTGCTCCCTTGAAGAGGTAGTCATGGCGGTGAAGACGCGAAGGGACTATTTTGATCTCGACGTGGGCATCGATACGAAGCACATTCTGGCCGCGAGCCGAATGGTGAGCCAGACGACCGGCTTTGTGGTTCAGCCGAACAAGGCGGTTGTGGGGGCCAATGCCTTTGCACATGCCTCTGGCATTCATCAGGACGGAGTTCTGAAGGCGCGCGACACCTACGAAATCATGCGCGCTGAAGACGTGGGCTGGAGCGCCAACAAGATCGTCCTGGGCAAGCTCAGCGGGCGCAATGCCTTCAAGCAGCGTCTTCAAGAACTGGGCGTCAGCCTTGACAGCGAGTCAGAGATCAACACGGCGTTTGCCCGGTTCAAGGAACTGGCCGATCGCAAGAGCGAAATCTTCGATGAAGACATTCTGGCGCTGGTCAGTGATGAAAGTGTGACCAACGAGAAAGAGCAATACGGTTTTGTCTCGCTTTCCCAGCACAGCGAGACTGGCGAGCGCCCTCATGCCACCATTGTTTTTACGGTGGATGGCAAAGAGGTCAAAGGGGAATCCGATGGCAATGGTCCCGTCGATGCCTCGTTGAAAGCCATTGAGACCCACGTGAAAAGTGGCGCCGAAATGGTTCTCTATTCAGTCAATGCCATCAGCGGCTCCACCGAGAGTCAGGGGGAGGTGACCGTTCGCCTGCAGAACAGTGGTCGCGTGGTCAACGGTGTGGGCGCAGATCCCGACATCGTCGTCGCCTCGGCCAAGGCTTATCTGCATGCCCTCAACAAGTTGCAGAGCAAAGCTGACAGAGTGGCTGCACAAGGCTAGGGTTAGTACCTATAATCTTCCTGGCACTTTAGGAAAGTCGTGCAAGTATTTGATATTGCGCGACTTTTTCTATTTGGATACACTGCAGCGATCACTCTTGGCTTCCTGGAGTACCGCCATGCCACATCTGATGTCCTTGTCTCACCATAAAACCATGAATGTATTGCTCAAAGTGCTGGCTGTCAGTTTCATGACGATGACGTTGCTGGCTGTGCCCGCCGAAGCGGCCACACGCAAAAAGGAACAAGTCGCGAAGTCTGCGACAAGCGCTGCCAAGGGGAAGAATGCGGGCGCAAGAAAGGTCGTGGCGGTCCAGCGCAGAAGTGCGAAGGTGGTTGTGGCGCAGAAGCGTCGATCGGTCATCCAGGTCGCCGTTCCGGCAAGACCGTCCTTTGGCCAGATCGCCGGCCTGCACGGGGCCCACGATCCCCTTGATCTCAAATCAAGCGTTGCACTGGTCATTGATCAGGAGACGCGCGAGATATTGTTCAGCAAGAACGACCGGGCCGTGCTGCCCATTGCGTCCCTGACCAAACTGATGACAGGCCTGATCGTGACAGAGTCCAGATTGCCTCTGGACGAAATGATCATCATCAGCCAAGACGATGTTGACACGGAAAAGGGCAGCCGATCTCGTCTGAAGGTGGGGACTGAATTGAGCCGTGGTGAACTGCTTCACCTGGCGCTGATGTCCAGCGAAAACCGCGCTGCTCATGCCCTGGGCCGGACCTACCCTGGGGGCCTCGCAGCTTTCGTTGGCGTGATGAACGCGCGTGCCCAGTCTCTAGGCATGAAAGACACGCGCTACACGGAACCCACCGGCCTTTCCAGCAGCAACCAGTCCAGCGCAAAGGATTTGGCCACGCTGGTGGCTGCTGCGTATGTCGATCCCAAACTGCGCGAATTGTCAACGTCACCCGGACATGAGGTAGAGGTCGGCAATCGAACCCTGCAATTCAACAATACCAATCGGTTGGTGAAAAGCCCGTCCTGGGACATCGGCCTGCAAAAGACAGGCTACATTTCGGAGGCTGGGCAGTGTCTCGTCATGCAGGCCAAAGTAGCCGGGCGCAAGCTGATCATGGTTTTTCTGGACTCATCGGGTAAGTTCAGCCGCTTGGCGGATGCGGAACGCGTTCGCCGGTGGATCGAAAGCTCCCCGGCTCCCGCGATCGAGGTGCGGCAGGTAAGCAGCTGAAATTCAGGTGTTTGAGGCAAACTTGTTCCCAAGTGCCCTTGAGATTTCGTTGGCGGTAGCCTGAAGCTTGTTCAGCCAGCTTTCGTCCAACCGGTCGGCTGGCGCTGATATGGACAGCCCGGCGACCAGCTTCCCCTGATCGTCGTAGATGCCGGCAGCCATGCAACGTACCCCGAGTTCCAGTTCTTCGTTGTCTCGTGCAATGCCATATTGGCGTGCCTTGGATAGTTCTCGTTCCAGCTCGGAAAGCTGCGTGATGCTGTTCCGGGTATGCCCTGCAAGGCCGGTGCGTGTTGCATAAGCACGCACTCTTTGCGGGTCATCCGCCGCCAGAAACAGTTTTCCCACAGAGGTCAGGTGAAGCGGCGCCCGTCCACCAATGGCGCGCACCACCTGCATGCCGGATCGCTCACTGTAAGCGCGTTCAACATAGACGATTTCATCACCTTGGCGCATACTCAAATTCACCGGTTGCTGCGTCAGGTTGTGGAGTTCACGCATGGGAACAAGCGCTGCGTCACGCACGTTGAGCCGACTTTTCACAAGATTTCCGAGTTCCAGCAGGCGCATGCCCAGCCGGTAGCTGCCGGCCTCTGGCCGGTCGACAAAACGGCCTGTCGCCAGATCATTGAGGATTCGGTGGGTTGTCGACGGATGCAGTCCGGTCTTCGCGCTGATTTCCTTGAGGGAAATGGCCTCTTCCCGCGAAGCAAGCACATCAATCAGTGCGAACATGCGTTCGATGACCTGAATGGTCGGGGTGACGGTGACGCCGGGTTCTGTTTTTCGCATAGGAGCAAAAGTAAGGTAGTTCGCCAGATTTTATCTGGTGAAATGCAGTATTTCACATTGCAGAAGAGTGCTGGTGTGTGCGATTTTCAGCATGGGGAATCCATTGACCCGCTTGAAGCACTTCAGCCGGTCTGAAACGTGCCTTGTAGTTCATCTTCCCGCTCTCGCCGATCCAATACCCAAGGTAAAGGTGCGCCAGACCCAGATGGCGCACCTGCTCAATCTGCCAGAGGACGCTGTAGGTGCCGTAACTCGCCTGTCCATCGGGCTCGTAGAACGTGTAAACCGCGGACAAGCCGTCGCTGAGGACGTCCAGGATGGATACCATCTTCAGCGTGCCCGGCACCCCGTCCACCCGTGGTTCGCGAAACTCCACCAGGCGCGAGTTCACCCGGCTTTGCAGCAGAAACTGCGTGTACTGATCGATGCTGTCGTGATCCATTCCGCCCCCAGCATGCCGGCTGTTCTGGTAACGCAGGTAAAGCTGATAGTGCTCTGGTACGAAGCACAGCTTGAGGACCCTGGCCTGCAGCGACTGGTGACGTTTCCAGGTGCGCCTCTGGCTGCGGTCTGGCTGAAATCCGGCCGCAGGTATTCGCAGCGGCACGCAGGCCTGACAGCCATCGCAATAGGGCCTGTACGTGAACATGCCGCTGCGTCGAAAACCTTCGAGGACCAAACCGGAGTACGCGTCATTGTGGATCAGGTGGCTCGGGGTGGCGACCTGCGATCGGGCCATCCTGCCGCTGAGGTAGCTGCACGGATAGGCTGCCGTGGCATAGAACTGCAGGGTCTGAAGAGGGAGGTCTTTGAGATGGGTCACGCGAAAGGGCTCTTGCGGTCAAGGATTTCGACCCAGTACCTGGCGTCAAATCGCCATTCTGGACCGGGCAAGGCAGAGGCTTCCCGAATATGACCCATAAATCGGGGGCGCGGTATTTCCCGGGCACCAAGTGACGCCAGATGGGCCGTATTTTGTTGGCAATCCACCATCCTGATTCCGTTGTGGCGGCAGAATGCGACAAGACCTGCCAGTGCGATCTTGGAGGCATCCGGGATACGACTGAACATCGATTCTCCGAAAACAGCGTGACCGATGGCCACGCAATAAAGGCCGCCCACCAGTTCTCCGTTGATCCAGGTTTCAACGCTGTGGGCCCAACCGGCGCTGTGCATCCGTCGGTAAGCCGAGATCATCTCCGGCACAATCCAGGTCCCCGTTTGGCGGGCCCCGGTATCTGCGCAGGCCGTTATCACTCTGTCGAATGCCGTATCCATGCGAACGTCGCAGCGTAAGTTGGCCGCAAAGCGCTTCAGCGTCTTGCGAAGCGAACGGTGCACGGTGAAGTCCTCCACGTGCAGGACCATTCGTGGGTCAGGGCTCCACCACAGAATGGGCTGGCCGTCGCTGAACCACGGGAAAATACCTGCTGAATAGGCGCGAACGAGTGTGGCCTCGTCAAGTGCCCCGCCTCCCGCCAGCAGTCCCGGCGCGGGGTCAGACCTCCCCCACGCCTGTGAGGGCTCCGGAAAGTTATCTCCGGGCTCCAGCCAAGGCAGGCTCGCAGGAGCCGGTTGAGAATTTTGCATGGACTCCGGGCAATGGCGTCGAGGTGAAGCGAGAGCCATATTTCTTTGGACGACCCTGTCAGTTTATCTTTTCAACTGTGCGTTCGCCGGCAGGCACTTCGTCGCTCCACGGGGCACTCCCAGAGACGGCAGGCGTTCCCGTGGTAGGCTCAAACTTTTTTGGGTGACTTTCATGGGTGTCATGAATCAGGGCAATTGGCAGTGCAGGCAGCGTGGTGGTGTTTCCGGGGCGGGAAGGCTCGCGGCCTGCGGAATGGCCCTGGTTATGGGCAGCGCAAGTGTTGCACCGTCCATCGCGCAGACGCCAGCGCCTGTCGCTCCCGCCGCCGAGTCCTCGCCGTGGTCGGCGCGTGAACCCTGGCGCACGGACCGTTTCTATTTGCAGACCAGTGTGGCAACGCGGCACTTTTCCCCCAGCCCCGATCATGTCAACAATCAGAAATTGGTGAATGCCGAATGGCGCTTCAACAGTTTCGCCGCCTCCGGACAGTGGCTCGCCGGCGCCGCCCTGTTCGACAATTCGTTTGGCCAATCCTCGCAATACGTCTATGGAGGCTGGCTGGTGCGGCCGTTTGAAGGCTTGCAACCTCTCTACTTCAAGATTACTGCCGGCGCGCTGCACGGATACAAGGGTCAATACAAAGACAAGATTCCCTTCAACAGTTCAGGCGTCGCACCAGCCATTCTCCCGTCGATGGGTTATTGTTTTAACCGGGTCTGCAGCGAGCTCGTGCTGTTTGGCGGCGCCGGGATGATGCTGACGCTGGGCGTCACCTTGCCCTGAACCGTAGCCGGCGCTCAACGGGCTGGTCCTTTTTGGCATTCTTGATGCTGCCCCGTGTCTCCAGCCGCCTTTCTTGACATCTCCCCTGAGGTTCAGCGCGCGTTGGACAGCGGGCTTGCCGTGGTCGCGCTTGAATCAACGATCATTTCGCACGGCATGCCGTATCCCGCGAACGTGGCCACAGCCTTGGGGGTAGAGGCTGCGGTCAGGGCTCAAGGCGCAGTGCCGGCCACGATCGCGATCATGCGCGGACGGCTCAAGGCCGGGTTGAGTCCGGCTGATATCGAAGCCCTTGGACGCAGCGGACCAAACGTCACCAAAGTCAGCCGGCGTGACATTCCATTGATCGTTGCAGCGGGGCAGACGGGAGCGACCACCGTGGCGTCAACCATGATCATCGCGGCCATGGCGGGTGTGCGCCTGTTTGCGACTGGCGGAATTGGTGGGGTGCATCGTGATGCTCCACAAAGCCTGGACATTTCTGCGGACCTTCAGGAGTTGTCAAGGACGGCGGTGGCGGTCGTATGCGCTGGCGTCAAGTCGATTCTGGATATCCGCCTCACGCTGGAGTACCTGGAAACCCTCGGGGTGCCTGTGGTGGGCTATGGGACTGATCGGCTTCCGGGCTTTTATACCCAGGACAGTGGATTTCCCGTCGACTACCGCCTCAATCATGCAGCGGAGATTGCCGGCGTGCTGCATGCAAAGTGGGGCATGGGGCTGGTCGGTGGAATGGTCATCGCGAACCCGATACCTGAAGCATTCGCCATGCCGGGGCCTGTGATCGACCATGTGATCGAACTGGCATTGCAGGAAGCCCACCAGCGCGGAGTCACCGGCAAAGCCGTCACCCCATTCCTGCTGACGCGGGTCAACGAACTCACCGGGGGAGACAGTCTGGCGGCCAACATCCAGCTGGTGTTGAACAATGCCCGGCTCGCTGCCATGATCGGCGTCGAGCTTGCCGCCCTGGCGCGTTGAATGCTCCGGAAGTCGGGCGCGCACGCTGACATGATGGACCGGGGCCGTCAGGGAAAACCTTCGCGGTCTCGTCGCGGTTCTTCGCGCCGGTAAAGGCAAAGGACGATCGGGATCGCAGCGATAAACGCGGCCGTGCCATACACCGCAGGCCGGCCCGTATCCAGCCCAACGCGGCGAGCGGCCCTATGATTTTCTGTAGTGGCTCGTCGCCAGACATCATCGAGGAACCATAAATGGGCTTGAAAGACAGAGATTGGTCGATGGAGGCGCAAAAGGCGCCTGCCAGAAAAGAAGGCCGGACTGCCGATTCACGACCCGATGCCCGTTCGCCATCGAATGGTCTTTCGAGAGGCCTCAAGTGGGGGCCCGCTGGAATTCTGGTCTTCTGGCTGGCGGTCATGGGCCTGTTGTACGTCGCCATGAATCACTACCTCAAGCCCAAGCCGGTCATCGTGTCTGCCTCCGGAGACCTGGTCATTCCGAGATCAAGGGACGGACACTTTTACGCTCTTGGCTCGGTCAACGGACGGCCCGTCAACTTCCTCGTGGACACCGGCGCATCGCTGGTCACGGTCAGTGAACAATTCGCCCGTGGCGCCGGACTTGGCGATGGTGAGCCGACCGTGTTCAGAACGGCCAATGGTGACTTGCACGGACGGATCATTTCTGACGTGCCGGTCTCTGTCGGACCGCTCGATATTTCCGCGGTCAGGATCGGCGTGGGCCTGGTCGGGCATCCGATGGGTGACGCCTTGTTGGGGCAGAGCTTCTTGTCGAAATTCGAGACCACCCTCAAAGCGGAGCAGATGATCTTGCGAAAACGATAAGGCGTCTGCCGTTGCCGATCATCGAGATCACCGAACGGCTGTGTGCTCGCAATCTTCCCAGGGCAGCACATTGCATCCACAGTGCGGGATTTCGATCAGGGGTCGCGTGCTGACTCCCTGAGACTGTTGCGGTTGAGGCTTTTGGGGGTGTGCCTTAACCCGGGCAGTCCCGGTTGCTGGACTTTGCAGAGCCGCATCCATGTCTGGAATCCATCGCATGAACGGCGTGAGGTCTGCCACGTCCACGACGTACCAAACCTTCCGGGTGGCGTCCCAGCGTGCGCCCAGGGCCTTCACGGCATCTTTCTCCGCGAACGGCGTGACCAGGTTGATTCTCATCCGGCGGATTATCCGTGCTGGCTGGGGAGGGCCGGAGGACAAGAGCGTGATATCGGCAGAAAGTGCAACGGAACCAATACACGAAGCGCCAGGCCGGCCATTCACGCATCCAGGCATGAAAAAGCACCCGGCGATTTCTCACCAGGTGCTTGATTCGTTTCTTGTTTTTGGCTCCTCGACCTGGGCTCGAACCAGGGACCTACGGATTAACAGTCCGGCGCTCTACCGACTGAGCTATCGAGGAACAAGCCTCAGATTATAGCGTCAAATTTCCGGCTTTTCTGGCCTCGGCGCCATGGGGGATGAGATTCCTGGAAAAAATCGTCAGAACGCGGTCTGAACGGCCAGTTGCAGCGTCCGCGGAGCGCCCGGGAAGATGTAAACGTGGCCGAACTGGTAGGGGGATTCCTTGAGGTAACGCCGGTCTGTCAGGTTGTTCACCGTGAGGCTCCAGGTGGTGCTCACGCCCCTCAGGCGCGTGTCGTAGCGCACCCCGGCGTCCAGGCGGGTCCAGGCCGGCAGCACAATGGACTCATCGGGCAATACGGTGCGATCACCCTCGTAGGAGACGGTGCCCAGCAGGCTCAGGCCCGGCACGGCCGCCACACGGTAGCTGCCGTTGGCGCGCAGCGTCAACGCGGGGACGTTGGTCGGACGCTTGCCGTTGAGCGCGGGGTCAATCACCGCATCCTGGCGCTCGGCCTGCAGCCAGGTGGCGCTGGCGCCCAGTTTCCAGGGGCCGCTGGTCAGGCCGGCGCCGAGTTCCACGCCCTGGTTGCGCACCGACCCGTCGAACTGGCGGTTGCAGGTGCCGGCAAGGTCGCAGGTGCCTGCGTCGCCCCAGAGCGGGCGCTCGATATTGAACCAGGTGGCGTTCCACTGCAGGGTCTCCCCATTGCCCTTGAGGCCGATCTCCGTCTGCCGGCTCTTGAGTGCGGGCAGCGGCTGGCCGGCGTTGGTGTAGCGGCTGCGGCCCGGTGCCACGACCGATTCAACGCCCTCGCCATAGCTGGCGTAAACCATGGTTGCTGGATCCAGTTGCCAGGTGGCGGCGAGCCAGGGCGTGGTGATGGAGCGGTCATAGGCGGTGCCTTGGCTGCCATCCGTGCGCACGCTCTCGCGATGCAGGATCGAGTGACGCACGCCCAGCCAGGTCTGCAAGGCCGGTGTCCACTGGATCGCGTCGAAGGCGAAGAACTCGGTGCTGCGCTCGGTGCGGGTGGTGTAGGGGTCCTGGAAAGTCGGATCCTGGGGCAGCACGGGCAGGGTGAAAAGGTTGCCGGTGCCCACCGCTGCGTTGTTATCGGCCTGGGGTTCGCCAGTTTCCCGGAAGCGGGCGCCCTGCAGGCCAAAAGACAGGTTATGGCGCACCGACCCCGTACTGACGTCACCGACGACCTTGAGCAGGGCAGACTGCGTCTGGCGGCGCTCGTTGTTGCTGCGGTAGTCGTACAGGTCGAAGTCGCCATTTGGGCAATAGCGGTCGGCATAGTAGGCGCCCGATCCGGCGTCATAGCAGCCGAAGGGGTAGGCCAGCCGGTCGTCGCTTTTCAGGCGCTGCGTGCCCAGTTGCCCTTGCCAGCGCCACTGGCCATTGATCGCCTGCTGGATGCCCACGCTGCCGGTGAAATTGTCCAACTGATTAGGTTGCGACCAGGGCTGGCTGTTGATGTTGATGAAGGGGTTGGCTGGGGGCAGGGCATTGCCCAGCAGGCTCAGACCCGGCACGCTGGGCTGCTTCAGGCGGGAGAATTCGAACTCGCCCTCGATCAAGGTGTCACGCGAAACACGCCAGTCCATGGCCAGCGCCAGCAATTGCCGCTTGCCATTGGCGTCCGGCACGTAACTCTGGACGTCTGCGGCAACTGCATTGAGGCGGTAGCCAAAACGGCGATCCTCACCGAACCGGCCGCCCAGCTCCAGGTGTCCGAGCAGGCCGCCCTCGCTGGTGGTCTCCAGGCGCAGGGCACGCAGCTCATTGACGGTGGGACGTTTGACGACAAAGTTCACGAGGCCGCCAGGCGCGCTGGTGCCAGCCTGGATGCCGCTGGTGCCTTTCAGGAACTCCACACGCTCCTTGTTTTCCAGCGGGATCGAGGTCTCGGCGCTGATCGGCAGCCCGTCGCGGCGGTAGTTGTAGGTCTGGTCGATGACAAAGCCGCGGATGGTCACGAAATCCCAGTACCCCACGGCGTTGTAGGCATCGGACAGCGAGGCATCGAGCGCGAACAGATCCGCCAGGCGCAAAGCGCCGATCTCCTCGATGGTCTGCGAATTCACCACCGTCACCGCGAACGGGCTGCGTGCCAGCGGAATGTCGGCGAAGCCGGTGACGTCGGCCTGCGGCGCGGCGGTGCGTTCATTCACGGTCACCGGCTTTAGGCTCGCCTCAGCGGCCGACGCTGACGTGGTCTGGGCAGACACGTTGGTTGCAATGAAAAACATAGCAAACAATGACCATTCCACGCTGGGAATGGTGCTTTTTTGTTTGAAAATTGGCTCTGGATGTGCCACGACGTTACCTTCAACGTTATGGCAGGTCGGCTTGCTGGGACGTTGGCGCACCGGGAGATGAAAAGGTGCCGTCGGTAAGCTTGCTTCCCTGCGCGAGGATTACCTCAATCAGGTTCAAAGGGACTTTCTCAGTCGCTGCCCTGCGGCAGCAACACCCCTAGCGAATGCACTCCTGCGAGTGCGGAGCGAATTGTAAAGCCAAAGAAAAAGCCCGCTGGCCGGCGGGCTGTCGTTCGCGGATGCTCGGCGTAGCGAGGCGGCGCAACCACGCCAGCTGCCTGCGCAGTAGCCGCTCAATCGAATACGGGGGATTCGACGCCCAGCACCTTGTGCAGCTTCGGGCTGGTGGTGGTGTACTGCAGGAACACTTTCTTTTCCGGGAAGATGAAGGGCACGGCGCCGAAGGCCGCCAGCGCGCATTCATGGAAGCCGCACAAAATCAGCTTCTTCTTGCCGGGATAGGTATTGATGTCGCCGACCGCAAAGATGCCGGGGATACTGGTGGAGAACTTCTCCGTATCCACCACGAGTTGCTTGCGCTCGATCACGAGGCTCCACTGGGCAATCGGACCGAGCTTGGGACTCAGGCCGAAAAAGACCAGCAGTACATCCAGCGGGACCACGCGCGTCACGCCGTCTGCACCCGTGACCTTGGCGCCGGTGAGCTTGCCGTCCTTTTCCTCGTAGCCGGTAACCTGGCCGACGATGAACTGCATCTCAAAGGCTTCACACAGCGCCCGCATCCTCGCCACGTTGGCCGGGGCCGCCTTGAATCCATCGCGGCGGTGGATCAGGATCACGCTCTCCGCCTTGTGCGGGCCCTCGGCAACGAAGTCCAGCGCCCAGTCCAGCGCCGAATCTCCCCCTCCGACGATCACCAGGTTCTTGCCGGCGAAATCGGCCGGGTGACGCACGCGGTAGAAAAGCTGGGTGCCGTCATACTTTTCGAGGCCATCGACTTTCAGCGTGCGCGGCTGGAATGCACCCACGCCCGCAGCGATGAAGATGGTCTTGGTCAGTAAGGTCGTGCCTTTTGAAGTGGCCACGAAGAAGCGGCCGTCGTCCTGTTTCTGAACCGTGGTGACTTCCTGGCCGAGATGAAACGTCGCGCCAAAGGGTTCGATCTGCTTGAGCAGCGCGTCCGTCAGCTCCTGGCCGGTGCAGACCGGCACCGCCGGGATGTCATAGATGGGCTTGTCGGGGTACAGCTCCACTGGCTGGCCGCCAGGGTAGGCCAGCGAGTCGATGACGTGGGCCTTGATCTCCAGCAAACCGAGCTCAAACACCTGGAACAGGCCGACCGGGCCGGCACCGATGATGACGGCGTCGGCTTCGATCGGGCCGTCATGGGCTTTGGCAGTCTCCATCACGCGTGGGTTCAGTTGGGGCTCCATGCGTCTTTATCGAACCAGCATCGGGAGCTTGCCGGTCACGTCTTTCCAGTCATCGGCATCGGGCAGCGGCGCCTTGCGCTTGGTGATGCTCTTCCACGTCGGCAATTTGGCCAGATCCGCGTTGAGCTGGGTCATGTGCTGCTGGTCCTTGGGCACATCCTCTTCGGCGTAGATCGCGTTCACCGGGCACTCGGGGATGCACACCGCGCAGTCGATGCATTCATCGGGATCGATCGTCAGGAAATTGGGGCCTTCGCGGAAACAGTCCACAGGGCAGACGTCGACGCAATCGGTGTACTTGCACTTGATGCAGGCTTCGGTGACGGTATGGGTCATTTTGGGAGCAGTAGGAGTGGGTAAACGCAAAAGCCGCAGCAGCGGCTTCGCGTGAAAACCCTTGATTTTATTGGCAATCCGCCGGCAAGGCCCTTAGCGTAGCCTTGCCGGTCAAAGGGTTGCTTGATT
Source organism: Burkholderiales bacterium (assembly GCA_011391155.1). GTDB lineage: Bacteria > Pseudomonadota > Gammaproteobacteria > Burkholderiales > Burkholderiaceae_C > JAABQG01. The sequence continues at coordinate 42,594 of JAABRA010000055.1, forward strand.
TTGCTCAATTCACAAGCGCCGCACCCGAGGTCTTGTGCGAGGCGGTATCCACCAGGATCAGTGAACCCAGCACGCGCGAGCGCGTGAAGGCGGTCGTCGGCAGCGGCTCCTGCAGCGTCAGTTCGACATGGCCGATGGCGTTGGGCTCCAACTGCGTGGCTTCCGTCGCTTCGAGCGTGTTGATGTCCACCCGGTGGACGATGCGCTTGATCCGGGCCTTGACCCAGCGATGGCCTTGCAGGACCCAATAGATCCGCCCGGCGATCAAGGGTTCGTCGTCCATCCAGGCCATGGTGGTGCTGAGTTCGCGGCTGGCGGGCCAGGGGGCGATTGG